>DRFF01000137.1 GCA_011050685.1 Aurantimonas coralicida
CACCGTGCGTCGCCAGTTGTGGGTCTCAGAGACTTTTGAAACGTCCTGGGATCACCGGGACCCCCTCGAAATTCCTCGCAGCTTCTTTGAACGCATCACTGCCGCCGCGGGCTACCCGGCGTGAATGGCCAAAGTCGAGCTGAGACCGGATGACTTAACCTCACACCATCGACATCCACGCGACTGCGGCCGGACTGGACCTGTCGGGCCTGACCGACGCCGCCGTCCGCTTTGTTGCCGGGCTGGGATTTGCGAAGCTTACGGCAGCGGCACTGCACCTGTCCAGCCGCTGCATCATCGACGGGCTGGGCGTGATGCTGGCGGGGTTCGAGCAGCCGGGGATGGCGCCGCTGGACCGCTTCGTCGCCGCCGAAGGCGGGACCGGCAAGGTGCGGATGCTGGCGACGCGGGCAGGCTTTTGCCGGCGACAAAGGCAGCGCTTTGGGCCGGGACGGCGGGCCACGCGATGGACTGGGACGACACGCAGCTGGCCGAGGGACCGGGGCGGCCCGGCTTGCTGGTGGATCCGACGATCCCGCCCCTGACCGCAGCCTTGTGTGTGTCGGACCTGATGGCCGGCGAAGATGGCAGACCGGTCGACGGCAAACGGTTCCTCACGGCCTTCAACGCGGGCTTCGAGGTTGGCTGCAATATCGCCGAGGCGATCGCCCCCTATCACTACATGCGCGGCTTCCACACCTCGGCGCAAGATCGTTGCGATCGTGGATGACGAAGAAGCGTCGGCCCAGCAACTCTACGCAAACCGTGTCCGGGACGGTCCGTGCCCAGTAGGCATGGTCAATGTTGCCGCGAATGGCAGTGACAGGTGCGATTTCGGTAAGGCGAGAAATAATCTCTCGTTTGCCGATGTCGCCTGCGTGGATGATGTGCGCAACCCCTTCAAGGATCGAGATAGCTTCGGGGCGAAGCAATCCATGCGTATCCGAGATGATTCCGATCATCGGCATTTACGGATCGTTCCTCGCTTAGCCAAACATGACGATGCGCCCGCGGACCGGATTACTCAGGTCCCGCAGAACGTTCGGTAGGCCGCGTCGCGCGCCGGCGGAAGGCTTGCATAGTCGACGAAGTCCGGCCGACCCTCGAAAGGTTTCGCCAGCGCTTCGTTCAGGCGCTCGAATGGCGCTAGATCGCCAGCGAGCGCGGCGGCAAGCGCGTCTTCAACGCGGTGATTGCGCGGGATGATCGCCGGGTTCACAGAATCCATTGCGACCCGGCGTTCACCCGGTTCTCTCGGCTCGGTCGCGAGACGTGCACGCCAGCGAGCCGCCCAGTCGTCATAGGCCGTCGGATCATCGAAGAGGAGACGCAACGACGCGTCGGCTTGATCGGATTCCGCAGCTCGGCCCAGACCCCGGAAGGTCAAGGTGAAGTCGGCTTTCTGCCGGTCCATGCGTGCAAGAAGGTCGCCGATCAACGCGGCATCATCCGCGTGCTTCGTCTGCAACCCGATTTTGGCGCGAAAGCCATCCATATGGGCGGTGTCGAATACATCCGTGAAATTGGCGAGAATGCCCTGCGCGACCTCAATGGCTCTGGCTTCGTCGGGATCGAGATCGAGCTGATCGCGCCCGATCTGGGGAGTGTCGTTCATCAGCACGTGGGCAGCCCTCGCGTTGAGACTCGCGGCAAGATAGCGCGCTTCTCGCACTTCCCGGGTTCGAAGGCTCAATCTTACATGATTCGCCCCAATTCTCAGCGCAAGGCCTTTCGGCAAGCGCTTGCGCCAGTAATAGACGGCCCTCGCCGCTCGAGATTGGCTCCGATCGCCATGATCGACACTCCGTGTCCCACGGTTGTATCGCAGTCCTGTGTCCCAATTGCGGGAAAAGCTCCCCAGCTGAGTAGGCATCAAGCGATTTCAATGGATTAGACTATCTGGCTGGGGCGGCAGGGTTCAAACCCGGCGCCACAACTTTGCCAACCCATTGAAACTACTGGCCTCAGTGCTGCAACTTGCACCCTCAGTGTAGCACTCGAAGGCCCTATGGCAAGGTCTCATCATCCGATCGGCGCCTTGCCGCCGCCTTCGCCCACGACCATCGGCCAGAGGGAGACGGGTGCGCAACTTCACAAATACGGCAGGCGGATTTTCTGTTCCTTTGCCGAACGCCTTGCGCCACTCGCCGAGAAAAAGGGCACGCTTCGCCCGGTCGAGACTGGCCAGCTGCGCCGGCGTCAAAGCGATCGGCCGGAAGGCTTCCAGTGTCGCATCAGCCGTCGCCCCGTCGGCGCTACCCGCCAGCACCAGCGGGCCGGTACCCGGGAGCGAAAAGGTTGGATGCGCCGGACAGCAAATGCTGCCCTTGCGGCGATACCGTGAAGGAGACAAACGCGTTCCCCATCTCGGCATTTTCAGCATGACGCGGGACGAAGGCGGCCCGTGACAGGGTGAGCGTATAATCGGAGGGATAGACAATGCCAAAACGATCGGCCTGTTCCTGCCGGCTCAGCGCGTAGGAGCCGAGGACGTTGTAGCCGATATCTAGCCGGCCATCGGCTTCGGCGTGCTCGGCTGGATCATGCGCAAGCTCGACGTCCCGCTGGTCCCGATCATCCTCGGCGTTCTCCTCGGCAATGCCATGGAAGTGAACCTGCGGCGCGAGATGACGATCTCCAACCGCGACTGGTGGGCTCTCGTCGATTCCCGCTCGCCATCGGCATCTGGAGCCTGGCGATCGGAGGGTTTCTGCTGCCGATCCTCGTCGGCCGCTATTTCCGGCCGAAGACAGCGCACGCTTCTGCGGCGGCCGAAGGGGCGGATCCGGATTGACGGTCATCCGGCCGCCGGAGGATTCTCCGTCGATCGGGACGACCGCCGCCCCGCCCCCAGTGCTTGGGCGATGTCGACCGGACGTTCAACGCGCTGCGGGAAAGGGGCGGACCGAAAACCTCCTCTCCAAGCGTTGGCTTGCAAACGAGGTCTTGGAGTCGGCACAGGCAAAGGGTTGCGCTGCGATCCGGCAATGCAGAGCATCAATCGATGGCGTCCCGCACGGCGCGAGCGAGCTCGTAATCCCGGTAGGGTTTTCGCAGGAACGGCTTGAGGGCATCGTCACCCGCGGAGGCGACAATCTCGCCGCCATAGCCGGAGGTGAACAGAACCTTCAAATTCGGACGCCGGCTCTGGGCCTCGAGCGCGAGCTCGTAGCCATTGTCCGAGCCCGGCATGATGATGTCGGTGAACAGCAACCGCACGTCCTCGGCTTCGTCGAGCGCCTGAAGCGCCGCGGCCGCCGTGTCCGCTTCGATGATCCGATAGCCGAGTTCGCTCAAGGCGTTGACGGCCGTCTGGCGCACCGCGACCTCGTCCTCGACCAGTAGCACGACGTCTCCGTCGCGGGCCCGTGGCAGCTCGGCATGCGCCTTGTCGCCCGACATGTCGGCTGTCCGTTGGGCGGCGCCTGCGTGATGCGGCAGGTAGATGCGCACCTTGGTCCCCTCGCCGGGCGTGCTGGCGATCCCGAGACCGCCGCCGGACTGCTTGACGAAACCGTGGATCGTGCTGAGCCCAAGCCCGGTGCCGTGGCCCTCTTCCTTGGTCGTGAAGAACGCCTCGCAGGCCTTCGCCCGCACTTCCTCGGACATCCCGACGCCGGTGTCCGCGACCTCGAGGACAACGTAGCGTCCGTCAGGAAGCTCCGGACTATCCCCAGTCCCAGGGTTACTGACATCCACATCGGCGGTCGTGATGAGCACCCGGCCACCCTTGGGCATCGCGTCGCGCGCATTGACGAGGAGATTGAGGATCGCCGCCTCGATCTGGCCGGGATCGATAAAGACCAGCGGCAGGTTTTGCGCCAGCTCCGTTTTGATGTCGACACGCTCACCCAGCGTCCGGGATAGAAGGTCGGCGAGACCGTGGATCAACGCGTTGAGATCGATGGCCTGCGGCGCCAGGCTCTGCTGCCGGGAGAACCCGAGCAGCCGCTTGGTCATGTCCCGGCAATGCAGTGCCCCCTGCAGGGCATGATCGGCCCGGCGCGCGGTCCGGGCGTCCAGATCCTCGGTCCGCCGCATGCGATCGAGATTGCCGATGACCACGGTGAGCATATTGTTGAAATCATGGGCGATGCCGCCGGTAAGCTTGCCCACCGCGTCGATCTTCTGGGCGTGCAGCAATTGCTGCTCCAGCATCCGCCGGTCGTGAACGTCGAACATGGTGCCGAAGATACGCGGCTGCTCCTCGTCGCGAACCGGGGCCACCACCCCCCGGTCGAGGAAGTAGCGGAAGACGCCGTCGGCGCAGCGCCAGCGATATTCAACGGAATAGTCGCCACCCGACTGACTGCGTTTCAAGGCGTCCAGAACGATGTCCAGGTCGTCGCCGTGGATCCGATTGGCCCATAGCTTCGTGTCGCCGGCGAAGTCGGCCGCATCGAAGCCGAGCAGACGCTTGACGCTATCGTCGTGGAGGAACGTGCGGACCACTCCCTGACCGGCAAGTTCGGCCTCGTAGACGGCGATCGGAAGCGATCGGATGACCGTCGCCTCGCGCTTCTCGGTGGAACGCAGCTGGTGCTCCGCCTCCATGTGGTCGGCTCGTATCCGCAAATTCTCCTCGAGCAGCCGGCGTTCCTGTTCCGCCTTGCGCCGGATTTCGTCGGCCTGCTTGTGCAGCTCGATGAACACGGACACCTTGGCACACAGGATTACCGGCTCGACCGGCTTGAAGACGTAGTCGACCGCGCCGGTGGAATAGCCACGCACGACATGGGTCTCGTCCTTGTCGTAGGCGGTGAGAAAGATCACCGGGACGCGACGCGACTTCTCGCGTTGCCGGATAATGGCCACCGTCTCGTAGCCATCCATTCCGGGCATGCGGACATCCATGAGGATGGCGCAAAAGTCGCGTTGCAGTACCAGCCGCAGCGCCTCCAGGCCCGACGTCGCGCAGACGACGTCGGCGTCGAGATCGGACAGAACTTCCGACAACGCGACGATATTGCGCGGATCGTCGTCGACAAGCAGCACGGCTGGCCGGACCGGCGCCATGACCTCTGGAGCCGGCGAATTGGCGTTTGCTGTGTCAGTCATCAATACCCATCATGAAAAGCTGCGCTGACAGCGTCGTCCCGGAGAGTGGCCTCGGTTTTCGGGAAGATATTTCTATGTTTCAAGGACTTACCGGGGCTCTCGCGCGCAAGTGGGAAGTTTGAGACACACCGGTATCGAACCACCCGCATCCGCTTCACTCACCGGCCTCGCGCGTCTGGTAGACCCATGCCCTGATCGTCGAGATAAGTTGTTCGGGGTCGACCGGCTTGGCCATATAGTCGGAGGCTCCCGCGTCGAGGCATTTCTGGCGATCCTCCTTCATCGCCTTGGCAGTCACCGCGATCAGCGGCAGTTTCCCGACCACGCCGCCAAGACCGCGAATCCGCCGGATCGTCTCGTAGCCATCCATTTCCGGCATCATGATGTCGACGAGGACAGCGTTCAGTCCCTTTGTTTTGCGCACGAGATCGATGCCACCACGACCGTCCTCGGCATGGAAAACCTCGACCCCGTACTGTTCGAGAACGCTGGTCAGCGAGAAAATGTTGCGAATGTCGTCGTCGATAATCGCCACCCGTGTGCCGGCGAGAGCGGTATCCTCACGCTCGAGCCGCTCGACGGCTTGCTGCGTGGGGCCGGCCATATCGGTCACCCGCTGATGCAGGAACAGCGCCGCTTCGTTCAGCAGCGCGTCGGGGCTGGCGACGACACGCCTGTTGATCCTGGGCATCGGTGCCTGCAAGATTTCGGTATTCTTTGCCGACAGGTCCTTCGGAGCATAAACGATGACCGGCACGCCATTCGGTAAAGCGGCGTTGGAGAGGTCGCGCAGGAATTTGACCGCCTGCGCGGGCGCCGACGAACAGTCGACGACAACACAGTCGTAGGGCCCCGATTCCACGTCTTTCACGGCGCTGGCCGGCTTGGCGGTTTTGACGACGACATTTGTCTGCTTGCCAAGCAGATCATCGAGAGACGCGTCACCGCCGTCGCTTCGAACGACCAGAAGACGCCGTTCGGGCCGTCCGACGAAGTCCTTGAGGCGGTGGAAGGCGGCGAGCAGTTCCTCCCGTTCGGCCGGTTTGCTGGTAAACCCGTAGGCGCCCATGTTGAGGCCGCGCCGACGCTGTTCCTGCACGGAAATGATGTGCACCGGGATATGGCGCGTGCCGACCTCGTGCTTGACCCTGTCGAGCAAGGCCCATCCGTCGATGTCAGGCAAACCGATATCGAGCGATATGGCGTCGATCGGCAGCTTGCTCGCCATCGTCACCACTTCCCAGCCGCGCCCAGCGACCACGCCCTTCATGCCGGTGTCGCGGACGACATCCAGCAGCACATTGGCAAAATTGACATCGTCTTCGACGATGAGAACGGCCGGAGCGGAGCCGTCGAGGTCTCCGCGATCGTCGACGACCGCTCGCGGCAGCGGTACGTCGGCTCCTTCGAACTCAATCGCCGTCTTCCCGGATGCAACCGACGCGCCTGAGCGATCGCCGCGTTTCTCTGCCTCGACCGGCTCGAGATCGAGAGGAAGGAAAAGCGTGAAGCTGCTGCCTTTTCCGGGAGTGCTGTCGACGGTGATCTCTCCGCCCAGCAACCGCGCGATTTCACGGCAGATCGACAGACCGAGCCCCGTGCCGCCATATTTCCGGCTGGTGGACCCGTCCGCCTGCTGGAAAGCCTCGAAGATGGCTTTCTGATTTTCCTCGGAGATGCCGATCCCGGTATCGGTAACGGTGAAGGCGATGACCTGGTCGGTCGTGGACAGCACCGGGTGAATGCTGCTCCACCCCTGGGTGGCGATGCGCCCCTTGATGGAGACACCGCCCTCGTGGGTGAATTTGAAGGCATTCGACAGGAGATTGAGCAAGACCTGCTGAAGCCGCATCTCGTCTGTATAGATCAGCGACGGCAGCGAAGCGTCGAAGTCGATCGAGTATTTCAAGCCCTTCTCGGTAGCGACCGGATCGAAGGTGCGCTTCAGGTGCTCCTTGAGATCGGCGAAGTGCAGTTCGCGAATTTCGACCGTCATGGCGCCGGATTCGATTTTCGATAGATCGAGGATTTCGTTGATCAGCGACAACAGGTCGTTGCCCGACGAGCGAATGGTGCGGGCGAACTCGACCTGTTTGCCGGAAAGGTTCTTGTCGGCGTTGTCCGCGAGGAGTTTGGACAGCACCAGCATGCTGTTGAGCGGCGTGCGCAGCTCGTGGGACATGTTGGCGAGAAACTCGGACTTGTACTTGGACGTCAGTGCCAGCTGCTCCGCCTTTTCCTCGACGGCCTGCTTGGCGCGCTTGACCTCCTGGTTCGTGGCCTCGACCTGCTTTTTCTCGATCGCCAGCAGGTGTGCCTTCTCCTGCAATTCGTCGTTCTTGCCCTGAAGTTCCTCCTGCTGGTTTTTCAGCAGCTCCTCCGACTGGCGCAGGGTGGTCGCCTGCTGCTCAAGCCTGTCGTTGGTGGTCCGCAGCTCTTCCTGCTGGCTCTGCAGTTCCGTGGTCAGGCGCTGGGATTGGGTGAGCAGATCCTCGGTGCGCGTATTGGTGGCGATCGTGTTCAGGACGATGCCGATGCTCTCGGTCAGCTGATCGAGGAACGACAGATGCGTCTCGCTGAAACGGCTGAAGGACGCGAGTTCGAGCACGGCCCGGACTTCATCCTCGAACAGCACCGGCAAGACGACGATGTTGAGTGGCGGCGCCTCGCCGAGACCGGAATTGATCTGGATGTAGTCGCTCGGCACATCGGTCAGAAGAATGCGTTGCCGCTCGAAGGCGCATTGGCCGACGAGGCCCTCCCGCAGCCGGTAGTGGCTGGAGAGTGACTTACGCTCCTTGTAGGCATAGCTGGCCAAGAGGCCGAGCACAGTTTCCCGGCTATTGTTCTCGTTCTCCTCGTCTCTCGCTGTGTAGAAGACCCCCTGTTGGGCGCCGACAAGGGGCGCGAGCTCGGACAAGACGAGATTCGACACTGTGACCAGATCGCGCTCGCCCTGCATCATGCGGGTGAAGCGCGCCAGGTTCGTCTTCAGCCAGTCCTGCTCGGTGTTGTACGCGGTCGTCTCGCGCAGATTACCGATCATCTGGTTGATGTTGTCCTTCAACGCGGCGACCTCGCCCGACGCCTCGACGGCGATCGAGCGGGTCAGGTCGCCGTCGGCCACGGCCGTTGCCACCTCGGCGATCGCGCGCACCTGGGTGGTCAGATTGTCGGCGAGCTGGTTCACGTTGTCGGTGAGGTCGCGCCACAGTCCGGCGGCGCCCGGCACCTTGGCCTGGCCGCCGAGCTTGCCCTCGATGCCCACTTCGCGGGCAACGTCGGTGACCTGATCGCCGAAGGTCGCCAGCGTGTCGATCATGCCGTTGATCGTCTCCGCCAGTTCGGCGATCTCGCCCTTGGCGTCGACGGTCAGCTTGCGCTTCATATTACCGTTGGCGACCGCTGTGACGACCTGGGCGATGCCCCGCACCTGGTTGGTTAGGTTGGTCGCCATCATGTTCACGTTGTCGGTCAGGTCCTTCCAGGTGCCGGCGACGCCCTCGACATGCGCCTGTCCGCCCAGCTTTCCCTGGGTGCCGACCTCGCGCGCGACGCGCGTCACCTCCGAGGCGAAGCCATTGAGCTGATCGACCATCGTGTTGATGGTGTTCTTCAGCTCGAGAATCTCGCCCTTCACGTCGACGGTGATCTTCTTCGACAAATCGCCGCCGGCGACGGCAGTGGTGACGTCGGCGATGTTGCGGACCTGCCCGGTCAAATTGGTCGCCATCGCATTCACATTGTCGGTCAGGTCCTTCCATGTGCCGGCGACACCGTCGACCTTGGCCTGGCCGCCGAGCTTACCCTCCGTGCCAACCTCGCGGGCGACGCGCGTCACCTCCGAGGCGAAGGAATTGAGCTGATCGACCATCGTGTTGATGGTGTTCTTCAGTTCCTCGATTTCACCCTTCACATTGACGGTGATCTTCTTCGACAGATCGCCGCGGGCAACGGCGGTGGTGACGTCGGCGATGTTGCGGACCTGTCCGGTCAGGTTGGTCGCCATCGCATTCACGTTGTCGGTCAGATCCTTCCAGGTGCCGGCGACACCGTCGACCTTGGCCTGGCCGCCGAGCTTGCCCTCGGTGCCGACCTCGCGCGCGACGCGCGTCACCTCGGAAGCGAAGGACGACAGCTGGTCGACCATCAGGTTGATCACGTCCTTGATCTGCAGGATCTCGCCCTGCACATCGACGGTGATCTTCTGGGTCATGTCGCCGCTGGCAATCGCGGTCGCGACCTTTGACACGTCGCGTAGCTGGACGGTCAGATTGCCGGCCATCGAGTTGACGTTGTCGGTCAGGTTCTTCCAGGTGCCGGCGACGCCCTCGACCTTGGCCTGGACGCCGAGTTTGCCCTCGGCTCCGACCTCACGGGCGACGCGCGTCACCTCGGACGCGAAGGACGACAACTGATCGACCATCGTGTTGATCACGTCCTTGATCTGCAGGATCTCGCCCTGCACATCGACGGTGATCTTCTGGGTGAGATCGCCGCTGGCAATCGCCGTCGCGACCTTCGAGACGTCGCGGAGCTGCACCGTCAGATTGCCGGCCATCGAGTTGACGTTGTCGGTCAGGTCTTTCCAGGTGCCGGCGACGCCCTCGACCTTGGCCTGACCGCCGAGCTTGCCCTCGGTTCCCACCTCGCGCGCGACGCGCGTCACTTCAGAGGCGAAGGAGGACAACTGGTCGACCATCGTATTGATGGTGTTCTTCAGCTCGAGGATCTCGCCCTTCACGTCGACGGTGATCTTCTTCGACAGATCGCCACGGGCGACGGCTGTGGTCACGTCGGCGATGTTGCGGACCTGCCCGGTCAAATTGGTGGCCATCGCGTTGACGTTGTCGGTCAAATCTTTCCAGGTGCCGGCGACACCCTCGACCTTGGCTTGCCCCCCCAGCTTGCCCTCGGTGCCGACCTCGCGCGCGACGCGCGTCACCTCGGAAGCGAAGGACGACAACTGGTCGACCATCAGGTTGATCACGTCCTTGATCTGCAGGATCTCGCCCTGCACATCGACGGTGATCTTCTGGGTCATGTCGCCGCTGGCGATCGCCGTCGCGACCTTCGACACGTCGCGCAACTGGACGGTCAGATTGCCCGCCATCGAGTTGACGTTGTCGGTCAGGTTCTTCCAGGTGCCGGCGACGCCCTCGACCTTGGCCTGTCCGCCGAGCTTACCCTCTGTACCCACTTCGCGGGCGACGCGCGTCACCTCCGAGGCAAAGGAGTTGAGCTGATCGACCATCGTGTTGATGGTGTTCTTCAGCTCGAGAATCTCGCCCTTCACGTCGACGGTGATCTTCTTCGACAGGTCACCCCGCGCCACTGCCGTCGTTACTTCGGCGATGTTGCGGACCTGCCCGGTCAAATTGGTGGCCATCGCGTTGACGTTGTCGGTCAGGTCCTTCCAGGTGCCGGCGGCACCCTTTACCTTGGCCTGGCCGCCGAGCTTGCCCTCGGTGCCGACCTCGCGCGCCACGCGCGTGACTTCGGAGGACACGACACCCAGTCGCTCGACCATGGTGTTGACGGTCTTGGCCTTTTTCAGGAAGTCGCCCTTCAGCGGGCGTCCGTCGATCTCCAACGCCACGGTTTGCGACAAGTCACCTTCCGCGACCGCGCCGATGACCCGGGCAACCTCCTCGGTCGGCTGCGCCATGTCGCCGATCAGGCTGTTGACGGAGTCGATGCAAGTGGCCCACCCCCCCTTGGCGTCATCCAGCTTCCCGCGTTGGCTGGTCCTACCGTCCTTGCCGACCGTCGTACTCAGGCGGCTCAACTCCTTCGTCATCTCCTGGTTGAGCTCGACCACGTCATTGAAGGCTTCCGCGATCGCGCCATCGGCGCCAATCAGATCGGTCGGCAGGCGCACCGAGAAATCGCCCTTGCGAAAGGCCCGGAGCACCTTCAGCAACTGGCGTGAATCGAGCATCTCTTCAGCGACAGCAGCGTCCATTGAGTGATCTCCCAAACAAATTTTATGCGGGGGCCTTTTCGCTCACCCGGTCGTTTTAATGGATAGCGCGCCAAAGTGACGCGGATCGTGGAAGGGGGGCATCGTGCCGTCAGACCGACGGGGGCGCGGCGAGCGCCGACCGGAGCGCGGCGGCAAGCTCGTCGTCCATGCAGGGCTTGGATAGAAAGCCTCGCGGCTGGGCCACTTCGGCACGCCGCCGCGTTTCCGGATCGCTCGACCCGGAAAGAAAGATGACGGCCACCCCAAAGTGATCCCGCAGCCCGCTTGCAAGGGCAATGCCGTCACCGCCGCCGCGCAGGCCGATATCCACCAACGCGATTGCCGGGCGCTCCGATTCGGCCATCGAGAGCGCTTCCTCAGGTGTTCCGGCGACGCCGCAACACCGGTATCCGAGATCATCCAACGCGTCCTCCAGATAGAGCGCGACGAGATATTCATCCTCGACCACGAGGACGGGCAATTTATCGGAGGGCTCGGTTGGAGCTGACATAAATAGTTCGGCTCTTTCTAACTCGGACGTGCGCTGCTGCGGAAATTCATATGGCAGCGTGATGGTTTAGGGTGGTTGATAGCCCCTTCGACGCAATAACGGCAATGGAAAACAGAACGGGACGACTGAAACCTCACACGCGACGTCCGCTATCGCGCAGACGCTCCGCCTTCACGAACGACCAAAGTTAGGCGCCGAGCGGAACGCGCAACTCGGGGAAAGTCGACGCTGTGCCGTGTCGGCGCTTCAGGATCTACGGTATCCGCTCGAGGATCCGCCTTCCCGATTCATGGCGCCGCTTTCCGCGATGGTTCCACTGCCGTTGGCTCGACCGGAGTCGGTGGATAAATGCGCGATAGCTGACCCAGATGTTCCCGCATTTCCGCTGATGCCCGGTCTGGGTCGCGCAATTCGAGAGCGGCGAAGATTCGCACATGCGCGGCGTAAGCCGTTTCCATCTGGCCGTCGTTGAGCAAACTCGTTCGACGGACCTCGCGAAGCCATTCGTCGACGGCGATGAAGAACCCGTCGACGATGGGATTCTCGACGATACGAGCGATCGCCGAGTGAAACTCGACGTCGGTCCGGCCGAATTCGGCCATATCGCCAACAGCCTTGCGATTGCGACCGAGCTCGCTTTTGAGGCCCTCAATCTGCTCGTCGGTGATCCTTTCTGCCGCGATCCGGGCGACACCCGTCTCGACGATCCCGCGAATTTCCATGAAGGAGCGCAGCCCACCGGGCTCCCCGAGGTGAAAGGCTGCCGCTTCCGAAAGCATGCCCAGCAGAAAGTCAGGGCGTGGGCCGCAAACGCGGGCGCGCGTTCCAGGGCGGGTTTCAATTAGTCCTTTGCTTTCCAACGCCGCCGTCGCCTCGCGGACCGTCAAGCGAGAGACACCGAACTCGTCCATCAGATCGCGTTCGGAGGGAAGTGCGTCGCCAACCGTATAGACGCCTTCGCGAATGTCCGTCGCCAGCATCTCCACCAGGTCTTCGTGCATGCGACGACGCTTCACGATGCGTCCTTCGCGACCATGCCTGGTGGGTCTGGAGTTTTCGATTTCAACGGCCAATGCGCTCTCCCTGTCGCGGACATCGACACATTGATGCACGACCCCCGTTGACAAGCCTAGCGTCGCTGCGCCAAGAAGTCATCAGCTGACTGGAACGTCTGATGGTCGGACCAGTTTGCGGACGGAACTTTCATCCGGGAGGGATGAGGTCCGCTTTGCATGAATTGGGAGGTTCCTCATGCGGAAATCTTTATTTGTGGCTCTGGCCTTGAGCGCAGCCACCGTGGCATTCCCGGCCCTCGCTGAGGAACTTGCGATCGCGCTCCACGTCGAGCCGGGGCACGAGATGTTCCAGGTCGGCGAACGGTTGAAGAAGAACATCGAGGAAAAGTCGGACGGCAAGTTTACCGTCTCGCTGCTCGGCACCGAAGTCGGCGGCGAACGCGATCATCTGGAAGGCGCCAGCAGCGGCGAGTACCAGATCGCGCTGGGCGGCTCGATGCCGATGACACTCTACGCACCTCAATACGCGGCGGCGGACCTGCCCTTCGTCTTCAACTCCAGCGCGGAAGCCAAAAAGGTCTATGAGGGCGAAATCGGCGAGCGCCTTCGCGAAGCGGTGGTCGAGAGCGGCAACATACGTCTTGTCGGGATCTCGGTGCGCAATCCCCGCAACCTGACGTCCAAAAACCCGGTCGAGACCCCGGACGATGTTCAAGGCGTCCGCATGCGGGTTCCGGAGATCGCCCCCTGGATCGATATCTGGACCGAAATCGGCGCTCTGCCGAGCCCGATTGCCTGGCCCGAAGTCTACACCGCGCTGCAGACAGGCGTCATCGACATGCAGGAAAATCCCGTCGACTACATCTGGTCGGGCAAGCTGTATGAAGTGCAGTCCCACGTCAGCAAGACGCAGCACGTCTATTCGTTCTTCCATTGGCTGATGAACGAGGACTTCTATCAGGGCTTGTCAGAAGAAGACCGGACGATGATTCAGGACGCCATCGACGAGGCAATCGCGTGGGGCGACGAACTCGTCACCAGCAAGCAGGCTCAGCTCTTCGAGCAGCTTCAGGAAAAGGGCATGACGGTGGTCGAGCCCGACGTCGCGGCCTTTCGCGCCAAGGCAGCCCCGGCGATCCGCAAGATCGCGGAGGGCTATGCCCCCGAGGTCAAGGACTACGTTCTTTCCAAGCTGAACTAAACGCGCATCCGACACTTCGGCGCGCTTGCCCTGGTGGCGGGCGCGCCGGCGATCGACCACAACTGAAAGGATCGCGCGGTGTCGCCGATCGAAGATGTCCGCACCGGTGTCCCAGGCAAGGCTGCAGGCTATTTCTGGCAGGCCGTCGAGGTCCTGATGACGACCGCCTTCGTGGCGATGCTGGCCGTCATGTTCGTTCAGGTCGTCTCGCGCTATGTGCTTGGCATTGGCGTACCCTGGACCGACGAGACCTCCCGCTTCCTGTTCATCGCCGAAATCTTCTTCGGCGCGGCGATCGCCCAGCGATATGGCGCGCAGATCCGGATTACCATCGTCCTTGATCTTTTGTCGGACCGCGTCCGGCGCTGGTTCGACATCATCGGAGACGTTCTCACCGCCGGGATCGCGATGACGGTCGTCGTCGGCGCCTATCAGATGATGGGCCGCACTCAGCATGTCAGCGCAAGCACCATTCCCGTGTCCTTCGCCAATCTTTACCTCATTCAGGCGATCGGCATCGTCATGCTGATTTCCCTTCTCCTCAAGGACATCGTCGGAGCGTTCCGCGGAACGCGGACGGGGAAGCGGTCATGATCATCTTTCTTGCGCTTTTCGGCACGCTGCTCGTCCTGCTGTTCATCGGCGTGCCCGTCGGCTTCGCGATGATCGGCGCATCGCTCGCCGTTCTTGCCTCCACCCGCGGCGTCGATAGCATTCCCTATGAAATGCTGGCTCAACGGACGCTTTACGGCGTCAACAGCTTCACCCTTCTCGCTATCCCGGCCTTTCTATTGATCGGTCGCTTGATGAACGCGTCGGGCATTTCGGATCGCGTGTTCAATATCGCGCGGTCGCTGGTCGGCCATCTTCGCGGGGGCCTTGGCCACGTCAACGTCCTTTCCAGCATGATCTTTGCCGGCATGTCCGGGTCCGCCGTCGCGGACGCGGGCGGGCTTGGCCCGCTTCAGATGCGTGCCATGGAGCGCGACGGCTACGACCGCGGCTTCAGCGCCGCCGTGACGGCCAGTTCGGCGACGATCGGCCCGATCATCCCGCCGAGCATTCCCGCCGTGATATACGGCGCGCTCGCCAACGTCTCGATCGCAGCCGTCTTCCTGGGCTCTATTCTTCCGGGCATCCTGATGGGCCTCGGGCTGATGGCCCTTGTCGCCTATCTTTCGCACAAGCGCGGTTATCCGGTCGCCCAGCGCGCCACGCTGCGCCAGATCGCGGCCGCCTGCATGTCGGGATTTCTGCCCATCCTGACGCCGGTGATCATTATCGCCGGCATCCTTTCCGGCGTCTTCACGCCGACCGAGGCCTCGGCGATCGCGGTCGTCTATTGCACGCTCATCGCCTTCTTCGTCTACGGCACGATCTCCGTCCGGGAGTTCTGGGTGATTTGCAAGGAGACCGCCGTCGACACGGCGGCGCTGCTCATCATCATCGCCGGCTCGGCGCTCTATGCCTGGGTTTTGGCGCGCTACCAGGTCACCTCCCAGATCATCGAATATCTCGGAGCCAATATCGATAACAAATATGTCCTGCTTGCTCTCCTGAACGTGTTCATCCTTCTGATCGGGTGCTTCATCGACTCGGTTCCGGCGTTGTTTCTCCTTACCCCGATCCTGACGCCCCTGGTCGTCAGCTATGGGATCGATCCGGTCCACTTTGGCGTCATGATGATCTTCAACCTGATGATCGGACTGATAACGCCGCCGGTGGGAACGGTGCTCTTCACGGTTCAACGGGTTGCCGACATTCCGTTCGGCACCCTCGTGAAGGAAATCCTGCCCTTCTACATTCCGTTGTTCGCGATGCTGATCGCGATCACCTTCGTGCCCTGGCTCGTCCTGGCGGTTCCGAACCTTCTCCTGAACTGAGCCTCACCTTTCTTCTCACCAGCGGAGCATTCTGATGACAACTCTCGTCTTCGGCGGGTTGGGACATGTCGGGTCCTGGATCTCGCACGATCTGGCGGCACGCGGCGAAGACGTCGTGATTTTCGATCTGGGCGCAACCGGGCTCGACGGCCTGGGCCTCGATTATCTCGAGGCCCACCGCGATCGGCTAACCTTCGAGAATGTCGACGTCCTCGATGTCCATACGCTGTTCGAACGCATGAAGGCCTACGAAGGCCGGATCGACGCGGTGGTCTTTGGAGTCGCCGTCATCGCCGGTCCCAACTTCGCCAAACGTCCGTTCCGCAATATTCAGATCAATACAGTCGGAATGTTGAACGTCCTTGAGGCCTGCCGCATCCTCGGCGTTCCGAAGTTCGTGAATCTGAGCTCCGGCGCAATCTACGGGGATCAGCCCGGCGGCCAGACCGAGGAGACGTTGGTCAAGGTCACCGACCTCTACGGCGCGACGAAGGCCTCGAACGAGGTGCTGGCGCTGCAATATGGTCAGACCTATGGCATCGACGTGCGCAATGCGCGCCTCTACTTCGTCTATGGTCCCGGCAAGTTGCCGTCACGAATGCATGTGCTCTATCAGGCGATGTTCGGGCCCCTGGAAGGACTGACTGACATCAGCTCGCCGAACGGGGGCGATCAATCGCTGGATTGGACCCATGTCCGGGACACTGCGGCCGGCGTCGTCGCGTTGCTCGACGCCCCGGCGGAGGTCGCGGGCGAGGCTTTCAACATCTCCTGCGGGATAGCCGTCCCGCACCGGGACATCGTCGGCCACGTTTCCGAAATTGTCGGCCATGACAGCAACATGGCGATCGGACCCGGCCTGTTCTTTGAGCGCGGGGCCCCGCTCGACATCTCCAAGGCGCGTGCTCGCCTCGGCTTTGCGCCCCGTTTCGCCAACATCCGGGAGGGCCTGCGCGATTATCGCGCGTGGCTCGAAGGTGTCGGCGCCATCACCAGCAACTAGTGGACGGGGGACACCATGACGGATCAGCGCATAGTCGCCGAATATGTTCTCAGGACCGCGCAGGATCCCCGGCGCGTGGCGGACATTATCGCCGGCGAGCAGTCGTCTGGAACGTTCGTGGCGATCCCGGGTGAAAGCGCGGAACTCAAGGCACGGTCGGCCGCCCGGGTCGATCGCCTCGAGGAGATCGAGGACAGTGGTCTGGCACCGTTGCCCGGCGCCACCGGCGACGTCTCGCGGTCCTTCGCCATGACCTTATCCTGGCCGCTCGCCAATATCGGGCCATCGCTGCCCAACCTTGTCGCCACTGTCGCCGGCAACCTCTTCGAATTGCGGGAGGTCGCCGGTCTCAAGCTCGTCGACCTCCATCTACCTTGCGCCTTTGCCGAGCGGTATCCCGGCCCCGCCTTCGGCATAGACGGCACGCGACGACTTGCGGGTGTCGCGGAGCGGCCGCTGATCGGCACCATCGTGAAGCCCTCGGTCGGTCTCGGCCCCGCCGAAACCGCGGCTCTCGTCGACCAATTGTGCGAAGGCGGCATCGACTTCATCAAGGACGATGAACTACAGGCCGATGGGTCCCATTGCCCATTCGAGGAGCGGCTCGCTGCGGTGATGGCGGTCATCGCGCGCCACGCAGATCGGACAGGTCGCAAAGTGATGTACGCCGTCAACCTGACCGGCGAGATGGACGAGATGCTGCGCCGACACGACCTCGTCGAAAAGCTTGGCGGCACCTGCGTCATGGTGAGCCTCAACAGCATCGGACTCACGGGAATGACCGCGTTGCGCCGTCACGCCCGCCTTCCGATTCACGCACACCGCAACGGCTGGGGATATCTCGGGCGCTCGCCGGACAATGGCTGGTCCTACATCGCCTGGCAGAAGCTCTGGCGCCTCATCGGCGTCGACCACATGCATGTCAACGGATTGTCGAACAAGTTCTGGGAGCCTGACGACAGCGTCATCGCGTCGGCCAAAGCCTGCCTAAGCCCCGTTTCGGAAACCCGTCCGGACCTCGTCATGCCGGTGTTTTCGTCGGGGCAAAGCGTGAAGCAGGCAGAGGGAACGTGGAAGCGTCTCGGCTCACGAGACCTGATCTACTGCGCTGGCGGGGGTATCGTCGCGCATCCGTCGGGCATCGCGGCAGGTGTGCGCTCTCTGAGAGAAGCCTGGGACGCGGCGATGCAGGGCGTGCCGCTGCACAAGGCGGCCGCGGCGTCACCGGATCTGGCCGCAGCAGTCAAGAAATTCGCATGACTGCGAGCCTTCCCGCCGGCGTTCTTCTCGCCTTCTACGGAGATGATTTCACGGGCTCGACCGACGCCATGGAGGTTACCGCCTTCGCGGGATTGCGCACCATTCTCTTTACACGAACGCCGGACGCCGACGATCTCGCCCGTTTCGCCGACTATCCGGTCATCGGGATCGCGGGAACGGCTCGCTCGCGATCTCCGGAATGGATGGATGAGCATCTGCCAGGTCCGTTTCGAGCGCTCGCCGCGCTTTCTCCGAGAATTCTTCAGTACAAGGTCTGCTCCACCTTCGATTCGTCGACGAATATCGGCTCGATCGGGCGGGCGATCGATATTGGCGACGCGATCGTTGGAGGTGCATGGTCGCCATCGATCGTGGGCGCGCCGCAGCTCGGCCGTTGGCAAGTCTTCGCCAACCTGTTCGCGGCGGCCGGCGCCGACCGTTACCGCATTGACCGGCATCCGACGATGTCGCGGCATCCGGTAACGCCGATGAAAGAGGCCGATCTCCGCCTTCATCTGGCGGCGCAGACCGACAGAAGCATCTTATCGATCGATGTCGCGGCCCTCGCGAACGGGATGGCCATGAAAGGCGCGGCGCAAGCAAGGCAACAGCGCGGAACGGTGGTCTTCATCGACGTCGCCGACGATGCCACCCAGGCGGAAGCGGGACGCCTCGTGTGGGAGGGCGGTGACGGGTCCGTGTTCAGCGCCTCTTCGTCGGGTCTTCAATACGCATTGGTGGCGCATTGGCGTCAAACCGGGCTTCTGCCCGCGATCGCGGAGAGCTTTCCACCGGTGCCGCCCGTTGAACGGCTTCTGGTGTTGTCCGGCAGTTGCTCGCCAGTCACCGCGGAGCAGATCGAGGTCGCCGAGGCGAACGGTTTCGAAACGATCCGCCTGGATGTCGCGAAGGCGATCGACCCGGCCACCGCGCCGCTCGAGATCGAACGGATCCAACGGGCGATCGACGCAGCATTGGGTCGAGCCGCAGGGGCTGTCGTGTTCGCGGCCAAGACCATCGACGATCCAGCTTTCGCCGCACTCAGGGCTCTTGCCACCGAACGGTGCATTCCCTTTTCCGAAGCGCAGGACGCCATTGGTCGCGCTCTGGGCCGCATAGCGGCCGAGGCCGTACCGCGCCTCGGCCTGCGCCGGGTCGTCGTGGCCGGCGGCGACACGTCGGGACGGGTCCTCGAAGCATCGCCGGTGACGGCGTTGGAAATCGCCCACCCCCTCGGCAAGGGCGTGCCAATCTGCCGGTGTCACAGCGGATCGCCGGAATTCGACGGCCTTGAGGTCGTTCTCAAGGGCGGCCAGCTCGGAGGACCGTCGCTTTTTCTCGATGCTCTGGGAAAGCGGTAAGGGGCTGACAGCTGACCGGCAGCTTTTGGTGATCGACCGGCGCTAAGCAGCTAGTCTGCCTTCGCGAAGATGCGGCAGCGATTCAAACGCCGATCTCGTCACCGGGCGAGCCAGCCTCCGTCGACCGGAATGACGGTTCCGTGTACGTAGCGCGCGGCCGCCGAGGCCAGGAACACCGCCGCTCCGCCGATGTCGGACGGCGCGCCCCAGCGCCCTGCCGGAATGCGCGCGAGGATCGCCGCCGAACGGTCAGGATCGTCGCGCAGCGCCTCGGTGTTGTTGGTGTCGATATAGCCCGGCGCGATCGCGTTGACGTTGACGCCCTTGTCGGCCCACTCGCAGGCCAGAAGCCGCGTAATGCCGGCCATGCCGCCTTTCGAGGCGGTGTAGCTCGCCACCCGGATGCCACCCTGAAACGACAGCACCGAGGCGATGTTGACGATTGATCCGTGCCGGCCGTCGGCGATCGCCGCCTTGCCGAGGGCCTGCGCCAGGAAGAACGCCGTCTTGAGGTTGAGGTCGAGAACGTCGTCCCAATCCTGTTCGGTGAAATCGGTCGCGTCGGCGCGGCGAATGATCCCGGCATTGTTGATGAGGATGTCGAACGGTCCCTCGTCGCTCGCCGCCGCTTCGAACAGGGCGACCGCCGCCTTTGTGTCGGATAGGTCGGCCAAACGTTCCGCGCCCGTGCCGCCGACGGCCTTGATCCGCGCCAGCGTCTCGCGCATCGACGAACGCCCAACACAGACCACCGTGGCGCCGGCCTCGGCCAGCGCGACGGCGATGCCCTGGCCGATGCCGGTGTTGGCGCCGGTGACGAAGGCGCGCTTGCCCGAAAGATCGAAAAGCGAGGTCATTTCAGGTCCTCCATCGCGACCATATCCACATCCTTGTAGTGTCAATCGGCGTCCAAACGGGCCCCCCTATCGGCGTCGAAGAGGGGGACTGACTCAATCCCGATGCAGTTGAGGGGCCGTATGGCGATTTTCCGAAGAGGAGAACGGCCACATGCCCAGTGCTATTTCGCTTTCGTCGTTGATTCCGGCCGGGCTTTCGGTCGAACGTTTCGA
>DRFF01000138.1 GCA_011050685.1 Aurantimonas coralicida
GGCGGGGATCGTCCTTCATCGGCGAGCCTCCCGCCTCTGGGTTCTGTCGGTTCAGGTTCCGCTCCCGCTCGGCGATCGATACGACGCGGCCATCGCTACGCTTCTGCGCCGGCTGGCGCCGGATCTGCGACGGTCGTTTCTGATCTCGTACGGCCTTGGCACGACCGAGCAACCCGACCGGGCGACGATCGAGTCGATCTGGGACGAACTGTCCGTCGGGGTCGTCTTGTTGTCGGCAGGCCTGAGGCCCTTGGCCGTGAACACGGCCGCCGAGGAGATCGTCACCACCCGCCGGTTCTTCGCTCCGCTGGGGTGCCGCGGCTCGTTGCGTGCGGCCGTCAACAACGATAATGACCGCCTGCGTCTGGCAGCCAGCCGTATCGTATACGGGGAAAGCGACGTGGAGACCGTCGACCTCAAAGGGGTCCGATGCACGGCTCCGCTGCCGGTCACGCTTCGCGCCGTGGGGCGCAGGGCTGGAAGCAGACGGTTCAACGCGTTGGCCAAGGGTGTCGAGGAAACCCTCGTGGCGATCATCGGGGATTGCGAACCATCATACGACAACACGAATGCGCTGCGCGCCTCGGCGGCAAATCGATAGGCCCACCTAGGCGAAAGGCCGCCAGCGTTCGGCGCCACAGAATCAGGCCGGGATTTCGCCCGGGCGGCCAGGCGAGCGGCGGCAGGGTGTTCCATTCCCCGCGCCGCAAGGTGTGTACCGCGATGAGCCGTTTCAGCCTCGCGGTGCCAAGACCATCATCATCTGTCGGCCTTCAAGCTTCGGCTCGGCCTCGACCTTCGAGATTTCAGCCGTTTCCTCGCGAACGCGGTTGAGAAGCCGCATGCCGAGTTCCTGATGGGCCATTTCACGCCCACGGAACCGCAACGTGACCTTGACCTTGTCGCCCTCGTCGAAGAAGCGACGGACCGACTTCATCTTAGTCTCGTAGTCGTGTTCATCGATGTTCGGCCGCATCTTGATCTCTTTGACCTCGATGGTTTTCTGGCGCCGTCGCGTCTCAGCGGCCTTCTTCTGACTCTCGTATTTCAGCTTGCCCAGGTCGAGAATCTTGCAGACCGGCGGATTGGCGGTCGGCACGATCTCGACGAGATCCAATCCCGCGTCCTCGGCCATCGTCAAAGCGTCCTGCGTCGCCACAGGCCCGAGGTTCGTTCCCTCGGTATCGATCAACTGAACCTGCGGAACGCGAATCTCCTTGTTGGAGCGCGGCCCCTCTTTCTGGGTCGGCGGTGCACGAAATGGTCTGCGAATGGTCGTTCTCTCCTGTTATTGACGATTCCGGGTGGACCATGAAAAAACGCCAACGGCTGCCGGATTCCCCTGCCTTATGGGAAAACCGAACGTCAAAGTTTCATCACGCGCCCAATCAGCGGCGTCCTCTATAGCATCGACATCGGCGAATGGCACGCCCACGGCGATAAAAAGCTGCCATGACGGTCGTGGCGACCCTTTCGTCAGCTCGTTCTTCGCGTCATTAGCGCACGGACGGTCACCGTCCGACACCATCGAACATGGAACCTGCCAACCGGCTTCGCCAGTCCCGCCCATCAATCCGGCAACGAAAGGACCGCGACGATCATGCAGTCAGAGACCAAGACGGAACAGCCGCGCACCATCACCGTCGGCTCCGGGTCGAACGCCCGCACGATCGCCTTTCGCACCCAGGCGGGTGACGCACCGACGCTCGTCTGGCTCGGCGGCTACCGGTCGGACATGCGCGGAACCAAGGCCGAGCGCCTGGCGCATCTGGCCGAAAAACAGGCGCTCGCCTTTTGCCGGCTGGACTATTCCGGTCATGGCGAGTCCGGCGGACGGTTCGAGGACGGCACGATCGGTCGCTGGACCGAGGAGGCCGCCGCGGTCATCGACGCCGCGGTCGACGGTCCGGCGATCCTGATCGGCTCTTCGATGGGGGCCTGGATCGCGCTGCGTCTCATCCAGATGGCGCTGGCGGCCGGAAAGCCAGCCAAGGTCGCCGGGCTTTTGCTCGTGGCGCCGGCACCGGACTTCACCCATCGGCTGATGGAACCGAAGTTGCGCGACGACCAACGCGCGGCCCTTGAGCGCGACGGCTTCATCGCCGAGCCCTCCGACTACTCGCCGGAGCCGAACATCTATACCCGGAAGCTGTTCGAGGACGGCGCCGCGAATTTGGTCATGGAGGGTCTGATCGAGACCCGCTGTCCGGTGACGATCATCCAGGGCATGGCGGATCAAGACGTGCCGTTCGCGCACGCGCTCGAACTGGTGACGCATCTGCCGTCGGAGGGCGTCATCGTGACCCTGATCCGTGACGGCGACCATCGTCTATCGCGGCCGCAGGATCTCGAACTCATCGAGCGCGCCGCCCTCGATCTGGTAACCGCGGCGCGCGACGGCAGCTGACCAAAGGTTCCGTTCCAATCCTCCGCCACGACTGATGGGGGGTCGATGTCATATTTTTATCACTTGCGTCGCAGCCCGCCGCGACAATTCCCTGTCATTCCCTCGACTTAGTCGGCTGCGCTTGCGCGCGATTCGTGCCGTGCGCCGCCGGTAAACTGTCGCTATCGACGATGAGCCTTGAGCGGGGCTGGTCATTGAAGCTTCTGCAACCCCCTGAATGTGTTGACAGTTTTCACGATTGCTTCAACCATGAGCCATCTACGCATTTTTCGTACAAAGGGGAGTACGAAATGGGGGCCTTTCGCGCATTTGGCGCCACGGTACTGCTTTGCCTGTCGGTCACTGCCACTTCGGCGCGCTCGGAGCCGCGTGGCGCCTTCATGGGCCTCGGCAATCCCACCACACAACCGATCGGCCACCTGCTCTTCTGCCAGGAAAATCCGCGCGAGTGCGAGCCATCCACCGCAAGGATGACCCCCGCTCCACTGCAACTGAGCCGGCCCCTCATCCTATTGGTGGCTGCCGTGAATACAACCATCAACGCCCGCGTCAAAGCCCGTTCCGACATGGATATTTACGGTGTCGAGGAGCGCTGGGCCTATCCGGTCGACGAGGGCGACTGCGAGGATTTCGTCCTGCTGAAACGCCGTCTTCTGGCGGCGCAGGGCATCGATCTCGCCAACCTGCTGATCACCGTCGTCCTCAGGCCCGACGGCGAGGGGCATGCCGTGCTGACGCTGCGCACGACACAGGGGGATTTCATCCTCGACAATCTCGAATGGCGGGTCGTCGCCTGGGCAGACACGCCCTACACCTTCCTGAAGCGCCAGAGCAGCAGCGATCCCGGCAGTTGGATCGACATCGGTCACGGGGAAGACGTGATCGTCGGCGCAGTCGACCAATGATCCGCAGGGATTGCTCAGGCGTTGCCGATGAGCACACCCGCCGCGAAGACCAACGCGCCGCCCAAGACGACCTGTAGCGCCGCCCGCAGAAAGGGCGTCTCCATATAGCGGTTCTGAATGAAGGCGATCGCCCACAGTTCGAAGAAGACGACGACGAAGGCGATCGCCGTGGCGGTCCAAAAGTCCGAAATCAGATAAGGCAAGGCATGGCCGAGACCGCCCAGCGCAGTCATCACGCCGGAGGCGACCCCACGCTTGAACGGCGAACCGCGTCCCGACAGCACGCCGTCGTCGCTGGCCGCCTCGGTAAAACCCATGGAGATGCCGGCACCGATTGATGCGGCAAGCCCGATCAACAGCGTCTGGTGGCTGTCGTGGGTGGCGAAGGCGGCGGCGAAGATCGGCGCGAGCGTTGAGACGGACCCGTCCATCAACCCGGCAAGACCCGGCTGGACATAGGTGAGGATGAACGCCCGCCGCTCGGTCTCGGCTTCCTCCGACCGAACGCCCTCGGTGATCGTCTCATCGACAAGCGTCTGAGCGGTTCGCTCATGCTGTGCTTCGGCGGCGGCGAGATCGCCGAGCAATTGCCGAACGCCCGCGTCCTGGCTGCGCTTCGCCGCCTCCCGATAGAAGGTCGCCGCCTGCCGTTCCATGTCAGCGGCCGCCTGACGCGCCCGCTCGATCCCGAGCGGGCGAACCAGCCAATCGGGCTTGCGTTGATAGAAGCCGCGAATATCGGAGCGGCGCACCAGCGGGATCCGTTCGCCGAACTTGTCACGGAACAGCGTGATCAGCCGGCGCCGGTGCTCATCCTCCTCCTCCGCCATCGACTCGAAAATCTTGGCCGACGCCGGATAGTTCTCGCGCAAGCCGTCCGCGAAGGAGCCATAGATGCGCCCATCTTCCTCTTCCGCCCCGATCGCCAGTGCCAGGATCTCGGCTTCCGACAGGTCGTCGATGGTCCTGCGGCTAAACGCGGTGAAACGGCTGAACATCGGCAATTTCCTCTTTAGAAAGATTCCAATCTATTGGTTGGACATCTCATTCACAAGCGCTGCAAGCCAGTGGCAGGCCTACGGACATGCCTTGGCGCCGCGCCGGCAGAGAGGCAGTCCGGCCCCGGTGTTCAGCCGACATTCATAATGCTTACGAATATATAAACACTTGAAAGACACCCCCGATTGACGGGTTAGGCTCGATGCGTCGATCGGTCGTGTCGGAAGAAGGATGACCCATGCCTATCGACGACGACCGGCAGCTCGCGGAAGAGGTCGAAGCCGCGCTCAAGGCGCTCGGAATCGCCCGTCAGGGTTCGCGATCGACCGGCCCCGTCCAGCGCTATGTCATGGAATTGAGTGGCACAGAGTGGACCGAGGCGGCGCCGACGGACGCGAAAACATCCCGATCCAAAACGGATTCATCGATGCCCGCCGCGCACGACCAGGTCGGCTCTAGTCGGCGTCTCCTGCCTGCGGATCCGAGGGCTCTTCCTCCGTCGCCGGAATGACGTAGCTCCCGCTCAGCCAACGATGCAGGTCGACCGTTTTGCAGCGCGCCGAACAGAACGGGTAGTTTTCTCGCCCCGCGGCACGGCCGCATTCCGGACAGCGCCGTTTCGGCCGGAGCGGCGTGACCGTGGCCGTACCGGGGCTCATGCGTCCTCCGTCGCGACCGTGGCGGCCTTCCACCGTGCATGGATGTCGTAACCCTCACCCGCCAGCAATGCCAACGTTTCATAGAGCGGCAAGCCGACGACATTGGTATAGGAGCCGACAAGCCGGACGACAAAGCTACCGGCGAGCCCCTGGATGGCATAGCTGCCGGCCTTGCCTCGCCACTCGCCGGACGCGATGTAACTGTCGATGTCCTGGCGCGACAGCCGCTTGAAGCGGACCCGGGTCTCGATCAGGCGCTGGCGCAGCGCTCCCCGCGGGCCGATCAGGCAGACGCCGGTATAGACGCGATGGGTTCGCCCGGAGAGCGTCCGCAGATTAGCGACGGCGTCATCGACGAGTTCGCCCTTCGGCATGATCTGACGCCCCACGGAGACCACCGTGTCCGCAGCGACGATGTAGGATGGGCCGTCGATGTCGAGTTCGCGCAGCGCCTTGGCTGCGACTTCGGCCTTGGCCTTTGACAGGCGCTTGGCCAGCGAGCGGGGATGCTCGTTGCGCTGAGGGGTCTCGTCCAGATCGGCCGGCAGCAGGCGATCCGGCTCGATCCCGGCCTGATTGAGAAGTTCGAGCCGCCGGGGCGAACCCGAGGCGAGCACCAGGAGGGGGCGCGCTGACATCAAGTCGTCCGCTCGTCAGGCTATTTGAAACGATAGGTGATGCGACCCTTGGTCAGGTCGTAAGGCGTCATCTCGACGAGCACCTTATCGCCGGTCAGAACGCGAATGCGGTTCTTGCGCATCCGACCCGCGGTGTGGGCGATGATCTCATGCTCGTTTTCCAGCTTGATACGGAAGGTGGCGTTGGGCAGCAACTCGGTGACGGTACCGGGAAATTCGAGAACTTCTTCTTTTGCCATATGGTGTAGAGCCTTGAGCGATGTCGGAGCGGGAAGCGGAAGCTTCGCGGCGAAGGAAAGCCGCCCCGATCGGGCGGCGACGAATTGGAAATTCGCGCCATAAATCGGGGCAAACCGCCGAAAAAGCAATATGCCGCCACGATTTGGCGGCGCCGGTACCGTTCCGTCGGTGGGCGGCGATCCGGATGACGGTCGCGCGGCTCTTCTCCTACGCCGTTTTGGCGGCCGGATCGAGTCCCCGCCGCAGCGTCAGCCGGAAATGCGCTCGATGTCGGCACCGCAAGCGCCGAGCTTTTCCTCAAGCCGCTCGAAACCGCGGTCGAGATGGTAGACCCGACTGACCGTCGTCTCGCCCTCGGCGACAAGGCCGGCGATGACCAACGAGACCGATGCCCGGAGATCCGTCGCCATCACCGGGGCCCCCGCCAGACGCGGCACACCCTCAATCGTCGCGACCTGACCGGACAGGGAAATCTTGGCGCCAAGCCGCGCCAGCTCCTGAACATGCATGAAGCGGTTCTCGAAGATCGTCTCGGTGATATGGGACGTTCCCTCGGCGCGTGTCATCAACGCCATCAGTTGCGCCTGCAGATCGGTCGGAAAGCCCGGATAGGGGTCGGTCACGACATCGACGGGCGCGATCCCGCCGCCATTGCGATAAACACGGATGCCGTCCTCGACCGCATCGATCGTGACGCCGGCGCCACGCAGGGTCCCCAGCGCCGTCTGCAGCAATTCCACATTGGTCCCGGTCAAGGTCACGTCGCCGCCGGTCATCGCCACGGCCATGGCGAAGGTGCCGGTCTCGATGCGGTCGGGCAGCACCCGGTGGCGGGCGCCGGACAGGATCGGCACGCCCTGGATGGTGATCGTCGACGTTCCGGCGCCTTCGATCTTGGCGCCCATGGCGTTGAGACAACGGGCGAGATCGGCGATTTCGGGCTCACGCGCGGCGTTTTCCAAAACCGTCTCGCCCTTGGCGAGACTGGCCGCCATCAGCATGACATGAGTGGCGCCGACGGAGACTTTCGGAAACACGAAGCGATTGCCGACGAGACCGCCCTTGGCCTCGGCGATGGCGTAGCCGGCCTCGATGTCGATGGTCGCGCCCAGCGCGCGCAGGCCGTCGATGAACAAATCGACCGGCCGCGTGCCGATGGCGCAGCCGCCCGGCAGCGACACCTTGGCCTTGTGCATGCGGGCGAGCAGCGGCCCGATCACCCAGAAGCTGGCGCGCATCTTCGATACCAGCTCGTAAGGCGCCGTGGTGTCGACGATGTTGCGGGCAGTGAAGTGGATCGTACGGCCAAGGCTGGCGTCCTGGCGCAGGCGCTTGCCGGTCACCGAATAATCGACGCCGTGATTGCCGAGAATCCTGATCAGCTGCTCGACATCCGCGAGATGCGGGACGTTTTCCAGCGTCAGCGTGTCGTCGGTGAGGAGCGACGCGATCATCAGCGGCAGCGCGGCGTTCTTCGCGCCGGAAATCGGTATTGTGCCGCTGAGCTCGTTGCCGCCGCGAATACGAATGCGATCCATAAAGTCTTTGTCCAGCCTGTGTGCGTCCCCCGCAGGGCGGGTCTGTACACGAGCAGGCTGCACGATTCAAATGATGCGCGCGGCGAGAAGTCGACCTTGCTTCCATTCTAGCCGTTGCGCGGGTTTCTCGGCGTTTTCCAAAAAAAGCATTTGACCTGACCGTAAGTCTTCACTTACCGTTAGCCGTGGCTTACGAACAAATCCTGACGGCCTTCGCCGATCCGACCCGGCGCGCCCTGCTCGAAGACCTGCGCGCCGGGCCGATGCCGGTGGCGCGATTGGCCGAAAGACATCCGGTCAGCCGGCCGGCGGTCTCGCAGCATCTCAAGGTGCTGGAAGCCGCGGGGCTGGTCACGGCCGAGGCGAGAGGGACGGCGCGGCTATACCGCGTGCGGCCGCAGGGCCTCGCGCCGTTGCGGGCGTATCTCGATGAGGTCTGGGGCGATGTCCTGCAGGCCTTCGCCGATGAAGTCGACAAACAGATGGAGCAAGACGATGCCGGAACCCGTGGTCAAGACGATTGACGTGCCCTGCGACCAGGCGACCGCCTTTCGCATCTTCACCCAGAATATGGACGCCTGGTGGCCCAAGGACCGCCACTCGATCTCGGCCAAGACCGGCGACACCGCTCGGTCGGTGTCGATGGAGCCGAGAGCCGGCGGCGTAGTGACCGAGATCGGCCATGACGGAACCCACCACCATTGGGGATCGGTGCGCGAGTACGAGCCGAACGCGCGGCTATCCCTCTTGTGGCACATCAATTTGCCCGCGGAGCAGGCGACGCTGGTCGATATTGCTTTCGAGCCGCAGGAAACCGGCACGCGCGTGACGCTGCGCCATCACGGCTGGGAGGCGATGGGCGACGCCGCGCAGACGATGCGCGATGGCTATGAGAGCGGCTGGGTCGGCGTGTTCGAGACTGCCTTCGCCGAGGCCTGTCGCGCCGAGGCCGCCTGAGGCGGGCGCCCGGCCTGCCGACGGCGGATATCGGCATTTGCCAGTTGGCGAATGGCCGTATCGAACCGGCCGCCCGGTTGGGTCAGACGCCATGCTGGCGGGTGGCGGTCACGCGGCCTCAGATATGAATCGCGTGGCCGAGCGCCTTGAAGGCGGCCTCCTGGAACCCTTCCCCTTGCGTCGGATGGGCGTGGATGGTGCCGGCGACATCCTCCAGGCAGGCACCCATTTCCAGCGCCAGCGAAAACGCCGCCGACAGTTCGGAAATGCCGGCACCGACCGCCTGGATGCCGAGAACCAGATGATTGTCGGCGCGCGCGACGATCCGCACGAAGCCGTCGTCGCGGTCGAGCGTCATCGCCCGGCCGTTCGCCTGGAAGGGGAAGTTGCCGATCTTGATCTCAGTGCCCGACTCCTTCGCCTGTTCGGGCGACAGGCCGACGGTGACGATTTCGGGATCGGTGAAGCAGATCGCCGGAATCGCGCGCTTGTCCCAGCGACGCCGTTCGCCGGCGACGATCTCGGCCACCATCTCGCCCTCGGCCATCGCCTTGTGGGCGAGCATCGGCTCGCCGGCGACGTCGCCGATCGCGTAGACGCCGCGCATCGCCGTGCGGCCGGTCTCGTCGATCTTGAGGAACGGCCCGTCCATTTCCAGAACCAGTTCCTCGCGGCCCCAGCCCTCGGTCAGCGGCTTGCGGCCGACGGTGACGAGGACGCTGTCGGCGCCGATCCGGCGCTCCGAGCCGTCGGCCAGTTCGACCAGAAGGTCGCCA
>DRFF01000139.1 GCA_011050685.1 Aurantimonas coralicida
ACGTCAGCGTCCGCTTCGACGACGTAGGAAAGCCGCGCCCATGATCACCGTCCGGGGCAAGCAGATCGCGACCCTGTTCGACCAAGATCGGATCGCGGCGGAAGTCGCGCGTGTCGCCGACGACATCGCAGCGACGCCATCGACGGACCTTCTGGTGATTTCGGTGCTGAAGGGCTCGTTCGTGTTCGCCGCCGATCTGATCCGCGCGCTGCACCACGCCGGCCTGGCGCCCGAAGTTGAGTTTATCACGCTGTCCAGCTATGGCGCGGGCACCGAGGGCGGCGAGGTGCGGGTGCTGCGCGATATCGAAAGCGCCGTCGAGGGCCGCACCGTCCTTCTCATCGACGACATCCTGGAATCGGGGCGGACGGTCAAATTCGCCCGCGACCTGATGCGTTCGCGCGGCGCCAAGGAGGTCAAGATCGCCGTCCTTCTCGACAAGCGAATGCGGCGCAAGGCCGACATCGAGGCCGATTATGTCGGCTTCGACTGCCCCGACCATTTCGTCGTCGGCTATGGCATGGATGTCGGGCACGCCTTTCGCGAGCTGCCATTCGTCGGCCGCGTCGTCGAATAATCCACAGGCGCCGAAACCATTCGTCAGCGATTGGTATGTACTGGTCAGCTACACGTCAGTTTCGACGTCTACTGGCATAAGGTGGTTTTGCGTATGGTCAAAGCAGGAGGCTTTGAGTGGCACGAATTCTGATCGCGGAAGACGATCCGAGTGTTCGCGTGCTGGTGTCGCGAGCCCTCGGGCTCGAGGGCCACGAGGTAACCGTCGCCGAAGATGGCGAACTGGCGCTCGATATCCTGGTCGAATGCGACGGCGATTTCGATTTCGTCCTGTCCGACATCCGCATGCCGGCGATGACCGGAATCGAACTCGCGCACGAGATCGGCGCCTCCTGGCCCGACCTGCCGGTACTGTTGATGACCGGCTACGCCGAGCAGAAGGAAGCCGCGGACGATCTGGCGGCGATTATCGAGGGCGTTGTTGAAAAGCCGTTCTCGATCGTCGAGATCCGCCGCGAAGTCGGGCGTATCCTGGCGGAACGCGAAACCGCGAAACAATCGGACGAAACCGAGAACGCGGGCAACCTGTCGATCCGCCGCTGCGCCTGACCACAGATCCCGCGCCGACAGGTCTCAACCTGGAAACGTCAGCGCGAGAAGGTCGCCGCGCAGAGCCGCATCGTCCCGACCGCCGAGCAGGCTATCGACATCGTCATGGGTGGCCCGCCAGATCGGCACCGCCTCGACGAGCAGATCGCGGCCAGCCTCGGTCAGCGTGAGGCGGCGGCTGCGCTTGTCCTTCGTGTCGGGCAGGATCGTCAAAAGCCCCCGCCGCTCGAGCGGTTTCAGATTCGCCGTCAGCGTCGTGCGGTCCATCGCCAGCAATGCCGCCACGTCACCGAGGCGCGGCGGTTCGGGTCGGTTGAGCGAAATCAGCAGCGAATATTGACCATTTGTCAGACCCACCGGTTTCAGCGCCTCGTCGAACCGGCGTCCGATCGCCCGCGCCGCCCGCTGCAGATGCAGACAGAGGCAGCGGTCGCGGACTTCGTGGGTCGTGGCCAGGGGCAAATCGTCTCGCATGGTTCTCATATTAGGTTGACATCAACGTTTTTGTCCACTTAGTATTCCGGACCACCACAAGAGGGAGCCCGGTTGGTCCATGAACGTCTATATCAATTTGCCCGTTGCCGACCTTGTCCGATCGCGTCGCTTTTTCAGCGTGCTCGGTTTCGAGTTCAACGATCAGTTCAGCGACGCCACCGCGCTCGCCATGCGGATCAGCGATACCTGCTTCGCCATGCTGCTGACGCACGAGAAGTTCGCCAGCTTCACGCCCAGGCGGATCGCCGATGCCCGCGAGACCAGCGAAGTCCTGACCGCGCTGCAGTTGGAAAGCCGCGAGGCGGTCGACCGGCTGACGGACATGGCGCTCGCGAACGGCGGCGGCGTAGTGCGCGATGCCGAGGACCACGGCTTCATGTACGGCCGCGCATTCGCCGACCCCGACGGCCATATCTGGGAGCTGTTCTGGATGAATGCAGACGCCATGGGAGGCGACAAATGAGCGACAAGCCGAAGGTGCGCACCTGCCTGTTGTTCGACGGCCGGGGCGAAGACGCGGCGAAGTTCTATGTCTCGCTGCTGCCCGACAGCCGGATCGAGGACATCGTGCGCCCCGGCCCGGACGGCCCGGCGCTGGTGGCGGAATTCACCCTCGCCGGCGCGCCTTACATGACGCTGAATGCCGGACCGCAATTCCAGCATACGCCGGCGGCGTCGATTTCGGTTCTGACCAAAGACCAGGCCGAAACGGATCGGCTCTGGGATGCGCTGCTTGAGGGCGGCGGCAGCGCGGGGCACTGCGCCTGGCTCACCGACAAATTCGGCGTCTCCTGGCAGATCGTGCCCGAAGCGGTTCCGCGGCTGCTCGGCGCAGACGACAAGGCCGCCGCCATGCGGGCGCGTGATACCATGATGACGATGGGAAAGATCGATATCGCCGCGCTGGAAGCGGCATTTCAAAACACGTGAAGGAGGAAGAAAGATGAGCAACAACCCCAAATCCGCCGCCGAGCTCGCCGCGTTGTCCGGCATGCACGCGGTCAGCCCGCACCTCGTCTGCCGGGGTGCTGCCGACGCCATCGCCTTCTACGAGAGGGCGTTCGGCGCGACGAAGCTGATGGTCCTGCCCGGACCGGACGGCAAGATCATGCACGGCTGCGTCTCGATCAACGGTTCGTCGGTCATGCTCGTCGATGAAAACCCCGAATACGGGCTGAAATCGCCCAAGCTGCTCGGGGGAAGCCCGGTGACCATGCACCTGATCGTCGACGACGTGGACGCCGTCACCGACAAGGCCATCGCCGCGGGCGCGACCGTGGTGATGCCCGTCGCCGACATGTTCTGGGGCGACCGCTACGGCAAGATCGAGGACCCGTTCGGGCACCAGTGGTCCATCGCCACGCCCACGCGCGAGCCGATGACCGAAGCGGAGTTGCAGGACGCCGCCAAAAGCGCCTTCGCCTGAACCACACCAAACCGGGAGAAAACCAATGGCCTATATCGACGGAATGATCGCCGCGGTCCCGACCGCCAACAAGGACGCCTTTCGCGAGCACGCCGTGAAGGCGGGGGCGATCTTCAAGGAGCACGGGGCGCTGTCGCTGACCGATTGCTGGGGCGACGACGTGCCGGAGGGCAAGCTGAACTCCATGCACACGGCGGTCATGCGCAAACCGGATGAGACAGTGGTGTTTTCCTGGATCGTCTGGCCATCGAAGGCGGTGCGCGACGCGGGGATGCAAAAGGTGATGGGCGATCCGCGCATGCAGGCGGAGACCATGCCCTTCGACGGCAAGCGCATGATCTTTGGCGGGTTCGAGGTGATCGTCGAGGGCTGAGAAAAGCGATGTGCCGGAAGGCGGCTCGGCTCATCGAGCTCCTGGGAGAGCAACAGGCAAGCCGGCTACCATCGATTGGAAGGAGGAGGATTTATGCCCCGCAACGCCACAGCTTATCCGAACATTGTCGCGCGCGCCGAATGGCTCGCGGAACGGCGGAAACTTCTCACCGAAGAAAAGACGCTCACGCGCGCAAGGGATGCTCTCAATGCGGCGCGGCGGCGACTTCCCATGGTGCGCGTGGAAAAGGACTACGAATTCACCGGACCTGAGGGGACGCTCAGTCTTCTCGATATGTTCAGCGGCCGGAGCCAACTGATTGTCGGCCACTTCATGTTCGACCCGGAGTGGGAGAACGGATGCCCGAGCTGCACGCATATGGCCGACGAGATATCGTCCGGACAAGTCGGCCACCTGCGAGATGGAAATACCGAATTTGCCTATGTCTCGCGCGCGCCATTGCCAAAGATCGAAGCCTACAAGGCCCGGCGAGGCTGGACTTTCCCTTGGAATTCGTCGTTCGGCGGTGACTTCAATTACGATTTTCACGTTACGCTTGATCGCTCGGTTGCCCCTCCGGAATACAACTACAAGAGCGAGGAGGAATTAGCCGCGGCGGGAATGGAGCTTAAGGACGGCCAGTCAGTCGAGCTTCCGGGATTCAGCATGTTCCTGCGTATCGAAAAAGAGATATTCCACACCTATTCGACCTATGCCCGGGGCGGAGAAATGATCGGCGGGTCGCACTATATGCTCGACCTCACCGCTTGGGGCCGCCAGCAAGACTTTGAAGATTCCCCTGACGGGTGGCCACAGCAGCCGACCTACGGTTGAGCGATATATCGCTGTCGCGCATGACAGCCTTTGCATCGGATGCAAGGCCCAAGCCCGCTGGGCCAAAGCAAGCCATCGCGAAACCCGTATTCGGCCCAGGCCCTTGGCGTCTCGTCAGGGCGTCTTCAGCAGCCGCTCCAGATAGTCGCGTTCGAGCTGCGGTGACAGCGCGTCGCCGAGGCGGTTGCGGATGGCGTCGAGAATACGCCGGGCGCGCTGGGTATCGATCTCGTCCGGCACACCGACATCCTGGCCGAAATCCGGTCCCTCGGTCTGGCGCTGTCGGCCGAGCGGATCGCGGCCCGAGCGCTGCTGCTGGCCGCCGAAGCCCTGGCCCATCTGCCCTTGCGCGCCCTGGCTGCCCTGCCCCTGCATGGCTTCCTGCATCTGCCGCATCATGTCCTGCCCGCCGCGACGCAGCGCCTCCATGGCGCGGCCCTGCTCGCCGACGGCCTCGCCGTCATTGCCCTGGCCAAGCGCGCCTTCGGCCTTGCCCATCGCCTCGCCGGCCTCGCCGAAGCCGTCGGAAGGCTCCATGCCCATGCCTTCCAGCTGCTGCTGCAAGGCCTCCAGCTCCTGCTGGAGCTGGCCCTGCTGCTCCTGCAACTGCTTCATCATCTCCTGGAGCTGTTCGGCGGTCATCGGCTCGCCCTGCTGACCGTCCTGCGGCTGGCCCTGTTGAGGCTCACCGGGTTGGCCTTGCTGGCGATCCTGCTGCTGGCGCTCGAACTGCCGGCGGCCGAGATCGAAGGTCTGGTCCTTCAGCTGCTGCTGACGCTGCAGCATCTCGCCGAGCTTGTTCATCTGCTGCTGCATGGCGCTTTGCTGGCCCTGCTGCTGCTGGCCGGGCCGCATCGCCTGGAGGTTGTCCATCATCTGCTGGAGTTCGGAGAGGAGCTGCTGCGCGGCATCCTTGGAGCCCGATTTCGCCAGATCCTCGATCCGGTCCATCATCCGCTCCAAGTCCTGCGGACGCAGCTCCTGCATGTCGCCCATCTGCAGCTGATCCTGGCTCATCGGCGGCTGGTTGCGCATCGCTTCCGCCAGGGCCTGCATGTATTCACGCATCGCCTCGCGCAGTTCCTGCATTAGCCGGTCGATCTCGGCATCCGACGCGCCCTCCTCCAGCGCCTCGGCAAGCTGTTCGCGCGCGTCGCGCAGGCGCCGCTCTGCCAGCGACAGATTGCCATCCTCGATACCGAGGGCGATCTCCCACAGGAAGTCGACCGACGACAGCAATGCCTCGTCGCTGTAGGCGGTGGCGATGCGGGTGCGCGCGGCACGGAGCGCCAGATAGTCGGCCGGGTTCTCGATGAACTCCTCGCCGCGCAGGGTGACCGCGTCGAGCATCTCGACGACGCGCGGCACCGTGTTCGCATCGAGCGCCAGCATTCGCCGCTGCTCGACGACAGCGCGGGCGAGCGGATTGCTGAACCGCCGCTCGGGCAATGTCAGCGGCATCGTTTCGGAACGGCCGGACTGGCCGGCGTCGTCGGTGGCAACCAGCGTCATCGCCACTTTTGCCCCGGCATAGGGGCTTTCGGTGAGGTCGGCGCTGGTGCGCCCCTCGGCCGCGCCCTTGGTGCGGCGGGGCAGAGCAAGGTTGATCTCGGGCGCGGCGACCAGCGGCCGGGCATTCGCGGCGACGACATCGTCGGCGACGACGATCTCCGCGCGGCCCTTGCGCACGCCGTAATCGTCGGTGACCGTGTAGGCGAGTTGCAGCGCGCCGTTGCGCGCTTCGCTCGGCTCCTCCTTGAAGGCGATCTTAGGGTCGGCATCGGGCGTCACCGCGAAATTCCAGCGGCCAAGGGTCGAAAAGGCGGTGGCAAGCGCTGCCTCGCCGCTTTCTTCCAGCGCAAAAGCGTATTCGCGCGGACCGGCCGCGACCCTCGCCGGCTTCGGCGCCTCGCCATCCTCCGCCAACTCGGCCATTTCGTCGGCGCCGACCGGCGCGACGGTAACCGCGTCGGCCGTCTCGTTGGTCGGCGTGAAGACGAGGTCGGCGGCGGCGCCGTCGGACAATCGAACGGACAGGACACTGCCCTCGGGAACCCCGATCGACTCCTCGCCCGCGCCGCCAGCATCGGTCAGGAAGATCGGCGCCCGGCCGGTATAGCTCGGCGGTGTCACCCAGGCGTCGACGCGGGCGACGGCCACGACTTGCGCGTCCGCCGGGGCGAATGCGTCGAGAACCCGACCGCCGCCGGGGCCGAAGGAAAAGGCAAAGGCGGTGACCAGGAGCAGCGCGACAAGCGCCCTGAGGCCAAACGGGTCCAGCCTCTCGGTCCGGGTGTTGGGGGAACCGCCGCTGAGATCGCGCAACCGCTCGGCCATGCGCCGCTGATGCTCGTGCCAAAGGGCTTTGGCGAAGGGATCGTCCGAGACGACGTGGTCGCCCTGCACCCGCAGCGGCTGATGGGCCAGGCGGCTGACGCTCTCGATCCGGGCGTCGATGTCGCTAGCCGTCGGCAGCCGCACCCCCCGATTGAACCAGAGCGCGGCGACGGCAAGGCCGGCCAGGACCGCCAGAACGGCGACGCGGCCATAGAACGGCATCGCGGCGAACAGGCCGAACCAGGAAAGAATCAGGAAGACGCCGGCGAGACTGGCGAAGGCCAGGACGAGCGGCCACGCCCGCTCGACGAGGAGCGCCGTGGCGGCGAATTTTCGCGTCAACGCGATCCGTCCGGCCTTGGTCCAGTCGTTGTGCCGGTCGGTCTCGGCCATGGGCCCGCTCTCGTTCCTTTTACGTGCGGAGAACCTTACCGGATTTTACGGCGAAGGCGAGGCGGTGACGCAGGTGTGAAGCGCATGTTGGCCGCAGTCAGGCGCGCCCCTACAGCCACGGCGGCAGCCGGTCGAGATCGATCAACTCCTCGATGGTCTGGCGCGGGCGGACGACATGGAAGGTGTCGTCCCGGACCATGACTTCCGCGATCAGGGGGCGGGAATTGTAGGTGCCCGACTGCACGGCGCCATAGGCCCCGGCGGAGGAGACATAGACGAGATCGCCCGCTTCGACGCTCGGCAGGTCGCGGTCCTTGGCGAGGAAATCGCCGCTCTCGCAGACCGGTCCGACGACGTCGGCGATGATCCGTCGCGCGTCCGGATCGTCAACCACCGGATGGATGTCGTGCCAGGCGTCATAAAGCGTCGGGCGAATCAAATCGTTCATCGCCGCGTCGACGATGACGAAAGTCTTGCCCTCCGCCTTCTTCACATAGAGGACTTTGGTCACCAGGATGCCGGCATTGGCGGCGATCAGCCGGCCGGGCTCGAACACCACCTGGCAGTCGAGGTCGCGCACATGCCGCTTGACGATCTCGGCATAGGCCGGCGGCTCCGGCGGCGGCGCATTGTCGCGGCGATAGGGCACGCCGAGCCCGCCGCCAAGGTCGATGTGGTCGATCGTGTGGCCCTTGGCGCGCAGCTTGCGCACCAGATCGGCGAGACGGTCGAACGCCTCGTCGAAGGGCTCCAGTTCGACGATCTGGCTACCGATATGCATGTCGATGCCGGAGACGTGAATGCCGGGCAGCGAACGGGCACGATCGTAGACCGCCTCGGCGCGCTCGAAGGAGATGCCGAACTTGTCGGACTTCTTGCCGGTGGAGATCTTGGCGTGGGTGCGCGCGTCGACATCCGGATTGATGCGGAAGGACACATTCGCGCGGATACCGGCCTGCGTGGCGCGGGCCGAGATCGCGTCCAGCTCGGGCTCGGATTCCACGTTGAAGCAGAAGATCCGCGAGGCGAGAGCCAGATCGATCTCCTCGATGGTCTTGCCGACCCCGGAGAACATGATCTTCTCCGGCGGAATCCCGGCCTTGAGCGCGCGCAGCAATTCGCCGCCCGAAACGACGTCCGCCCCCGCCCCGAGCCGGGCCAGCGTCGCCAGCACCGCCTGGTTGGAGTTCGCCTTCATGGCATAGCAGACCAGCGCGTCGATATCGGCGAAGGCGCGGGCGAAGACCTCGTAGTGCCGGGTCAGTGTCGCGGTCGAATAGCAGTAGAACGGCGTGCCGATGTCGCGCGCGATCGCCGCCACACTGACGCCCTCGGCGTGGAGGGCGCCGTCCCGGATTTCGAAATGATTCATGGCAAGGCTTGCGGTGGTCGAAGCGGAATAACCGGCTCGGTTTCGGACCTAGTGGTCCGATTTCGACATTTGCATCCCGCTGGGAGCACCCTGGCAAGCAAATGTCGAAATCAAAGGGCCACTAGCAACTTTATGACTCTCGTGGATACTTCAAATTTGACATTTGATTTGGAGTCCGCCGCACGTGCGTATCAAATGTCAAATTCAATCCACTAGTTCAGCAGCGGATCGAGGAAGAACCGTTTGCCGGAGGCGTCTTTGTTCCGGGTGACCTCGGCGGCGCTGACCATATTGTCGTTCTGGACATCCGAGATTCGCGCGGCGCGAACGGCTGTGCCGGTCTCGCCGCTGCCGAGGACGTTGGTCGTCCCGCCTTGCGTCTGCTCCGCCACCACGGCAGGCACCTCGTTGGTATCCGGTGCCACCGGCAGGTTCTTCACGCCGCAGCCGCCAAGAACCGACAGCGCAGCCAGAATCAGCACCAGCTTGGCCGCAAGGCTCGATCGCTCCGTCATCTCGTCACCCCTCAGCACATCGCCGACCGTCAATCGCCGTCACCGCGGTGATAACGGTTCGCGACGAAGAAATCACCACCCGCGGCGACTATTCGCCATTGCCGCCGAGTCGATCGCGCCAATAGGCGATCTGGGCGCGGACATTGGCGGGCGCCGTGCCGCCGAAGCTGGTGCGACTGTTTACCGAGGCATCGACGCCGAGCACGGAATAGACCGCGTCGGTGATCCGCGCCTCCAGCGTTTGCAGAAGATCCAACGGCAGATCCTCGAGCCCGACGCCGCGCTCTTCGGCGAGCGCCACCGCCCGTCCGGTCACATGATGCGCCTCGCGGAACGGCAGACCCAGTTCGCGCACCAGCCAATCGGCGAGGTCGGTGGCGGTGGAAAAGCCGTGGCCGGCCGCCCGGCGCATCGCCTCTGTTTCGATGCTCATGTCGCGGACCATGCCGGTGGCGGCGGCGAGTGCCAAGGCCAGCGAATCGATCGCGTCGAAGACCTGTTCCTTGTCTTCCTGCATGTCCTTGGAATAGCTCAGCGGCAGCCCCTTCATCACGGTCAGCAGCGAGATCAGCGCGCCGTTGATGCGGCCGGGCTTGGCCCGCACCAGCTCGGCGGCGTCCGGGTTCTTCTTCTGCGGCATGATCGAGGAGCCGGTCGAGAATGCGTCGGACAGCCGGACGAAGCCGAATTGCGGCGTCGACCAGATGACGATTTCCTCGGCGAGACGCGACAGATGCGTGCCGCAGATCGCGGCCACCGAGAGAAATTCCAGGGCGAAGTCCCGGTCGGACACCGAATCGAGCGAGTTGCGGGTCGGCTCGCGAAAGCCCAGCGCTTCCGCCGTCTGGTGCCGGTCGATGGCAAAGCCGGTGCCGGCGAGCGCAGCGGCGCCGAGCGGACATTCGTCGAGACGGGTGATCGCGTCGCGGCAGCGCGACAGGTCGCGGGCCGCCATTTCGACATAGGCGAGGCAATGGTGGCCGAAGGTGACCGGCTGGGCGACCTGGAGATGGGTGAAGCCGGGCATGATCGTGTCGGCATGCGCGCCGGCCTTGTCGAGCAGCGCGCCGATGAAGGCTTCGAGCGCTTCGGCGAGCGAGCCGAACGCCGTCTTCACATGCAGGCGGAAATCGACTGCCACCTGATCGTTGCGCGAACGGGCGGTGTGCAGCCGGCCGGCGGCGGGGCCGATCAGTTCGGCGAGCCGCGCCTCGATATTCATGTGGATGTCCTCGCGCTCTCGCGAGAAAGTGAAGCGCCCCTCGGCGATCTCGGCCCGGATGTCCTCCAGACCCGCTATGATCTGGCTGGCATCCTCCGCCGAAATGATGCCTTGATCGGCCAGCATGGCGGCATGGGCTTTCGAACCGGCGATATCCTCGTCATAAAGCCGTCGATCGAAATCGATCGAGGCGTTGATCTCCTCCATGATGGCGTCGGGTCCGGAGGCAAAGCGACCACCCCACATCGCATTGCTGGACGTGGGGGCGTTGCTTGACTTGGGAACGTTGCTGGTCTTCTGGCGCATGGATACTCGAAAGGGCTTTTGACGGTATGTCCGAGGAAACACGACAGGCTTCGAACGGGCGGCGGCTCGGTGTCATCGCCGGGATCGCGCTGATCTCAGGCATCGCGGCGGGCGGTGTCGTCCTATACGTGAGCGAGACGGGGTCTGGCAACGAAGTCGCCGCCACGTCCTGCCCGGCCGACGAGGCGATCTACGCCGCGATCGACGGCGCGGCGCGCGGCGAGGTCGCGGCCGTGCAGGCGCTCGACGCGCCCTTCGACATCTCGGCCATGGCGTTTACGGACGGCGACGGCCAGCCGGCAAGCCTGAAGGATTTTTCCGGCAAGACGCTGCTGGTCAATCTGTGGGCGACCTGGTGCGTGCCCTGCCGGCTCGAGATGCCGGCGCTCGACGCGCTGGAGCAGCAGGAGGGAGGCGAGGATTTCGCCGTGATCCCGATCAACATCGACACCGGCAGTATCGACAAGCCGAAGAAGTTCTACGCCGAGACCAAGCTCACCGCCCTACCCCTGTATCGCGACGAAACGATGGGGGTGTTCGACGATCTCAAAGGGCGAGGGCTGGCTTACGGCCTGCCCGTCTCGGTACTGGTCGGACCCGACGGCTGCGCCCGCGCGGCGATCAACGGCCCGGCGGAATGGGCGAGCCCGGACGCGGTGAAGCTGATCGAGGCAGTCAAGGAGAGCGGGCGGAAGGTTTGAGGGGGCCGGCTCTGACGCTTGCCGGAACGTGACTCTGCATTTAACTTGGCCTGAAAGCGGACGGCAGGCAGTGGCGACGTTAATCATCACATCGAAAGGCCAAGTGACATTTCCTGAGGATGTCCGGAAACATCTGGGCATCGTTCGGGGCGAGGATATCGAGGCTGAACTTCATCCCGGCGGTCGGATAATCCTGGGTGCTGAACGACCCCGCAGCGCCGGAGAGGGTTTAGCCGGCCAACGCGATGGGCAACTGACCGGCGGACCAGACAACAAAGGGTCGAAGAATTCGACATCAGAATGACCGAGGGCGATGGAAGCGCCCCTACCGCGTCGGCACCGGATGCTCGCCGCGATAGTCGTAGAAGCCGCGGCCGGTCTTGCGGCCAAGCCAGCCGGCCTCGACATATTTCACCAGCAGCGGGCACGGCCGGTATTTGGAATCGGCCAGCCCGTCATAAAGCACCTGCATGATCGACAGGCAGGTGTCGAGACCGATGAAATCGGCCAGCTGCAGCGGCCCCATCGGGTGGTTGGCGCCGAGCCGCATCGCGGTATCGATGGATTCCACCGAGCCGACGCCCTCATAGAGCGTGTAGATCGCCTCGTTGATCATCGGCAGAAGGATGCGGTTGACGATGAAGGCCGGAAAATCCTCCGACACGGTGATCGTCTTGTCGAGCGCGGTGACGAATTGCTTGGCGCTCTCGAAGGTCGCGTCCTCCGTCGCGATGCCGCGCACCAGCTCGACCAGCTTCATCACCGGCACCGGGTTCATGAAGTGGATGCCCATGAACCGCTCGGGCCGATCGGTCGCCGAGGCGAGGCGAGTGATCGAGATCGACGAGGTGTTGCTGGCGAGGATCGTCGCCTCGGACAGGTGCGGACAGATGTCGCGATAGATCTTGCGCTTGACCGTCTCGTCCTCGGTCGCCGCCTCGATGACAAGGTCGAGGCCGCCGAGGGCCGCGGGGTCGGTCGCGGTCGTGATGCGGCTCAGCGCCTCGGCCTGCTCGGCTTCGGTGATCTTCTGCGACGACAATTGCCGGTCGAGCGCGGCGCTGACACGCTCGAGGCCCGCCGCCGTGCGATCCGCCGCGATGTCGTAGAGCGTGACGTCATAGCCGGCGAGCGCGGCGACATGGGCGATGCCCGCGCCCATCTGGCCCGCGCCGACGATCCCGACCTTGCTGATCCTGTCCGCCATCTCGCCTTCAACCGCCTCCCGGATTATATTGCGCCGCAACAGTAATGCTCACCTGCCCCGCCGTCAAAGGCGGCGCGGCGACGCTCAGAGCTTGTCTTTCAGCTCCGGCAGAATCTGGAAGAGATCTCCGACCAGGCCGTAATCGGCGACCTGGAAGATCGGCGCTTCCTCATCCTTGTTGATCGCCACGATCACCTTGGAATCCTTCATGCCGGCCAGATGCTGGATCGCGCCGGAAATGCCGGCGGCGATGTAGAGGTCGGGCGCCACCACCTTGCCGGTCTGGCCGACCTGCCAGTCGTTCGGGGCATAGCCGGCATCGACCGCCGCGCGGCTGGCGCCGATCGCCGCGCCGAGCTTGTCGGCGACGGGCAGGATGAATTCGTCGAACTTTTCCTTGGAGCCGAGCGCCCGGCCACCGGACAAGATGATCTTGGCGCTGGTCAGCTCCGGCCGGTCGCTTTCGGCCAGACGTTCGCCGACGAAGCGCGACAGGCCCGGATCGGCGGCGGCATCCACCGCCTCGACCGAGGCCGAACCGCCCTCACCGGCGGCCTGGAAGCCGGCGGTGCGCACGGTGATCACCTTCTTGGCGTCGCCCGACTTCACCGTCTGGATGGCGTTGCCGGCATAGATCGGCCGCTGGAAGGTGTCGGGACCGTCGACGGCGACGATGTCGGAAATCTGCATGACGTCGAGCAGCGCTGCGACGCGCGGCATGACGTTCTTGCCCGAGGTCGTCGCCGGGGCGACGATGGCGTCATAGGAAGCCGCAAGCTTGACGATGAGGTCGGCGAGCGGCTCGGCGAGGCCGTGCGCATAGGCCTCCGCGTCGGCGTGCAGCACCTTGGCGACGCCGCCAAGCTTCGCCGCGGCCTCCGCGACGACGCCGGAACCGGAGCCGGCGACGAGGACATGCACGTCGCCGCCCATCTGGGACGCCGCCGCCAGCGCCTTGGCGGTCTGGTCGGACAGGGCGGCATTGTCGTGTTCGGCGATGAGAAGCGTGGTCATGCTATTGTCTCCCGATCGAGGGCAGGTTCCGTCTCAGGTCCGGACGGAGCAGCGAATGCAATGGGCGGAGCCGGTCGTCTCGTCGCAAGTCCGGACGGAAAACCGGTGGCCGCTTTTCCTGGACTTGCTTTAGAGAACGCCGGCCTCGTTCCTCAGCTTGTCGATCAGCTCATCGACGCTGGCGACCTTGACGCCGGCCTCGCGCCTCTGCGGCTCGACCGTCTTCAGCACTTCCAGCCGCGGCGCGACGTCGACGCCGTAATCGTCCGGCGACTTTTCCTCCAGCGGCTTCTTCTTCGCCTTCATGATGTTCGGCAGCGAGGCGTAGCGCGGCTCGTTGAGGCGCAGATCGGTGGTGACCACCGCCGGCATCTTGATGTCGACGGTCTGCAGGCCGCCATCGACCTCGCGCGTCACCGTGGCCCGGCCGTCGGCGAACTCCACCTTGTTGGCGAAGGTGCCCTGGCTCCAGCCGAGCAGCGCGGCGAGCATTTGGCCGGTCTGATTGCAATCGTCGTCGATCGCCTGCTTGCCGACGATGACGAGGTCGGGCTTTTCCGCGTCGACCACGCCTTTGAGGATCTTGGCGACGGCGAGCGGCTCGGTCGGCTGGTCGGTCTTGACCAGGATACCGCGGTCGGCGCCCATCGCCAGCGCGGTGCGGATGGTCTCCTGCGCCTGCTGCGGGCCGACGGAAACGGCGATGATCTCGCTCGCCGTGCCGGCTTCCTTGAGGCGGATCGCCTCTTCCACCGCGATCTCGTCGAACGGGTTCATGCTCATCTTGACGTTGGCGAGATCGACGCCCGATCCGTCCGGCTTGACCCGGATCTTCACGTTGTAATCCACCACCCGCTTGACGGCGACGAGAACTTTCATCGGCGAAGACTCCCCTTGGTCGACCCGGAGCGATCCGGACGCTTGTTCCGTTGAACCTCAGCCTGACCCGCCGCTCGCGAGCGCCCAATGAATTGGGAGGAGATCAGCCGATTGTCGCAATGCGATAAATGACGTTTACGTAAGTGTCAAAAGCCCTTGCGTCTCAGGCCGCTTAGTGACGCCCCGGCCGCTATCTTTCAAGCCCCGCGATCGTCTTTCCGCTTGAGTTCGACGGCGCGCGGCGTCTCGATCCGGCTGTCGAACAGCGGAACGCCCTTCTGACGCAGCACCAGCGTCAGCGCCGCCCCGGCGAAAATGCCGCCGGCATGGGCGGCATAGGAGACGTCCTCGCCGCCGGCGATAAACAGCGCGAACTGCCAGCCGATCCAGATCGCCAAGAGCAGCCAGGCCGGCAGATACAAGGGGATCCGGCCGAAGGCGAGCACCCACACCCAGACGCGCGGATGCAGCATCAGATAGGCCGCCGCGACCCCGGAGACGGCGCCCGACGCGCCGATCAGCGTCGCTTCGGAATCGGGCATGGCGAGAGAATGGGCAAAGGCACCGGCCGCCGCGCAGGCGAGATAGAACAGGAGAAAGCGGAAATGGCCGAAGGCGTCCTCGACATTGTCGCCGAACACCCAGAGAAACAGCATGTTGCCGAGAAGATGCCAGAAATTCAGATGCAGGAAGGCGTAGGTGACGAAATTCAGCGCCTCGGGCACTGCCACATAGTGCGGCGGCAGATCGGCATAGCCGTTCACCACCGCCGGGATGAAGCCGTAGGTGATCTCGAAGGCCGAGAGCAAGGCGCCGGTCTCGCCGGTCGCGGTGAACACCAGATAGATAACGACGTTCACGACGATCAGCCCGACCGTCACATATTGGAAACGGATGCGCCGCAGCCGGTTGGCGTCGTAGATGGGCACGAACACGATCGCGGCGTTCCTTTTCTGGGAGCCTTGCCTTTTCTCTGCGAGCCTTGTGGCCCCGCGCCTAGCGGCTCTGGCCGGGCACCCACAGAACGTCGCCCTTGCCGTCGTCATTGGCAATACGGGCGGCGACGAAAAGATGGTCCGACAGGCGGTTGATATATTGCAGCGCCGCCGCCGAGACGAACTCCCCCTCCTTGCGGGCGAGCTCCACCATCAGCCGCTCGGCCCGGCGCGCGACGGTGCGGGCATGATGCAGGTGGGTGGCGGCGGGCGAGCCGGCCGGCAGCACGAAGGAGCGCAGCGGCTCCAGCCGCGCGTTCATGGCGTCGATCTCGCGCTCCAGCCGCTCCACCTGCGACGGCACGATCGCCAGCCGCTCATAGGGCAGAGGCTCGGCCGTCTCGGGGGTGGCGAGATCGGCGCCGAGGTCGAACAGCTCGTTCTGGATGCGGGCGAGCATGGCGTCGAGCGCTGCGTCGGCGTGAAGCCGCACGATGCCGACAATGGCGTTGAGTTCGTCGACCGTGCCGTAGCTCGCGACTCGGATGTCGAATTTCGGCCGCCGCTCGCCGGTGCCGAGCCCGGTGTCACCGGCATCGCCGGTCCGGGTGTAGATCTTGTTTAGCTTGACCATGACGCCTCCGTTCGGCGGAGATCATAGAGCATCGGGGAACCGGCGACAGGGTGGCGGCGAAAGGCATGCGGATCGCCGGCCGGCCGACCGCGATACCCCCGCCTTGGCGGCGATCGTTGCCCGGCACGGCGATGGGGCCGGAACCAGATGCCGCGTCATCCGTATAGCCTACGAACCGTCCTCCCATTTCGAGATGTCTTCGATGGATTTCCCGCATCCCCCGTCCACCGCCGCGATCGCGGGTCATCCGATCCACGCGATGCTGGTGCCGTTTCCGATCGTCTGCTTCACCCTCGCGCTGTTCACCGACATCGCCTATTGGCAGACGTCGAACCTGATGTGGCATCACTTTTCCGCCTGGCTGCTCTTGGCCGGCCTGGTGTTCGGCGTGCTCGCGGGCCTCGCCGGCGCGGTGGACTTCCTGTTCAGCTGGGACGTCCGCGCCCAGAAGCCGGCCTGGCCGCATGCGATCGGCAACGTCATCGTCCTCGCCCTCGCCTTCGTCAACAACCTCGTCCATGCCGGCGACGGCTGGACCGCGATCGTGCCCTATGGGCTGATCCTGTCGGCCGTCACCGTGCTTCTTCTGATCGTCACGGCCTGGCTCGGCCGCTCGATGGTGTTTCGTCATGGCGTCGGAGTCAGCAATGACCAGTACTAGTTCCCCCCTTCGCGCCGCCCTCCTCGGCGGCAGCGCGGTCCTCCTCCTGTCGCTCGCCGGCTGCGGCGACGACGGATCGAATTTCGACGTGTCCTCGCAGATCGGCCCCGATCCGGTCCTGCCCGAGCCGAGCATGTCGCTTGTTCCCGACATCAAGATCGCCGAGGTCGTCGGCTGGCAGGACGGCCAGACGCCGACCGTTCCCGAGGGGCTGACCGTCACCGCCTACGCGACGGACCTCGTCAACCCGCGCACGGTCCACACCCTGCCGAACGGCGACGTTCTGGTGGTGCAGTCGCGCGGGCCCTCCGGCAAGCCCAAGCCCCGGCCGAAGGACTACATCCAGGGCTGGATCATGTCGCTCGCCAAGGGCGGCGGCGGCGGACCGCAGAAGGGCAGCAACCTCATCACCCTGCTCCGCGACACCAACCGCGACGGCACGGTCGACGAGCGCAGCGATCTTTTGACCAGGCTCAACTCGCCCTTCGGCGTCGCCTGGTACGACGACACGCTCTATGTCGCGGCCGCCGACGCGATCCTGACCTACCCCTATCGTCTCGGCGACACCGAGATCACCGCCGCGCCGGAGGTCCTGACGCCGCTGCCCGGCGGGCCGATCAACCACCACTGGACCAAGGACCTGGCGCTCAGCCCCGACGCGCGCTTCCTCTACGCCTCGGTCGGCTCCAATTCCAACGCCGCCGAACGCGGCATCGAGGCGGAAAAGGGCCGGGCGGCGATCTGGCAGGTGGACCGCGAGACCGGCGCCGCGCGCGTCTACGCCTCCGGCCTGCGCAATCCGAACGGCCTCACCGTCCATCCCGAGACCGGCGCGCTCTGGGCGGTGATCAACGAGCGCGACGAGCTCGGGCCGAACCTCGTGCCCGATTACATGACCTCGGTGCAGGAAGGCGCCTTCTACGGCTGGCCGTGGAGCTATTACGGCGACCACGTCGACGAGCGGGTGCATCCGCCGCGCCCCGACATGGTCGAAAAGGCGATCGCGCCCGACTACGCGCTGTCGAGCCACGTCGCGGCGCTGGGGCTGACCTTTACCAACGGCTCGGCCCTGCCCGACACTTACGCCAACGGCGCCTTCATCGGCGAACACGGCAGCTGGAACCGCAATTCCTTCAACGGCTACAAGGTCGTCTACGTGCCGTTCGAGAACGGCCAGCCGGCGGGCATGGCCGAAGATGTGGTCACCGGCTTCCTCGACGGCGAGACGGCGCGCGGCCGGCCGGTCGGCGTCGGCATCGACGGCACCGGCGCGCTTTTGATCGCCGACGATGCCGGCAACACGGTCTGGCGCGTGGCGGCGGCCGACGGCACCATCCTGCCGGAGCCGGTCGGCAGCGACCGGGTCGCGGCCGAGGCCCCGGACGCTGCGGCGCCGGCCGAGGCGCAGCCGCAGGCAGACCCTCCCGCCGGGACCGCGCCGGAAGCGCCGGCACCCGTGACCCAGCCCGCCGGGCAACCGGCGACGACGGGTCAGGCGGGAACTGAGCCGCCAGCCGAAACACCCCCGGCCGCAAGCCCGCCGGAGCCGGCAGCAACGGAACCCGCGCCAGCGGACGCGTCCCAGGAAGCGCCGCCGGCGGAGCCGGCGCAGACCGAGATCGCCCCGGCCGTCCTGCCGGAGGGGACGGTCGAGGATGGAGCGCCCCAGCCGGGCCAGTAGCGGCCCGGCCGCAGGCCAGCGCGACCTACGCCTCGAAGCGGCCCGTCCCGTCGCGATCGCGCGCGTAGTGCCGCGCGAGCGGAAATTCCGGCAGCCAGGATTCGCGCCGGATGGTCCACAGTTCATAGGTCGGCGTCAATTGGTCCGGGGCATCCAGCGATCCGAGATTCACCTCGATCTCGTCGCCGCTGCGGCCGAAAACCGGCGAGCCGCAGCGCGGGCAGAAGAACCGCCCGGCATAGTCGCGGGTTTCGCCCTCGATCGTCACCGCCTCCTCGGGAAATATCGCGGAGGCGTGGAACAGCGCCCCGTGATGCTTGCGACAATCCAGACAGTGGCAAAGGCCGACCCGGTAGGGGCGTCCCGACGCCACGATCCGGACGTTGCCGCACAGACAACCGCCGGTGAATCGCTCCATGCCGCGTCTCCTCTCAGATCAAGCGGTCGGACGATTGCCACCGATCCGCGTTCGCCGCGTCGATCGTGCCTTAACGCGAGACCCGAAATTCGGCCGCCGCTCGCCGGTGCCGAGCCCCGGGATCGCGGGAATCGCCGGTTTTGGTGTCGACGGTGTTCAACTCGATCATGACGCCTCCGGTTTGGCGGGGAGAATAGGTCGTGTAGGGAGGGATAGGGGGTCGGAATAATAGACGCCCCATGCGTGCGGCGAACGTACTCTACTATGGGAACCACCGTCCCGCGCAACAGTCCAGGCGCAACGTTCGCGACGACATCAAAACGAACCGATCATCGGTAGCCGAAAGGGGGAAAATGACGAACACAGCTGATGGCGATCAACCAGCATTTGACGTCAAGTCGCGCCTCTGGAACACATTTCAGATCTTCCGGGCCCGGTTCGGCTTCTTCGCGGGAGTTGGCGTGGCTGCCAACTTGCTGACGGTGGCGCTCGCCTATTTATTGCAGCAATTGATCACCGCTGGATCCGACGGCGGTCACGCCTTCCGCTCTCCTCAGAGTGACGAACACTTCCTGATCTGGCTGCTTTTAAGGCCTTTGGTATGGTCGTTGAATGACCCCGTGGGGCTGATCGTGGGACCGTTCTTGTCCGCTTTGTTTGTGATGGGCGCCTACGATGTTCAAATCAGACGTCCAATTGATTGGAGCGACTACTTCCGCGCCTCTCTGCAGCAGATTGTTCCGTTGGTGTCGATATCGTTTGTCGTCGTTCTGCTGGTCTTCACCGGTGCTGTGATGCTCATTGTGCCGGGGCTGTGGTTGCTCGGCATGTTCTCCGTCGTCATCCCTGCGGTCGTGGTCGATCGAGCGGGTTTCGAGGCGCTTGGTCGTAGCCGTTCGCTTACGAAGGGTTACCGTTGGCCGATTGTCGGCTTCATCGCCCTCGTGTCGCTGGTGGCCCTCATTGAAACCGTCATCGTCATGGGTCTTAAATGGTTGCTCGGCGTTTCTACCATCTTTGTGATGCTGCAAGTGATCCTCAGTGGTTTGACTGCCGCGATCGGGTCGATCGCTGCGGCCGTTATCCACATGCGACTTCGAGAGATTAAAGAGAATTTACGCTTGTCCGCTTGAACCACACTGCCTTTGTCCCGAAACGGGCAGCTTAAGGGGTCCGCTTACGCCGTCTTCATAGTCTCTCAGATCGAAGCGCCATCGCTCCAAGGGACGTAGGGTCGTGCGGTTCCGTGTTCTCCTTAAGCTCCCAGTTCCCGCGCCCGCTTCTGCCCCTCGTCCGTGTGGTCGAGAACGAACTCGAAGCCATGCCGGTCGGCGATAGTGCGCAGGATCGTCAGCAAGCAGGCCAGTTCCTCCTTCGATATGACCGGAAGGAACAGCCGCGTCCGCTGGCCGTCCTTCGCGATGACGACCAGATTGCGGTCGATCGGCGCAAAGCTTCCCATAGCAGAATGCGTATGAATCAACGCCTGCACGTGGGACCATTCGACGTAGTGCGGGCGCCACCAGGTGGGTGCCATCATAGCGTCCGGCCCAACGCCGATCGGAGTGCTGAACGGACCCGACGTCTCAAGGTAGCTTACCAACATGAAAAAGAGCGGAGTAAAAATTGCGGCGATGAGCGCCGTGACGAGGTAGGGCGTCAACTCTCGTCCGTCGACGACAGCGGCAATGACGATCAAGACGACCATCGCAACCGTGAAACCAGCGATCTGACGGGCAGAGAAATGGCGTTCGCGCCACGGAATGACTGCTTCGCTCCGCTCCAGATCGAACCACGCTCCTTGTCGCATTTGCGGACTATGCCAACCGGTCCCGTCCGCGTCGAATCACGGATCAGGTTGATATCCGTCCGATTCCGACGCCATCGCCGTTGGGGACACTGCAGGCCTATGCGTCGATCGTTCAGACAAAGCCGCCACAACCGCCTATTCGTCACCGGACAACGTGGGAAAACATCGCGGCATGGCTCCCGGCTCAAGGCCGAGATGACGACATTTCGATGCCGCTTCATCGACGGTGAATGGAGGGCCCGCGCCCTCAACACCCCCCCGAAAAATTTTCTCCTCACCCTTCCCCACCGCCTCCATAATCCCCTCACCGCCGGCCCACGGAACGGGCGCGAATGATCACCGGGATCGTTCGGGGGCTGGCGGGCGGTGTCCGCGACGGGGCTTCTTCCGGAGAAGTGCCGGCCCGGACGGCCTTTTGCTCTCGCCGGCCAGAGGGACCCAATTCCAAGCGGCACGAGCCGTCATCCATCGCCGGCAAGCGCGCCCTCTCGCCCCTTGTGAGAGAGAGGGGCGCCAAGCCTCGACACCTCGGCATCTCGGTCTCGGCGATTGGCGAAGCCGTCTAACGCGGTCGTCATCCCGGCCTTGAGCCGGGATCCATTCCAAGCCGCTTGAGCCGCCAATCCGTCGCCGGACAGGATGGGATAAAAGTCGCGGCATGGGTCCCGGCTCAAGGCCGGGATGACGCGGTTTGGATGCCGGCGCCCTTTTCTTCCAAGGGGTACGAAGGATCCGCGCAGCTTCCGAAGAAGCCGCCCGCCCAAGAAAATTTATCCCCACCCTTTCCACCTCTCCCATAATCCCTTCACCGCCGGCCCACGAAACGGGCGCGAATGATCACCGGGATCGTTCGTTGGGCCAAGGGGAGAAATCCCTGGCGGGCGGTGCCGGTTGCGGCCGCTTCCGGAGCGGCGGGAACCGGGCCTTGTGACAAGCCGCGCCTGCCTTCCGTTCTGCGGGGAAGGCGGCATGCCGCCGGCCTGGAGGTCGTGCTCCTCCCGGCGGCATCCCACAGCCCGTCCGGTCCTGGCCGAAAGGTCGGGGCGGCGGGTGAATGGTGCGGCGACGCACGGGAACCGAGAGCCCGGGCGTGTCACGGGAACCCATCGCGCGGGATGCCGGAGGCGGACCGTATTGACTTAAAATAGTCGGAGGGTTCGCCTCCGGCATCCCGCCGCTCGTCAGGAGTGGCATCAGGGCCCCTCAGCGAGCCGCAAGGCGAAGCTTAAGGAGGGGACAGAGAACACTCCGGCCCGAGCGGGCGCGGAGGCGCTGTCGCATGGGGAAAAGCCCCTCACCCGGTTCGCTGCGCGAACCACCCTCTCCCCGGAGGGGCGAGGAATGGCGCCCTTCCGAAACTGTTCGCGTCCATCAGGAACAGAAAAAAGCGCCGACAGGGACGCTGCCGATTCTTCTCCCCGGCGGGGAGAAGGGTCCGAAGGACGGGCGAGACACGCGGCTCGCCCTGGAGCCGCGAAGGGCCGGATGAGGGGGCGAGCGCAGCGAGGCAGCCGAGGATGACGAAGGCGGGTAATGCCGCGCCCCCACTCTCCCTCATCCTGAGGTGCGGAGCGAAGCGGAGCCTCGAAGGGCGAGGGAAAGCGCGCCCTACCGCGCCAGCAGCAGCACGGCGACGAGGACGAGGACGGCCAGGCCTTGCAGCAGGATGCGGGCACGCATCAGGTTCTGCGACGTGCTGCTGGAGCCGCCCTTCATCAGATTATAAAGGCCCGCGACGAGAACGCCGGCGGTCGCGAGCATGAAGAACAGGGCAAGGTAGATCATCATATCGGACATGCCGGCCTTTTACGGATTTCGAGTCGCGGAAAGCGCAATATAAGCAGCGCGGGCGACGGCGCGAGTCCCCGGTCACGGAAGGCGGATCGCGGGGAAGAACCGGCGGTTCATAGGCCTGGCGGCACGACCTTGGCCTTGCGCCTGCGCGTGGCCGCCGCAACGCCGACCCCGGCGATGACGAGGCCGACAAGCTGGATCGGCGACAGCGTCTCGCCGAACAAGAGCCACGCCGTGACGGCGGTGACGCCCGGCACCAGATACATCAGCGAGGCGACCGACGACACCGCGCCCTCGCGGATCAGATACAGCATCAGGAACACCGCCCCGATCGACAGGACGAAGACCAGCCAGACCAGCGCGAAGACCAGCTCGCCGGTCCAGTCGAGCACCATCGTCTCGGTGGAGGCAGCGAGGATCAGCGTCGGCACGAGGGCGCCGAAATATTGCAGCGCCGTGCCGGTGCGAAGGTCGACGCCGCCGACGAAGCGTTTTTGCCAGACCGAGCCGGCCGAGATCGCGATGGCCGACAGGACCACCGGGCCGAGCGTCAGCAACCGGTAGTCGCCCGAGCCGTCGAGCTTCGGCAGGATCACCAGGGCGACGCCGACAAGCCCCAGCGCCAGACCGGCGAGATGGCGCGGCTGCACGCGCTCGCCGAGGAAGCTGGCGGCGAGGATCGTGGTCAGGACGGGTTGCAGCCCGACGATCAAGGCGGCGATGCCGGCGTTGAGGCCGTGGCGCACGGCGAAGAACACGCCGCCGAGATAGACGCCGTGGATCAGGCTGCCGGCGATCATCGCGTGCGCCGCCGGCCGCCAGCCGGGCCAGGGCGCCCGCATCAGGAGGACAACCGAGCCGAGGATTGCCAGCGCCAGCGCATAGCGCAGCGACAGGAAGGTGAACGGCTCGGCATGGGGCATCGCGTAGCGCGCGCCGATGAAGCCGGTCGACCAGAGCAGCACGAAGATCGCCGGGAAGAAGGGCAGCAACCGGTTCACTGGGGACGGCCTTTCGGGACGGACGGGTCGGCGGCGGCGGTCGGAATCGATGGATGGCCGATCGCCAGCGCGCCATTCGATAGCAGGGCGAAGCGCGGGCCGGAAGCCGGAAACCGTCAGCTTGTCCGACGGAATCGGGTCGCAAGCGTTTGCCTTGCCGCCCGGCGCCGTCTATCGCCGGGTTTCAGCGATCATCCGGTTCGTCTCATGCAAGACATCCTCAATATCATCGTCCCGATCTTCAGCCTGATCGCCATCGGCTTTCTGGCGGCCAGGGCGAAGCTGTTGTCGGACGCGACCGGCGAGGCGCTGGCCCGCTTCGTCTTCGTCGTCGCGGTGCCGGTGCTGCTGTTCCGCACCCTCGCCAATTCGGCCTTCGGCGACGCCAACCCGCTGTTTCTGTGGCTGGCCTATTTCAGCGCCATCGCCATCGTCTGGACAATCGGCAGTCTCGTGGTCCGGCGCCTTACCGGCGCCGACCGGCGCATCGGCGTCATCGCCGGCATTTCGGCGAGCTTCGCCAACACCGTCTTCGTCGCCATCCCGACCGTCCAGCGCGCCTATGGCGATGCAGGCCTGCAACCGCTCTTGCTGATTCTCGCCATCCATCTGCCGGTGATGATGATCGTCGCGACGCTGATCGTCGAGCGGGCGGCCCTCCTCGACGCGCGCGATGCCGGCACCATGCCGCCGCAGGTCTCGACGGCGACGACGCTGAAGCGGGTCCTGAAGAACCTTGCGACCAACGCCATCATCGTCGGCATCCTTTCGGGGCTCGTCTGGCGCGCCACCGGCCTGCCGCTGGAGTCCCATGTCGACGAGATCACCAAACTGCTCGGCGGCACGGCGGGACCGCTGGCGCTGTTTTCGCTCGGCATGTCGCTGACCCGCTACGGGTTGCGCGGCGACATCGCGTCGTCGGCGATCGTCGCGACGCTGGCGCTGGTGGTGATGCCGGCGATCGTGTTCTTTCTCGGCACCTGGCTCGCGCTGCCGCCGCTCTGGCTGAAGAGCGCGGTGCTCACCGCCGCCGCGCCGGCCGGCGTCAACGCCTATCTGTTCGCGGCCTATTTCCGGTCCGGCGAGAAGCTGGCGGCGACGACGATCCTGGTCTCGACGGTCCTGTCGGTGGTTACCCTCAGCGTGTGGCTGACCGTACTCGGCTGAAACATTCCGCCGCCGGCCGGCCCGGAAAGCCGACCATGCGGCGAATATCCTCGGCGCCGAGACCGGCCTCGCGCAGAGCCTTCAACGAGGTGTCGCGGGCGCTTTTCGACAGCTTGCGGCCGTCGGCGCCCAGAATCAGGTTGTGATGGTGGTAGCGCGGCGCCGGCAGGCCGAGCAGCGCCTGCAGAAGGCGATGGACGCTGGTGGCGTGGAACAGATCCTGCCCCCTGACGACATCGGTGATGCCTTGCAGCGCGTCGTCCACGACGACGGCCAGGTGATAGCTCGCCGGCATGTCCATGCGGCCGAGCACGACGTCGCCCCAGTCGAGCGGCCGCGCGGCGATCTCGCCGCTGGTGCCGTCGGGCGAACGCCCGGTCTCCGTAAAACGCAGCGCAGACACCCGTTCGACCGCCGCCGCCATATCGAGCCGCCAGGCAAAGCGCTCGCCGTCGCTCATCTTCCGCTCGCGCTCGCGCGTCGACAGCTTGCGGTCGAGACCGGGATAGAGCGGCGCGCCGTCGGGATCATGCGGCCAGGGCTTGCCGGTTTCCTCCAGGTGGCGCTCGGCATGGGTGCGGATGTCGCCGCGCGACATGAAAGCCGGATAGATCAGTTCCTCGTCGGCCAGGGCTTCGAGCGCTGCGGCATAGTCGGGAAAATGCTCCGACTGCCGGCGCGGGGTGTCGTCCCAATCGATCCCGAGAAAGTACAGATCGTCCTCGAGTTGCTGCTCGTAGGCCTTGGTGCAGCGCGCCCGATCGATGTCCTCGATCCGCAAGAGAAAGGTCGCGCCCGCCTCGCGCGCCATCTTGTGGTTGAGCAGCGCCGAATAGGCATGGCCGAGATGCAGTTCGCCGTTCGGACTCGGTGCGAATCGGAACACGGCTGACGTCGTTTCCATCGAATTGTTTCCCCTCGTTTGTCGTCCGATGCTCTAGACTCCGATTGCGTGAGCAACGTGACAGAGTCGCGGCAATTGAGGAACCGGGCGCCATGATCAGGACACAAGCCGACATCGACGCGGCGTTGGATGCGCTGCGTCTGGCGGACGATCGCCTGCATCGGGTGATCGAGGCGGCCGGCGTGGTGCCGCTTCGCCGCGGCGCCGGCGGGCTCCGGGGTCTCGCCGGCATCATCGTCGCGCAGCAGGTGTCCAAGGCGAGCGCCGACGCGATTTTCGCGCGGTTCACACAGGAGATCGACGTCGACGATGCCGCGGCGATTCTCGCCGCACCCGACGAGGCCTTCCGCCGCGCCGGCCTGTCGCGTCCCAAGCAGCGCACGATGCTCGCCGTCGCCGAGGCCGTCCAGGACGGCGCAGTCGATTTCGCGCGGGTCGAGGCGGCGTCCCCCGACGACGCCGTCGCCGAACTCGTCGCGGTGCGCGGGATCGGGATCTGGACCGCCGAATGCTATCTCTTGTTCTGCGCCGGTCATCCCGACATCTTTCCCGCCGGGGACTTGGCCTTGCAAGCCGCGTTGGGCCACGCCTTCGACCACGAGACGCGGCCGGCGGCAGCCGCCGTCGCTTCGATTGCCGAGCGCTGGTCGCCGCACCGCTCGGTCGCCGCGCGGCTGTTCTGGTCCTACTACGGCGCCGTCACGCGCCGCGACGCGGCTCCGGCGCCCGCCGTCGAATGATCCCCGCGAAATTTATCCACAGATCTTCTCCAAGGGTCGACCGCACTGCGGGAAACGGGAGAACCCGTCGGCGAAACTCGCTCGCGCCCAGGCTTCACAAAGGCGACACGATAGAGCACGATAGTCGCGCCAATTCAGGTCCGACCGCAGGGAGTTAAGGAGAACGACCGGTGACGATCGCCGTGAATCAGGACTTATCTCCAGCGCTCGTTCTGAACGCCGACTTTCGGCCGCTCAGTTATTACCCTTTGTCGCTCTGGTCCTGGCAGGATGCCGTCAAGGCGGTGTTCCTCGACCGGGTGACGATCCTGGCGGAATACGACCGGGCGGTGCGAAGTCCGACCTATTCGATGCGGCTTCCGTCGGTCGTCTGCCTCAAATCCTACGTCAAGCCGGCGCGTCATCCCGCCTTCACCCGCTTCAACGTGTTCCTGCGCGATCGCTTCCAGTGCCAGTATTGCGGTTCGCCGCAGGAACTGACCTTCGATCACGTCATCCCCCGCTCGCGGGGCGGGCTGACCACTTGGGAGAATGTCGTCGCCGCCTGTTCGCCCTGCAACCTCAAGAAGGGCGGTCTGATGCCGAGGGCGGCGCGCATGTTCCCGCATCAAAAGCCCTATCAGCCGAGCGTCCACGATTTGCACAACAACGGCCGGCTATTTCCGCCGAACTTCCTGCACGAGAGCTGGCTCGATTATCTCTACTGGGATTCCGAACTCGATCCCGAATAGGCGCATCGATCGGCAGCGCCATTCTCGACAGACCCGATCGAAGCCTTTCATCCCGTTCGTGCGAAGCTGCATCGACCACGCAACGATGCGCGCTTCCCGCCGCGCCCCTCGATGCCAGAGCAGCGGACGATAATAGAATGGCCGGCGAAGCGCCTCGCCTGAACCGGGACGATCGATGGACGAACCGCCAGACAAAGACCGCGCGACGCCGACTAGCACCGGCCTCGACTTCTACGCGGCGTTGCCGACGTCGGCGGACTTCAGCCGTCTCGGCGACCCCGCCGCCTATGTGCCGCTTCCGGACGACTGGGTCGTCGGTGTCGCTGACATCGTGCGCTCGACCGCCGCCATCGAAGCGGGCGCCTACAAGCAGATCAACACGGTCGCCGCTGCGGTGATCGCCGCGATCGCCAACGGCCTTTCCGGAAAGGACTTTCCCTTCGTGTTCGGCGGTGATGGCGCCGGATTCGCCCTGCCCGCTGCCCGGGCTGAACTTGCCCGAACGGCCATGGCGGCTGTCGCCGGCTGGGCAAGCGAGGCTTTCGACCTGACCCTGCGTATCGCCATGATCCCAGTCGCGACGATCCGGGCAAACCAGCATGACGTGCGGGTCGCCCGCTTCTCTCCATCACCCGATGTTGCCTACGCCATGTTCGACGGCGGCGGCCTCGCCTGGGCGGAACAGCGGATGAAGGTGGGGGAATATCGGCTGGAACCGGCAACGGGCGATGCGGCCCGGCCCGACCTGACGGGCCTGACCTGCCGATTCGCGGAGATACCGGCTAGCCGTGGCCTGATCCTGTCGATCATCATGGTCCCGGCTCCGGACGCCGCGCCGGAGCGTTTTGCCGCCCTGGCACAAGAGATTGTGGCGCTGGGCGCCGATGGAATTGAGGTCGGCAGCCCGGTTCCGCCCCAAGGGCCTGATCTGCGCTGGCCATCCGCCGGCTTCCGGATCGAGGCAAAGGTCTGGGCGGCAAGAACCGGTCGAGCTCTTTGGTCGTCACGGCTTTCCGTCCTTCTGCGCTCCTTTCTCGCCCATCTGACGTTCACGACAGGCATCCGGGTCGGCCGGTTCGATCCGAGACGCTATCGGGCCGAACTCGTGCGCAACACCGATTTCCGCAAATTCGACGACGGCCTCAGGATGACGCTGGACTGCACGCCGTCCGTCGCTGATCGGATCGAGCAGCGGCTGCGCCTGGCGGCGGCCGAGGGAACCGCGCGCATCGGCACCCACCGTCAGGGCGCGGCGCTGATGACTTGCTTCGTACCCTCGGCGAGTCGCAGCGACCATGTACATTTCATCGATGGAGCAACCGGCGGATATGCAGCGGCGGCGGCCATGATTCCCGGAGATGCCGGCGATGACAGCGACAGGGCCTGATCAGCCGAACAGGGACAGGACCAGCGGGAGGCTTGCCGCCGCGAGCAGCGTCTGCAGGGTGACGAGACCCGCCATCAGCGTCGCGTCGCCCTTGAGCTGTGTCGTCAACACATAGGCGGTCGGGGCGGTCGGCAGCGCAAAGAAGATGACGAGTAGCGAGGCGTCGAGCGGCGACAGGACAAACAGCCATGCGACCAGCGCGGCGACGAGCGGCATGGCTACCAGCCGGCCGGCGCTGTTGAGAAGAAGCGTCGTGGTCTCGGCCCGCGCGGCGGCGAGCTTGAGGGCGGCCCCGACACACAAGAGGCCGAGCGGCAGGCTGGCAGCGGCCAACAGGCCAAGGAATCGGTCCGTCCCGAACGGAAGGCCAACGCCCGTGAGGGCAAAGGCCGCCCCGGCGGCGCAGGCGAGGATCAGCGGGTTGCGAACCAGCGGCATCAGCAACTGGCGGGCACTGGTTTCGCGTTCGGCGGTTAGGGCGATGACCGACAGGACATTGACCGCCGGTACCAGCACGGCGAGGACGACAGCGGCCCGCGCCAGGCCCTCGGTGCCGTAGAGGCTTCCGACCAGTGCCAGCCCCAGATAGGTGTTGAAGCGGATCGTGCCCTGGACCAGCGGCCCGTAGCGCGCGGCCGGCCACCCTCGCCAGCGGCGCAGTAGCGCGAGGACGATGGCGGTGACAGCCAGCACGACGAGGATCGCTGCGGCGAAACCAAGGAGGGTCGGATCGGCCAGCGGCGCCTTGGCAAGGCTTGCAAAGAGCAGCGCCGGGAAGAGAACGAAATAATTGAGCTTCTCCGCCGCCGGCCAGAAGCCCTCGCCTGGAAAGCCCGACCGCCGGAACACAAGGCCCGCGAGGATCAGGGCAAACAGCGGCCAAAGGGTCAGGAAAATCGCCGGCATCGCCTCGTATCAACCCTTTTCGGGGAGAGCGCCTCGCTTGTCCTCAGGCGAACCGGTCGGCCTTGGCGACGGCGCTGCGCAGCGCCACGGCCGCGAAGAGGGCGGACGCGACGGCGTTCCAGCCGGCGAAGGACAGGCCCAGGAAGCGGCCGGCCGCCTCGTCGCAGGATGGCGGCCGGATGGCGTCGATGGTGGCAAGGAGATCGCCGCTCATCAGGTCGCTGCCGCCGACCTGCCCGCAATCTGCCGGTCCCGGCCAGAAGCCCCACTCGACCCCGGAATGGAAGACGCCGAGATAGAGCGAAAAGAGCATGATCAGGCCAATCGCGAGGAGCAGCCCGCGGGTGAGAACCGCCGGCGCCCGCCCCGCCGCCGCGACGAAGGCAACGAGCGCTATGGGAATCGACACGTAATAGGGGATGCGCTGCTGAAGACAGAGGGCGCAAGGGATGTAGCCGCCGACATGCTGGAACAGCAGTGCCGTGCCGACGGTCATCGCCGTTCCCACGGTGAGGAAGCCCGATGCCAATGTTTGGCGAAAGCCGGTCGGGCGCTTGAAGCGTTCAGTCAATCCCATCGAAATCATCCGTTACATCAAATACCGCAACACGACGAAGCCGCCGACGAGCAGAACCATGAAGAGGGTGAAGAGCATGCCGAGATTGTTCTCGATGAACCCTTTGATCGGCGCGCCGTAGCGATTGAGCAGCCAGGCGACGAGGAAGAACCTCACGCCCCGGCCAATGATCGAGACGACGGTGAAGGTCACCAGATTGAGCCCGGTGACGCCGGAGAAGATCGTCAGGACCTTGTAGGGAAACGGCGTCATCGCCGCGAACAGTACCGCCCAACCGCCCCAGGAATTGTAGCGGGCCGTCAGCTCGGCGAAAGCGTCCGCCTTGCCGTAGAGCTCCAGGATCGGCCGGCCGACAAGATCGAAGAACAAGGCGCCGATGGCATAGCCGAGAAACGCCCCGAGCACCGAAGCGACCGTACAGACCAACGCGATTCGGAACCACTTCGCCCGCTCCGCGATCACCATCGGGATCAACAGCACATCCGGCGGGATCGGGAAAACCGAGCTTTCGATGAAGGATACGGCAGCCAGCGCCCGCTCCGCATGGCGGGTCGCGGCCAGTGACATGACCCAATCATAGAGGCGGCGGAGCATGGCGGGTTCCAGACCTGGGGTGCGAGACGAGGCCCGCGCACATGGCTGGCGCATAGGACGAACGCGGCGCAAACGCAATTGCCGTTGCCGCATCGCACAGAAGCGGGACCGCCGGCATTGACCGAGGAACCGTTGCGGCTATAGTCCCGCGTCGAATGGCCGAGGCCGTTCGCCCCTGTGGCGGAATTGGTAGACGCGCGCGACTCAAAATCGCGTTCCGCAAGGAGTGCTGGTTCGATCCCGGCCAGGGGCACCAACAGTTGACATTCACCCCGCCAAAGTTGACGTTTCAGGTTGTCTCATCCTGTCTCATGCCGTGCCAAAAGCTTGGCAAGCCCTTACGGGACAGGCATTGCAGGGGACTAACCGCCTTCACGGATTTGTCTCACGCTGTCTCATACACTTTCAACCTCAATCACTGCATCTCAGGCAAATGACGTAAAATTTGGCGTAACGTGGTTGTCAGCGTTACGTTTTACGTCAAATCTGATCGGGCGACGACATAACGGGTGAAACGTGAATAAACTCAATCAGATGGCATTGCGGGCGATCCGCCCAAGCGGAAAATTGCAGAGGTTCACGGACGGCGGCGGGCTCTCACTCCTCGTCACCCCGGCAAACTGCCGCAGTTGGCGGCTTGAGTATCGCTTCGATGGCGAGCGCCGTTCCATGTCCCTCGGGAACTACCCCGCCATGGGCCTCACGGAAGCGCGCGTCGAACGCGACCGGATCAAGCACGATGTCAAAAGGGGGAATGATCCGGCGCCGCAGCCCGTGACGCCCGAGGCCGAACCGGACGATCCGACATTCGGGGAGATCGCCGAGGAATACCTGTCGGTGATGATCGGCGAAGGGCGCACTGAGAAGACGATCTATAAAAACCGCCGTTTTCTCATGCACTATGCGCGCCCGCTTCTGCCGAAGCCCATGCGTGAGATCGGCCCCGCCGAGATTCTGAGGTTGTGCAAGACCATCGAGGCCGAGGGGAAGCACGAAACGGCACACCGGGTAAAGGCCGCGATCGGGAAGGTTTTCCGCTATGCGATCCAAACGGAACGCGCTGAGGTCGACCCGACGCAACCCCTCGCCGGGGCGCTCCTCCCTCTAGTGCATCAGCCTCACCCCGCTATCCTTGACGAGCGCGAGTTCGGACTCCTCGTCGCCGGGTGTGGTGCGTATGAGGGGAGCGTCGCTGTCCGCGCCGGCTTGCAAATCATGATCCTTTGCGTCCCGCGTCCGGTCGAGCTTCGCCTTGCACGCCGCCAGGAAATCGATCTCAAGAAGCGGCTCTGGACGATCCCCGCCGAGAGGACGAAGATGCGGCGCGTGCATGTGATCCCCCTCTCGCGCCAAGCCGTCCGTATTTTTGAAGACGTGATCGAGTGGGCGGATGGAGACATGCTCTTCCCCGGCGCCCGCAGCGGTCGGCCGATGTCGGATGCTGCAATGTCGATGGCGTTGCGCCGACTCGGCTACACAAACGAGGAGCATTCGGTCCACGGCTTTCGATCGTCCTTCTCGACGATCATGAATGAGCGCGGCGCGCGGTATGACGTGATTGAAGCTGCGCTTTCGCATCTCGATCCCAACGAGACGCGGCGCATCTATAATCGCACCGCCTATCTGAAAGAGCGGGTGGGGCTTATGCAGGATTGGGCCGATCTCTGCGACGATATGCAGAAGCGCGCCAGTCGCCGGGCCGAGATCGCGGCGTTCGTCTGACCCCGCCGAGGGGCGAGGTTCGATCGTGAACCCCGCCCCGGCTCAAATGGCGCACCCCCAGGCTACGCCATGAGACGCTATGCAGCATCAAAGCGTCTCACGCTGTCTCATGCTGTCTCTTGCCTGTCAACCAAAACCTGACTATACCCGGTTTAGGAGAACAGGATCAGACTATGAGCATTCACCCCGACGACGAAGATTTGCGCCTATTGCGGATCGATGATGTCCTGACGCTGACGACATTCAGCCGGGCAACCCTCTATCGACGGATCAAGGACGGGAAGTTCCCGCCGCCGATTGAGGACGAGGGCACCCGCCTATGGTGCAACAGCGAGCTTCGGGAATGGAAGCGATCCAAGCTGCGCGCCCGCCATCAAATTCAACGAAACAATGACGACATCCTCTAACCATGGCAACGCAACTAACTTTCAAGGGCGATGGCGTGGAGTCTCCTACGGGGGGTGTCACCGTTCCATGGCTTATGAAGGCGTTCCGCATGGGGCGCGCAACGGTCGAACGCAAGCTGGCCGGCGTGGAGCCCATCGGCTACGGCAAGCACCGCACGCCGCTCTATGACCTCCCCGAGGCCGCGTCATACCTCGTCAAGCCAAAGGGCGACCTCCTCAAGCTTCTGAAAGAGATGAAGCCCGAGGACATGCCCGAGCGCCTTCGCGAAGCCTATTGGGGCGCCAAGCTCAAGCAACAGCGTTGGGAGGAGAAGGCCGGCCATCTCTGGACGACGAGTTCCGTCATGGACGTGTTTTCGAACGTCCTGACCGAAATCCGTATCCGGTTGCAGTTGGTCCCCGATGCGGTCGAGCGCGACGCCGGCCTCGACATGAAACAGATCATCGCCGTGCGCGCGACGATCGACGGCATTCAAGACGAAATCCACAAGGCTATCCAGGCCATCGCGGAAGGCGGCGAAACGCTGTCTCAGCTTGGGCGCGACCGGCTTGAGGTCGGCGAAGAGGAGTTGGCCGAGGATGAGGCTGCGCCCCGCCCCGCCCGCAATCACGATGACATTCTATGAAGCCCTTCTCGTCGCTTGAGCAAATCCTACTGGCAACCGCAGAGGCCATCCGCCCGCCCGAGCGCCTGACCGTATCGGAAGCGGCCGAGAAGTATCGAAAGCTCAATAATCCCGGCCAGTATATCGGCCCGTGGCGCAATTCCATGGCGCCATACCTGACCGAAATCATGGACGAGACTGGATCGCTCGATTTCACGGGTGTCGTCTTCGCCGGGCCGGCTCGCTGCGGCAAGTCCGACATCTTCTTCAACAAGCTCGGCCATTCGGCGATCTGCGATCCCGGTGACGCGATGCTTGTCCACATGACGCAATCCACGTCCCGCGATTGGTCGCAGGGGGATTTGCGGAAGTTCTTCCGTCACACAACGGCGGTCGGGTCGCGGGTCCTTCCCGGCAAGCAAAACATGAACGTCCATGACATTCGGTTTTTGACGATGCGGCTCCTCGTCAAGTGGCCGACGATCACCGAACTGTCAGGCAAGACGCTCCGCGATCTCTGGTTCATGGACTACGATCGGATGCCCCAGGACATCGAAGGGGAAGGACCCCCGTTCGATCTTGGGCGGAAGCGCACACAAACGGTCGGTCGCTACGGAATGACGGTGGCCGAGTCCTCGCCCGGCTTTGAAATTCTGAATACGCGCTGGTCGCCTGAGACGCCCCATGAGGCGCCGCCGACGCAAGGTATTCTCGCGCTCTATAACCGTGGCGATCGTCGGCGTTGGTATATTCGCTGTGTCGACTGCGGCAACGCCTTTGAGCCCCATTTCGATCACCTGAATTATCCCGACAGCGCCGACCACGTTGAGGCTGCCGAGATGACGACCCTCGATTGTCCGATGTGCGGCTTCTCCCATACCCATGAGCCCGCGCCAGGGCAGCCGGGGAAGCACGGTCTCAATCTCGGCGGCAAGTGGATCAAGGAAGGGCAATTATGGATGCCTGACGGCACGATCGAGGGCGTCGCCAGGAAGTCCGACATTGCATCGTTTTGGCTGCCCGGCGTTTCCGCCGCGTTCGTCGATTGGAAAACCCTCGTCCTAAAATGGCTCAAGGCCAACGAGGAGTACGATAAGTCCGACCTCGACGCCGTTGAGGCTGGCGCGGAAGGTCGACCCGCCGTCGTTACGCCAGACCCGCGCGCCGATCGCTTCGCAGATGAGGGCGTAGCGGTTCACGCCGACGCGGTAGCTCTTGAAGGTGTGGCCGTCGATCTCGACAGGTTTCCGGCTCGTCGGAGTCATTATGGGATCATCCTTCCATGGCGGCGGCGCGGGCAGTCGTTGCGGTTGCAAACATGCGTCTTTTGATGCGTGCCGCAAGTGTCGCAGGCGTTGAGGATGGCCCGAAAGGTCGCCGTCTTGAACTTGGGCTCGCGCATCCGCATCCGCTCAAGCCATTCCTCTGTCTCCTCGTCGGGGAGCTTGGGCGCACTCACCCGATTTGGCGCCTTAATCTCCTTCGCCATCGCGGCAAATGTTTCCCCCTTCTGACGAACCGTCGCGGCGATTTCGGAATCGGTAGGAAACGACGACCCTGGCGACAGGATCACGGGGAACTCGTTGGACTTGACGATCCCTCCCGAGTGCAATGGTATCCCCAGGTCGGCGAGGGTCTTCACCATCTTCGCAACGAGCGCCCTCCCGGTGATCGTCACTTCATGCGTCGATTTGAGCCGGATGCGGTCCATCACGACTACGGGCAGGCGGCGAACTTCCACCCGGCGACCCGCGCGCTTGGCCCGCTCGATCCCGAGGCGCATCCCTTCCGAGATGCCCAGGTCCTCATAGACAACCGTCGCATCGGCCTTCTCACCCCAGGCAAGACCCGCGTCGATCCCCGCCGACTGCTCGTCGGGATTGTCGTCGTCGAGCACGTCCGGTTGGGTGTAGAGGAGATGGCTGGCGTAAGGTGCCTCCTCGCGTTCAAGGCAATCGCGCATCGCGGCGCGGGCGTAGCGGGTGTTGAGTTCGACGTTGCCCGCATAGGGGCTTTCGATGATGACGAGTCTCATGACCTTGCCGATTGGCAGGTTATAGTCACCGGCATCGTGCGTCACGACGTAATCTGACGGAATATTGCTGAATGTTTTATGGTCGATCTTCTCGCCGCAGCGCTGGCAATAGTGCTGTCGCCCGTCGCTAAAGACGTATGACCGGTGAGACTTCACACCTGGGCGATGGTAGAGCCCCATGCAGGGGTGCTTATTCTCGCCAACGTCATTCATGATGGGGAACTCCTAGTATCTGCTTGAATCGGGCCTTGGCCTCGGGGGTGAGGACCGGATCGAGGTCGACCGCCTCAAGGCACCGCTTGGCCGTCATGTCGATCGCCGCGTTGACCGCCGTGGCCGTCATGCCGTTGTCGGCGAGACAGGCCAGTTCCATCCGCTGCGCTTGCGAGACGAACAGATCGCGGTCGATCGTGGTCGTCGGCTTATATCCCATCGACCACCCGATAGACCGGACGCTTGTTGACGAGGATGCGTTCGACCTTCCCGGCCGCGATGAGTTCGATCATCGCCCGCGTGATCGTTGCCAGCGTGCTTTGGTCGCGGCGCTCGATGAGCGGTATGATTTCCTGAATGGAGCGAGGCCCGTCCGCCAGCGCTGCCAGCACTTCTTTTTCAGCTTCGGTCAAATGAGTTCTCCTGGTTCTCGCGGGCACACTAGATCGCTCTGCGGGTCTAGTCAACATTAAGTTGACTGTCGCTTCACACTCCTCGCTTGGCACTTGGCGAATCCGTTTGAGCGAATCCGTTTGGGCAAATCCGTTTGGGCGGCTCCCGCGTACCTGGCGCATCGGATGGGGTCGGTATCTCCGATGTTATCTCGCCGTGGGATGCAGACTGACGACGCAACCCCTATTCCCCAGGCGTCGGAGAATGACTCGGCACGGCTCAGTATATGCAAAATTTGCACGAACTGCATCTTAACCAAATATCAGATAATCAACCGACATACAGTTAAACGAGACACCATGCCGTCTCATGAGGTCTCATCGAAACAAGGGATGCCGCGCCTCGGCCGGTTCATTGTCGCGGCATGGTTCCGTTGACGGCTGGATCGGCGGGCCTGTAAAACGCGAGGATCGCAACACTGACAGAGAAGATCGCCCCCCAATGAACGAGATACAGATCATCAACGATGTCGTCTTCTGGACGATCGGCTTCCTCAATATCCTGACCTACTTCCTGGCCGGGGATCGGTCGTCGGCGACGTGGTATGTCGGGACCGTCACGCAATCATCGTGGATCGGCTGGCAGCTAATCACGGGCAACACCACCTTCCTCTGGATTTCCATTGCCCTTCTCTCAGTCAACGTGATCAACCTCATCAAGTGGCGCCGAGCCGGCCGCCTGCTTTCCCCCGTCTGATCTCGCATTCTCATCGCTAAATGGATCGGGGATTCCCGGTTGGCGTCGTGGCCTCGGAATTGTTCCGGGGCCTTTCGCTTTTCAGGGCGGCGGTTGCGGCCGGCCAGGGCGCGGATTTTGCGCGGGCTCGAAATTTTGGAACGGGCTGACTTTTTGAAGTAGCGGCGCGCCGCCCGAAAAATCCGAGGACTCACCCCTCGATCGCGGCGTACTGCATTGCGGAGCCGCGTTAACCTTAACAAAACGCCAAGGCGACCCCTCCCCGGACCCTGGCCGAATGGTCTTGTCTGACGCCATAGGCTGCCCAGGGACGCGCGTTCGCGGGGTGTGGGGCTAGGTAGGTGGCGGGAAAGCGCGCGGCGCGTCCCTATGGGCACGCAAGGCCGCGTTAAGGTCGGTTGCCTATGGTCGCGGCGTTCCAAGGGAGTCCCGTATGCGCGCCATCATTCTTGCCCTGGCGATCTTCGCCGCGTCGCCGGCTTATGCTGTGACGGCTGATCAGTGCGCCACCATGCGCGAGAGCGTCACCGAGCTACTGACGTTCGCAAAAGCCGTCGCACTGGCGCACGCGGCGACAATTCGACGGGGAAACGTTCTAGGTATTGAGATTCGCCAGTTCGGCCGCGCCCTGGCAACCCTAGACACAAAAAAGCACGCGGCTCTTGTCCGCGTGCTCAATGATGTTTGTCCGAAGGGGCGTTAGAGGATCGCGGACCCTACCGCGATGATTGCCAAGCTGATTCCGATAGGGACGAATGACTCGGACGCCATCGCCTCAGCTATGGCAGCAATTGCCATGACGACGACGAGTCCGCCCCTAAACATTGCACGCCTTTAGCTTACCCTCGGCAGCGAGTTCCGCGCGCCATACCGCAAACCGCGCGGCCCGGTCTGCGGCGGTTCCGTTCTTCGCGACCTGTTGCGCCTCGCGCTTAGGGCAGAAAGCCGTTCCATCCCTTGCCATTATCAGGCCGCGCGCAATGACTGCCAAAAGAGCGTCAAAACCTTCTGCAACAGCCGTGGATTTGTGGAAATGAACCGGGTTGACGTTGCCGAAGCGGTCCGAAAGACAGGCGTCGGAATCAAGCGCCATGTGCCATGCGACGACGTGAATGTCCGGTTGGACTGACCGCCCGTCAAAATCGATCGTGACAGACAGGCCGCGCGCCCCTCGAATAGAAACAAACACTTCCCTCGGCGAGATAGAGCTAGAGCCTTCCGGTTCAATTGTGACTTGCGCGCCGAACGATTCCGCCGAGGCGGCTAGGCGAGACGCCATAACGGCGCGGTCGGATTTCCGTTTCTCAGTTAACATTGTCAAGACTCCTTTCGGTTGACTATTTAGGCAAAGATGGACTCGTGACGGGAACGCCGGGCCGACTCTTCGCGGGCTTTCAAGTGACGTTCCCGCTGCCACTGGCGATAGGTGAAAACGTCCAAGATCGGCGCGCAACCGCCCGCCCCGTTTGCAACGGATTCGTCTGCGGACTCTTCTGCGGCCTGCCATATGGCCTCATGATAGGCTTCCGATTTGCTCTTGCGGATTCCCAGGTCGGCAACGGTATCAATGACGAACGTTTCGCAGATAAACCGGGGGTCGTATTCGTCACGGTAAGCCCCGTAGTCGCCCCGCGTGCCGCCCGACTCCAGTTCGAGTCCATCGGGATCGCCGTCATATTCCCAGGCTTCATTCGGGACTCCGACGAATTCGTTTTTCAGCCAAACGCCGTAAGCGGATGGCGTGAAGCTGCAAATATGCGTCGCCTCACGATGGCGAATAAGCTTGATTTCAAAGCTCGCTTCAATCCAGCTATAGGCATCGCCAGTGTCGACGGTTCCCGCGTCGATTGCCGCGCAATTCGCGTCCTCGTCAAACCGTCCGAAGCATCCCCGCATCATGGGGCTTGCGATAATCAAGAACTTTTCTTTTGCCATTGTCTGACTCCTCGAAAGTTAGTTTCAGCCCCGACCTTCGTTAAACGCGACCATAAGAGCGGACGGGATCGAGTCCGCCAGTTCGTCGCGTTCGTTCCGAAGATCGTGAATGTTGGAAAGGCAAGCGCGCACCTTGTCATGAATGAAGCCGCAAGCCTTGCGCCATTCGTCGCCGTCAAGCGGGACGCCAAAGCGAGTCAGGCTCTTGCGGATACCCTTGCGCGCCGTGAGAGCGTCGCGGATTTCGTTCCGCTGCTCGGTTATCTGCAAATCCAGATCGGCCGCGCGGCTTCCCGCCTGCCATGCGGTTTGCCAGTCGCGTTCATCTTCGGCCGCGTGTTGCGCCATCGAGTCCGCCATCATGGCAGCGTCGCGCGCCGCTTCGCTCTTGCGCGGGTTATCGTTCCAATCCCAATAGGCGCGCCATCCGTTGGACGCGGGAATGTGTCGCGTCGCCGGCTCTTCGAAGATCGTTGTCAGGTCAAGAGTCGGTCCCGCGTCGGTTCCGCCAAACTGATAGCCGCCGACGAAACGCGACGCGCCCTTGCGGCCCGGAAGCTGATAAACGACGCCACGGCAACGCCCCGTGTCATCCTTGGAGGTTTCGCCGTCTGGCGTGGTGAGCCATCCGGTATGACCTAGCGTCGCGATCTCATCAGCGTGTCCGACGAGCCGCAGGCCGGCAGCGTCGCTATTCAGAATGTTTGCGTCGCCGTTGTCATGCCATGTGACAGCCGGCCAGATTTCCGAACCGGGATAGCGTGCCGTGCCGTTCGCAACGTCTTCCCGTGCCAGTTCAATTGCCCGATGCGCGCGAAGCTTGAAAGCGCGATGGTAGGCGAATGCGGTTTTCAAGTTTTCCATTGTCATCGTCCCTTTTTGGTTGACGGTTTAGACGGGATATAGACGAGCTTGCCGCCATTCCAGACGCGCGAGGCGTCACGTTCTTCGCGGATCAGGATCGCAAGGGCGAGGCGGTTTCCTTTGATGTTATTCATTGTCCTGCCCTCAGATTGAAAGATATGCGGCGACGGCGAAAACGAACCCGCCGACTGATAGGACGCAACCCAAAAGCCGGATAAGCTCTAGGAAGATCGAGTCCCCGGTTGCGGTGCGGCGCGGTGCGATTGGCAAATCAAGATCAGACATGACGTGACTCCTTGTTCGTGTCTAAAATCAACCTAACCTTGACTCGTTAAGCGCGAGTTAACGCGCGTGCCAAAGATAGAGGCTTCCGTCTTTTTCGACGTGATTAAACTCGCCGCTTAGCCGCAGATCGCGCCCATAGGCTTCAAAGTCGAAATACCTGGCGAGTTCGTCGGGAACGTCGGACAACGTACCGCAGTCGGCAATGAAGCTTTCCGCATATGCGGTCCAACTTTCGTGCTCCCCGGCATAATCGTCTTGAAGCGCGCTTTCCGCTTCGGACTCGTCGGTTATGTCCGCGATCTTTCCAACGTCTTCTAAGTATTCCAGCGCAACGGCTATCGGGATTCCAACAGTCTCGGCAGCGTTGACGATCATGACTCGCTTCGCGACCTCATCAAGGCCGGCATATTCGCCAAGATCGCCGAGTCCTTCGTGATCGTGGATCGCCCATTCTTCGGCCGACCTGAAAGCCGCGCCGTCCTTCGTCATGTAGTCGACGCACTCAGGGCATTCGTATTCCACGGGTCCGCCTCCATAGGGCAGCGTGACAGTCGCGGTTTTGTCGCAGTCCTCGCACTTGAACTTTTGCCTAAAGACATTCGGAAAGCGGGACGCGGCGAGCATTTCGTTGATCTCGCGATACATGGCCGATTGATCTTCCGAAGCATCGATCCATCGGCCATGAAGGACACCGTTATTGTAGCTGGCGAGACATGCGGCATAGATACGCATAAGGGCGTTTCCTTGTCATAGGTCGGAAAGGTTGACGTTAAGCCGTGGCACCTAGCACAAGTGCCTTATGGCGCGCGTTAAAAAGCCATTCGGGAACTGGAAAGCCTTCCCGTTTCCGTTGGTCGATTTGCCGTTGATATCCGTTGTAAAGGTCGACGAGCGGATTCGTCATTCTCTGCCCGGTATAAGTGACGTACCCGTAAGGCATAGTGTCGTCTAAGTTCATATCGGCGCGCATTGCCGTTTCCTTGTCATGGTTCGGAAGGGTTGACGGGGCGAATAGAGTCGTCCCGTCGCTATTGACGCATGGCGCTAAATCGGAGAGATAACGCCGCGTGGCTGCCATAGCTCAGCGGTAGAGCACTCCCTTGGTAAGGGAGAGGTCGAGAGTTCGAGTCTCTCCGGCAGCACCATCCAAATCCCTGCACAGCAAGGCTTCCGAGCCCCAAGCACTCCCGTTTCCCCCACGGTTCAAACCTGAACAGGTGCGGAACGTCCCCCAAAAGCTGGGGGAAAACTGGGGGAATCCGTTCGCGGACTGTTCTCCCGTCGATCCGCCGCCGGACCCCGGAAACGCGAAAGCCGCTCCGATTGGTCCTCGGAACGGCTCGCAGAATGAAAAGCGCTGTGGCGGTGCTTTCAACTCAAAATACTACAGCACCGCGCGCGCTCTGACAATTCCCAGCCCGGAAAAACCCGACCGAATGGCGCACGTAGTGCGTTGCGGCGAACGGCTCTTTGCGGTCGGTTACCACGTCGGAGGTGCCCTATGACCGGCACCGTCGAAGTTATGGCGGCACGCGCCAAGCTCTATCGTAGGGCTATGCCGTCGCGGGCGTCGATCGATTACGTACGCGACAACGGCCTCGATAGTTGGACAATTGCCGCGCACGCGGGTTGCTTCACCGTCCTGAAGATCAACGTCCTGCCGGGGAACCGGTGGGACTTCGTCGAGGACGACAGCGAAGTGGCTGTCCCGGTGGCGATCGTCGAAGCCTTCGGCCGCGACGGCGAGACCGTCCTGGACCTCGTAGCGTGGCCGCTGGACCATCCCTACCGGGTGCTGACGATGTTCGGCCGGGCCGACATGCTCGGCCTCGTCAACGTCTATTCGGCCGCGTCCTACACCTTCGGAACGCCGCTCCAGATGCACCGGACGCCGCTCGGATGGTGGCGTGCAGGATGCCGTGGCGCGGTCGTTCTCGATCCCGTCTCGGCCGCCCGACATCTCCTCGACGCGCCGGGCCGGATCGCTGGGCAAGACCGGGAGCACTCGCAGGAACTCGCCGATCTCGTCGGCGGGCTCTTCGATCGCTCGCGCTTTGTCGCTTCTGCAGCTTCTCATCTCAAGGTGGCGGCATGAGCGCCCTGGCCGAAGACTATCGTCCGATCGACAGCTTCCCGCGCGATCGCGAGGACGCCAGCGACCCGGATTGGACGAGGCGGCTGATTTGCACAGCGAACGGATTCCCGAAGCCGCTTCTGGCAAACGTCCTGACGGCGCTGCGATCGGCGCCCGAATGGGCGGGTGTCCTTGCTCACGACGAGTTCGGTATGTCGACCATGATGCGCGTCGTGGCACCGTGGGACCGCGCGCACGGTTTCAAACCTCGTCCCTGGACTTCGCGAGACGATCTCTTGACGACCGAATGGATGCAGCATCACGGCATCCCGATATCCGTGGAGATCGTTCAACAGGCTATTGAGGCTGCGGCGGCCGAGAATGCCTTCCATTCCGTCCGCGATTATCTGGACGGGCTCCGGTGGGATCGAACATCCCGCGTCGAAACATGGCTGACGCGTTATCTCGGAGTAGAGACGACAGACTACACCCGCGCAGTGGGAAAGAAGTTTCTCATCTCGGCTGTCGCTAGGGCTTTCCGGCCTGGGATCAAAGTCGACACGATGCTGATCTTCGAGGGAGGGCAGGGCGCCGGCAAGTCACGCGCCGTGGCGACCCTCGGCGGAGCATTCTATTCCGACGAAATCGGCGATCTCGGCTCGAAGGACGCCGCCATGCTGGCGGGCGCCGCTTGGATAATCGAAATGTCCGAACTCGACGCGATGTCGAAATCGGAGGCAACGCGGACGAAAGCGTTTCTCTCGCGAACGGCGGACATGTACCGGCCACCCTACGGGAAGCGGGTTATCAACGCTCCTCGTCATTGCGTCTTCGTCGGCACGACCAACGGCGACGGCTACCTGAAGGACGAAACCGGCGGTCGGCGCTTCTGGCCCGTGACGGTCGGCAAGATCGACATCGCCGCATTGGAGGCCGATCGCGATCAGCTTTGGGCTGAAGCCTTGTGCATCTATCGCGCCGGGCATTCCTGGTGGCTGGACAAGCAAGAGCTGATCGACGCCGCGCAAGCCGAACAGTCGGCTCGGTATGCCGGCGATCCCTGGGATGACGACGTTCGCCAGTTCATCGCCACCCGCACGGATGTTTCCGCCCGCGAGGTCATGGCCGAATGCCTCTTCATCGATATCGCGAAGAGATCTCGGCAGGACGAGATGCGGGTTTCGAAGATCCTCAAGACGCTGGGCTTCGAGCGATATCAGCGGCGAGAGAACGGAAAGCAGACGTGGAGGTATCGTCGCCGAGAATAGCTTTCCGCCTGTCACCAACCACTATCGCCTGTCACCGACCGGAGGTTGGTGACAACTCGACGTGTCACCGACCTAGGTTGGTGACACTTGCGTTTTGCAACTAATAAAACGGCAGCAATTTCAACGCTGTCACCATGTCACCAACCTAACCAACCTATCTGAGAATTAGTAGAGAATGGCTCAAAAGGGGGTGTTTACGCTCTGGGGAAAGTTTGGTGACGAGGTTGGTGACATGGTGACAGCCGAAGGCGTCGCTTCACTTGCCACAACTTGCTTAATCCCCATGCGTCACGGTCGGCAGCATAATGCCGGCTATGTTCGGATTTCTGCGCAAGAGCGTTCCTGTCGAGAAGAAGGAGGGCATCAGCTCGCCTTCCGATTGGCTTCTCAGCCTGTTCGGCGCGATGCCAGCCGCCGCCGGCGTATCCGTCACGCCTCAGACCGCCATGCGCTGCACTCCGGTTCGGGCCGCAGTCCAGACCATCGCGGAGTCGATCGGCCAGCTTCCCTTCCATGTTTATCGTCGCGGGCCGGATCGGTCGAAGGAGCGAGACAGCGAGCATCCGGTCGCCAAGCTTCTGAACGGCGAGGCGAACGAATGGACCGCCTCTTCCGACTTTCAGGAACAACTAACCCGTGACGCGCTCCTATGGGGCAATGGCTACGGCTTCATCAATCGGATTGAAGGCCGCCCGCAGGAGCTTCTTCGGCTTCAGCCGGACACCGTGTCGGTCGACGCCGACGAGACCACCGGCGAGCCGCGATACAAGATCACGTCCGGTTTCGACGTCGGTCGCCAGATCGCTCGGCGCGACATTCTCCATATCAAGGCGCCGTCGCTGAACGGCATCGTCGGAGACAGTCCGGTCGTCCAGGCGAAGGAGGCCATCGCTTCGATTCTGGCGATGGAGGAACACTGCGCTCGCCTCTTCGGCAATGGCGCTCGCCCATCCGGCGTGATCGAGATGCCGAACAATCTCTCGGAAGAGGGTCTGAAGCGAATGCGCACCGGATGGGAAGCCGTCCACGGCGGCGCCCATAAATCCGGCAAGACGGCGCTCCTCTGGGATGGCGCCAAATTCGTCCCGCTCACCTTCTCTTCGGTCGACGCGCAGTTCTTGGAGCTTCGCCGCTTCGCTATCGACGAGATCGCCCGCGTCTTTCGCGTGCCGCCGCACATGCTTTTCGAGATGGGCCGCGCGACCTGGGGCAATGCCGAGGAGATGGGCGCCACCTTCGTCACCTACACGCTGCAACGTTGGTTGCGGGCATGGCAGGGCGAGGTTCGCCTGAAGCTCTTCGCCGAGGACGAGCGCGACACATTCTTCGCCGAGTTCCTGGTCGACGATCTCCTCAGGGCGGACATCAGCGCTCGCGCTGTCGCCTATTCCTCGCTGATCTCCTCTCGCGTTCTGAATCCGAACGAGGTCCGGGCGATGGAAAACCGGCCGCCATACGAAGGCGGCGAGGCCTTCGCCAATCCGAATATCACCACGACTGTTGCGGAGCCCGCGCAATGAAGGAAGACAAGCTTCAGCACCCGGCTCTGATCGAGGTCAAGGCCAGTCTGTCGGCGGCCGATGACGGCGCCGTCGAAGGGCTTGCCTGGCCGTTCGGCACACCCGACCGCGTCGGAGACATGATCGAGAAAGGCGCCTTCTCAGGATCGGCCGTCCCGATCCCCATGCTCTTCGGTCACAACCCGAACGATCCTGTCGGCGTCTGGGAAGCCGTCGAGGAAACGAGCGAAGGCCTCCGGGTGAAGGGCCGGCTTCTGGTCGCTGAGGTCGGCCGTGCCCGCGAAGTTCAGGCCATGGTGAAGAGCGGCGCCGTGCGCGGTCTGTCGATCGGCTTCATCACGAAAAAGGCCAGCGCCCGGCGCGGCGGCGGCCGGACCATCACGTCTCTTGAACTTGCCGAAATTTCACTCGTCACCATCCCCATGCACCCGAAGGCGGGTCTCAGGGGAACAAAGGCCGGAGCGGACGCCATCGCGCTCGCCGAGGCCATCAACCGGGCCGCCAGCGCCCTCCGTTCCTCAAGGGGTTAGAACCATGGAACAACTGAAGCAGTCCGCGCTGATGCCCGGCGCGATCGAACTTAAGGGCGATGAAGACGGTGACGATCCGACCGCGATCGTCACGAAGGCTCTCGACGAGCTGAAGGGCTCGGTAGACGAGCGCATAAAGGCGATCGAAGAGAAATCCGGCGACGCCAGCAAGATCACCGACCGCCTGGACAAGCTCGAATTCCGCCTCAATCGTCCCGGCACCGGCGGCGACAGGAAGGACGGGCCGAACGTCGAACAGAAGGCTTTCGTCGGCTTCATCCGACGCGGCGCCGATGGCATCCCGGACGAAGACCGCAAGGCGCTTCGCGTCGCCGATTCCCAGGCCGGCGGCTATCTCGCACCGGAAGCCTTTGAGACTGAAATCCTGAAGGAACTCGTTGAAATCTCGCCGATTCGATCGGCGGCGACGGTTCGCCAGACCTCTTCGGCATCCGTGGTCCAGCCGAAGCGCACCGGGCGCATTACGGCGAAGTGGGTCGGCGAGACGGAAGCCCGCCCCGGCAC
>DRFF01000140.1 GCA_011050685.1 Aurantimonas coralicida
ATCGGAAAAGGAGTGGAAGATGCCGCCTCGTGAGTGGGCGATGGCCAAAGCGCAGTTCGCCATTCTCTACGGTGAGCGCTTTACACAGGCCATGGCCTGAAATTGTTCAACCGCCCGCCCACACACGGAATTCCTGACAGGGCCAGCCGACCTGTCCGAATGGCACTCGAGACCTTTATGGCGACGCAAAAATGACAACGCCAAAACGCAACATAATCCCGTCACCAGCTATGACGAAAAGCGAATTGCTGCCTATCGGGAAGCTTCCGAACGAATGGCACTTACCGTGCTCAAAACGGTGAAAACAGCCAATGGTCAAGAGGTTGTCAGGACGCTTAAAGACAAGAAATTCTTGTTCAACGACCAAGCCAGCCTAGAGCGACATATTCTCGATCTCGTAGAGCGCCAAGAGCATCGGTGCGCTCTTACGGACCTACAGCTCGACTATGATGAGCGCGGGGGAGACAAGCAGTTCTTCTGCTCTCTCGACCGCATAGACAGCTCCGGGCACTATGAGCCGGGCAACCTTCAAATCGTATGCCGCTTTGTGAATTTTTGGAAAGGTGCAAGCGACAACGATGAGTTCAGACGGTTAGTCAAAGAGGTTCGTACAATCCAGAATGTTGACTAGACATCGGAGACGGTTGCCGGGTTAAACTTGGGAAGTGGTGCCGCATAGGTGACTCGAACACCTGACCCCATCATTACGAATGATGTGCTCTACCAACTGAGCTAATGCGGCCTACCAAACGCAGAGCGACCTACTATCGCCCTACTATGTTCTTTATTCCTCCGCCAACCTGCTGGCTTCGAACGTCATTCTCTAGCGGACCCGCTAATTACGAATGATGTGCTCTACCAACTGAGCTAAAGCGGCCTTGGCCGGCGGGTGGATCACCCACGGACGGCGTCCTGATAGCCTTAAACGGGGCCAGGTTCAAGCCGCAATCAGCGCGGCATTGTTCCGCATCGGCGCGACCGATGACTGCAATGGGCCGAGGGGGCGTGCCGGATCGTCGCGGAGCGCCGCGCTTTGCGACAGCGGGGCCACCCGGTGTCCGGTCAGCCGCAGATCTGGCGCTTGGCCGCCGCGTATTCCTCAGCCAGCCGGTCGACCAGCGCGGCGGCTGGCCCGACGGACCGCACCGCGCCGATGCCCTGGCCCGAGCCCCAGATCTCCTTCCAGGCTTTTGGCTTGGCGCTGGCGCCGCCGAAATCCATCAGCGTCGCGTCGCTCTCCGGCAAATTGTCCGGATCGAGGCCCGAGGCTTCGATCGAGGCGCGCAGATAATTGCCGTGAACCCCGGTGAAGAGGTTGGTGTAGACGATGTCGCCGGCGCGGCCCTTCACGATGCCGTTCTTGTAGTCCTCGGCCGCGCGCGCCTCGTCGGTGGCGATGAAGGCCGAGCCGACATAGGCCCCGTCGGCGCCCATCGCCTCGGCGGCCAGCACCGCCCGGCCGTTGGCGATCGCGCCGGACAGGAACAGCGGCCCGTCGAACCATTCGCGGATTTCCTGGACCAGAGCGAAAGGCGACAGCGTGCCGGCATGGCCGCCGGCGCCCGCCGCGACGGCGATCAGCCCGTCGGCGCCCTTTTCGATCGCCTTGCGGGCGAAACGGTCGTTGATGATGTCGTGGAGAACGATGCCCCCGTAGGAATGCACGGCGTCGTTGAGTTCGGGACGAGCCCCGAGCGAGGTGATGACGATCGGCACCTTGTGCTTCACGCAGGCCGCCAGATCGTGCTCCAGCCTTGTGTTGGACTTGTGGACGATCTGGTTGACCGCGAAGGGCGCCGCCGGCCGCTCCGGATGGTCCCGGTCGTGGGCGGCCAAAGCTTCCTCGATCTCGCAGAGCCATTCGTCGAGCTGCTCCGCCGGCCGGGCGTTGAGCGCCGGAAACGAGCCGACGACGCCCGCCTTGGCCTGGGCGATCACCAGCGGCGGATGCGAGATGATGAACAGCGGCGCCGCGATCACCGGAATCCGCAGCCGGCCGTCGAGAATGGGGGGAAGGGCCATGAGCGCATCTCGCGAGTGATTGACGTAAACGTAAGATCGGGCGACCGGTAGCAGATCGCGCGGGCTGACGCAAAGGCAGACGATCCCTAGGCGCGATGGGTGACGATGTCACGATGAGCGGCGCGGGCGGTGGCGAAGCGCCGCACCGACTTGCGTCCTGTCCCGGAGCGGGCGATTTTGTCGGCCCATGTCCGACCTGTTTCCGCCCGTCCCGTCGACGCCCTCGTTGTTCGCCGATCCACTCGTTCCCCTCGTCCGGGTGATCGATACGGAGACGGCGGGCCAGCGGCTGGAAGAAGACGCGGTGATCGAGATCGGCTCGGTCGATCTCGATCTTTCGACCGGCGCCATCGGCAACCCGATGCAGAGTTTCTGTGCCCCGGCCGGCGTGGTGATCAACCCGCACGCCCGCCGTGTCCATCTGATCACCGACGAGATGCTGGAGGGGGCGCCGCCCTTTGCCGAAGCGGTGAAGCCGTTCGCGGGTACACCCTATTTCGCCGCCCAGCGCGCCAGCTTCGACCAGCCCCGCCTCCGCTTGACCGGCCACTGGCTGTGCACGCACAAGCTGGCGCTCCGGGCGTTCCCGCATGTAAAGGCGCACGGCCTGCAGAGCCTGATCAAATACGTGCCGCTCGATCTGTCGCCGGTCGCGCCGCTGCTGGAGGGCCTGCACCCGCATCGGGCGCTCTACGATGCCGTCTGCACCGCGGTGCTGTTGCGCCAGATCGCCGCGGCGCTGATGCCGCGCTGCGCCGATCTCGCCGATTTTCTCGAGCGGGCTGAGCGGGTCTCCAACGAACCGGCACTGTTGGCGCGGCTGCGTTTCGGTCGGCACAAGGGCGTCGAGATCGCCAAGGTGCCGGACGACTATCTGGAATGGTTGATTCGTGAGCCCGGCATGGACGCCGACGTGGTGTTCACCGCCCGCCATCATCTGCGGCTGCGGGGCATGCGCGGGGCACGGCCGCTGCCGGCCAGCGCCGTTTAGAAGAGGCGCAGGCGTGACATCCGCCCCTGAAGCGGGCGATCCGGCGCCCTATCTATCGCCATTCCGAATCCTCCAAGCCGGAATACGATGCAGCGATTCGCCGAACTTCTCGACCGCTTGGTGCTGACGCCGTCGCGCAACGGCAAGCTCAAGCTGATGACGGATTTCTTCGGCGCCGAGTCCGACCCCGAGCGCGGCTATGCTCTGGCCGCGATCACCGGCGATCTCGACATCAAAAGCGTCAAGCCGGCGATGCTGAGGGCGCTGATGGCGAGCCGCATGGATTCGGTGCTGTTCGGCTATTCCTACGACTATGTCGGCGATCTCGCCGAAACTATCGCCTTGGTCTGGCCGTCGCCCGATGACGCAAAGGCGCGCGCGTCGGCTCCGCCGCCGACGCTGGCGGACGTGGTCGCCACGCTGGACAGCGCCGCGCGCAAAGATGGCCCGGCCTTGGTCGAAGCCTGGCTCGATCGGCTGGATTCCTCCGGCCGCTACGCCCTGCTCAAGCTCGTCACCGGCGGGCTGCGGGTCGGTGTGTCGTCGCGCCTCGCCAAGCAGGCACTGGCCGATTTCGGTGGCAAGGCCATCGCCGAGATCGAGGAACTCTGGCACGGGCTGGAGCCGCCCTATGAGCCGCTGTTCGCCTGGCTAGAGGGCCGGGCGGAGAAGCCGGTCTCGGCCGCCGCGGCGCCATTCCGCCCGGTGATGCTGTCGCAGGCGCTGGCGGAGCCGGACTATGAGCGCATCGATCCGGAGAACTACGCGGCCGAGTGGAAATGGGACGGCATCCGCGTGCAGGCGACGGCCGAGCGGGGCACGCGGCGGCTGTATTCGCGCACCGGCGACGACATTTCCGGCGCCTTTCCCGACCTCCTCGACTTCATGACCTATGAGGGCTCGCTCGACGGCGAATTGCTGGTGGCAACGCCGAAGGACGCCCGGTCGGGGACGGCCGAAGTCGCGGAGCATGAAGGTCCGACGCAAGCCGACATCGTCGTCGGCACCTTCTCGGACCTGCAGCAGCGGCTGAACCGCAAGACCGTCTCGGCCGCCGTCCTGAAGCGCTATCCGGTATTTCTGCGCGCTTACGATCTCCTCCATGACGGCGCAACCGATCTGCGCGGCCTTGCCTTTTCCGAGCGCCGCAATCGGCTGGAGCCCTTTCTCGCCCGGCTGGAGCCGTCGCGTTTCGACCTCTCGCCCTTCGTACCATTCGAACGCTTCGCCGACCTCGAAGGCCTGCGCGCCGCGCCGCCGCATCCGGTGATCGAGGGGCTGATGCTGAAGCGCTGGGATTCGACCTATGTGCCGGGCCGCCCGAAGGGGCCCTGGTTCAAATGGAAGCAGGACCCCTATCTGGTCGATGCGGTGTTGATGTACGCCCAGCGCGGCCACGGCAAGCGGTCGAGCTTTTATTCCGACTACACGTTCGGCGTGTGGACCGGGCCGATCGACGCGCCGGAGTTGGTTCCGGTCGGCAAGGCCTATTTCGGCTTCACCGACGCGGAACTGAAGCAGCTCGACAAATATGTCCGCGACAACACGGTCGAGCGCTTCGGGCCGGTGCGCTCGGTGCGGGCCGAGCCGGACCACGGCCTAGTCATCGAGGTGGCGTTCGAGGGGCTGGCCCGGTCGAGCCGGCACAAATCCGGCGTCGCGATGCGGTTTCCGCGCGTTTCGCGGCTTCGCTGGGACAAACCGGCCTTCGAGGCCGACCGGCTGGAGACGTTGCAGGCGATGCTGACGGACGGGCCGGCGGGGTAGCGGGCACGGCAGACACGCCCTTCCGTGGTGTTGCTCGACCTTGCGTCATGGCGCGGCTCCGCTTACCTCGGACGGAAGGGACGCGGACTGGAGAGACCAATCATGTCGGAACGGGTGAACAGTTTCCTCGGCGGCTCGCCGCTGGGCGTCATCGTCAAGCTCGTGCTCCTGTCGATCGTCGTTGGCGTGATTTTGTCTTGGCTGCAATGGAGTCCGGCAAACATCATCGACTGGGTCGTTGATCTGTTCCAATGGCTGTGGGTCAGCGTCTTCGGCTCGCTGGAACGGGCGGTCGACTATTTCATCCTCGGCGCCGCGATCGTCGTGCCGATCTTCATCCTATCGCGCCTGCTCACGATCGGACGGCGCTGACGCGTCATTCGAATTTCCGCGCCACCCGGTGCAGGATGGTGTGGCGGCGCGAAAGCGCCTCGATGTCGCGCGAATAGCCGCCCCCGACGACGCAGGCGACCGGAATGCCCCGGTCGCGGAAAAAGCCGATAACCGTGCGGTCGCGCTCGGCAAGCCCCGCATCCGATAGCGCCAGACGCCCAAGCCGGTCCTCCGCGTGCGGGTCGACGCCGGCATTGTAGAACACGATCTCCGGCTGCGACTGCCGCGTCGCCTCGGCCAGCGCCGCCCCGAGCGCTTGGAGATAGACGGCGTCGCCGGTGCCGTCGGCGAGCGGCACGTCGAGGTCGGACTTCGCCTTGTCGGTCGGATAGTTCTTCGCCGCGTGGATCGACAGCGTGAAGACGCGAGGCTCCTCGGCGAAGATCCGCGCCGTGCCGTCGCCCTGATGCACGTCGCAATCGACGACCAGCACTTGGCCTACGTCGCCATCGGCCAACAGCACCGAAGTGGCGACGGCGACGTCGTTGAACACGGAGAAACCCGCGCCGCCGGAGCGGTGGGAATGATGACTGCCGCCGGCGGTATTGCAGGCCAGGCCCTCGGCCAGGGCCAGCTTGGCGGCGAGCACCGTGCCGCGGGTGGCGCAGCGCGAGCGCATCGCCACCCGCTCGTCCACCTTGAAGCCGATCGCCTTCTCGATCGCCGGTGGCACGGCGGTAAACAGCACCTGATCGACATAGAGCGGATCATGGGCGAGCCGCAGCCAGCCGGGTAGCGCCGGGGCCGGAATGTGGAAGCCATCCGGCGCGACGACACCGTCCTCGACGAGAATCTGGGCCAGCCGCGTGAATTTCGACATCGGGAAGCGATGACGGGCGTCGAATTCGGCGTCGAAGGCGGGGTGGTGGATCATCGGAACTGGCATGACCTGGCAAGATAGGGCGTTGCGGGCCCGGGGCACCGCGACAAGGTTTCGCTTGCCCGGCCTCGAGCGGAATGCCAATTCCCGTCGATGCGACGTGACGGTGACGATCAGATCGAGAGTGCGGCGGAGTCCGGCCCGGTAGCGGGGCCGGGGCGTTCGCGGCCTTTCACGGTCAGCCATCGAGAGGTCTGGGCGATCACGTTGCCGATGACGCTGGCGTTTCTGACCACGCCGCTGATCGGCCTGACCGACACCGCCGTTGTCGGGCGCATCGGTGACGCGACGTCGCTGGGGGGGCTCGTGGTCGGCGCGTTGATCTTCGATTTCGCCTTCGCCACCTGCAACTTTCTGCGCTCGGGCACGACCGGCCTGACCGCGCAGGCGATGGGCGAGGCGGACGGTCGCGAGGCGCAGGCGGTATTCTGGCGCGCCATGGTTCTCGCGCTCGGCATCGGCCTTTTGCTGATCCTCGCCGAATCGCTGGTGACATCGCTCGGGCTGCTGGCGATCGCGCCGGGACCCGGCGTCGCCGAAACCACCCGGCTCTACGTCTTCCTGCGGATGTTCTCGGCGCCCTTCGCGCTGGTGAATTACGCCATCCTCGGCCAAGTGCTCGGCCGGGGGCGCGGCGGCCTCGGACTTGCGCTGCAGATCGTCGTCAACGGCACCAATATCGCCCTGTCGATCCTGTTCGGCCTCGTCATGGAATACGGCATCGCCGGCGTCGCGGTCGGCACGGTCTGCGGCGAGGCGGTGGGGGCGGGCGTCGGCTTCCTGGTGGTTGTGCGCGGTTTCGATCGCGCCGAGCGGCCGTCGTCGGCCCGAATCTTCGACCGGCGGGGCATCACGCGGATGATCGCGGTCAATCGGGACATCATGATTCGCACCTTCTGCCTGCTCGGTGCCTTCGTGCTGTTTACCCGCCTCGGCGCCCGCACCGGCGCGCTGACGCTGGCCGCCAACGGCATCTTGATGAACTTCTTCCTCGTTGGCGGCTATTTTCTCGACGGCATGGCGACGGCGTCCGAACAGCTCGTCGGACGGTCGGTCGGGGCGCGATTCCGCCCGGCCTTCGACCGGGCCGTCAAGCTGACGCTCGTCTGGGGGCTCGGGCTCTCGCTGGCGCTGTCGGCGCTTTTCCTCGTGTCGGGCGAGGCGCTGATCGCCTTCCTGACGACGGACCCGGCGGTGCGGGACGCGGCCGGCGAGTATCTGGTCTGGGCGGCGCTGACACCCTTGGCCGGCGTGCTCGCCTTCATCATGGACGGCGTCTTCATCGGGGCAACCTGGTCGCGGACGATGCGCGACATGATGATCGCATCCTTCGTCATCTTCGCCGTCGGCGTCTATGCGCTACCGCCGGTCTTCGGCAATGACGGGCTGTGGGCGGCGCTGCTGGTCTTCCTCGGATTTCGCGGCATCAGCCTCATGGCACTGCTGCCGCGCCGCCGGGCCGAAACCTTCGGCACGGCCGGGATCTGAACCGGCTCAGTCCGAGGGCGGTGGCTCGGCCAGGATCTCGTCGGTCCGGCTGCTACGCAGTTGCGAGATATGATCCAGGCCGGCCCGGTCGAGATAGCGGACCATCTCCTTGAGAATTCGGGTCGGCAGCTCCGGCCCGCCATAGACGAGGCCAGTGTAGAGCTGCACGAGATTGGCGCCCGCCTCGATCTTCCGCAGCGCCGTGCGGGCGTTTTCCACGCCGCCAACGCCGATCAGCGGAAAATTCGGCCCGAGCGCTTGCCGGAATTGCGCCAGCACATAGGTCGAGCGGTCCATCAGCGGCCGCCCCGACAGGCCGCCGGCTTCGAGCGCGTGCGGTTGGCCGATAACGCCTGCCCGCGACAGCGTCGTGTTCGACACGATCAGTCCGTCGATCCGCCGCTTGCGGACAGCGGTGACGATCTCGTCGATCTGATCAGAGGCCAGATCCGGCGCGAGCTTGAGGAAGAGCGGCTTGGCAGGGCCGCCAGACAGCGCCGCATAGCCGTCGCGGGCGGCCACAACCGCCTTGAGCAGCCGGTCGAGGTCCGAGCCGGTCTGAAAGGCCCGCAACCCCGGCGTGTTCGGCGAGGAGATGTTGACCGCCAGATAGCTCGCCACGGCCTCGAAGCGGTTGACGCCTTCCACATAGTCGGCGACCCGATCCTTGGAATCCTTGTTGGCTCCGATGTTGACGCCGACGATGCCGGCCTTGCGAATGCGCGCTTCCAAGCGCTCGAACGCCTCGGCGTGGCCGTCATTGTTGAAGCCGAGCCGGTTGATGACCGCATGCGCCTTTTGGAGGCGGAAGATGCGGGGCTTCGGGTTGCCCTCCTGCGGCTGCGGCGTCACCGTGCCGACCTCGACGAAGCCGAAGCCGAGCCGCAGCGCCGCGTCCGGAACCTCGGCGTTCTTGTCGTAGCCGGCGGCGAGGCCGAGCGGATTGGGAAAGGCAATGCCGGCGACGATGGTGCGCAGCCGGTTGTCGACGGGCGTATTGACCCGCGGCATCAGCCCGCGCTTCAAGGCCGCGATCGACAGGGCGTGGGCGCGCTCGGGATCGAGGCGAAACAGGGCCGGACGGGCCAGCCGGTAGAGGCGTTTCATCTGACCGAGCCGGGAAACTGGTGACCGCCGTCGATTCCCAGCGGGAGGTCCTCGACCCAGACCACCGCGTCGAGGGGAAGCGGGCCGAAAAGATGCGGGAACAGCGCGCCGCCGCGTGATTTCTCATAACGCAGCGCGTCGCCGAGCCTGTCCGGGTCGACCGCGATCAGCACCAGATCGTGCTGACCGGAGAAATGCCGGGCGGCGGTCTCGCGGACCTGCCCGCCGGTGGAGAAATGGATGAAGCCGTCGGCTTCGTCGACAGGCGCGCCGTCGAACTGGCCTTTCGCCTTGGCGGCTTCCCAGAGCGGTCGGGGCGCGATCTTGTAGATGGGCTGGTCCATGACAAAGCGGTGCCAGAGCGACGGCGCAAGGTCAATCACCCGCTGCCTTGAGACGGTCACGCGGTGAGTCTACGCTTTCAGTTGCCTGCCGCGTCTCTCAAGGTTGGCAGGATCGAATTCATGGAGCCAGCGATGATGCCCCGACTCGTCTCAGCCCTCCTCGCGGCCGGCCTGCTGGCCGTCGTGCCGGCCTCCGCCCAGTCGATCCTCGACACCACCGACGGCCGCTATCAGATGCAGCCGGTCGAGGGCGGCATCGCCCGGCTCGATACACAGACCGGAGCAGTCGATCTCTGCCGGGTCGACGGCGATGCCATGGTCTGCACGGGCTCGAGCGACGCCCAGCGGGGCGATGCCGGCCGAATCGCTGATCTCGAAGCGCGAGTCGCGGCGCTCGAAGGCGGCAAACCCGCTGTCGACGACGTGGACGCGGCCGATCAGGCGATCAAGACGATGCGGCAGGTCTTCCGCGGCTTCGCCGACATCGTCCGCGAGCTGGAGCGCGATCTGGGCTCCGCTCCCGACGGCGCCAAAGGCGAGGCCGAGCCGGACCGGACCTGATCGCTCTTTGGATCACGCCGGGATGTCGAAAACCGGAAACTCCATCCGCCGCTTGAGAAAATCTTCCATCTCGTCCAGCGAGCGCTCTGTCGCCTTGGTCGGGAAGGCCTGGAAGACGTGCGCCCCGCCATTGGTCAGCGCCAGTTCCGCCTCGATGCCGCTGGAAATCCAACGCGCCGCCATGAACAGCGTGTCGTCGATGAGGAGATCGCGGGTTCCGCAACTGAGCAGAGCGGGCGGCAGGCCTTTCAAATCGGCGTAGAGCGGCGAGATGGCAGGATCCTTGAGGGAGTAGCTTTCCGGCACGAAACGCAGGACGAACTCCTTCACGTCGTCGGTGTTGAGGACGAGGCGTTCGTCGCCGAAATTGCGCACGCTCGGCGTCAGCGACAAATCGTAGCAGCCGGCGACGAGATTGGCCGCCTTGAACGGCGTCATGCCGTATTCATCGCGCAATCGGAGCAACGTCAGGACGGCGAGATGCGCGCCAGCCGACTCGCCGCCGATCGCCAGGAAGCCGCGCGGCAGGTCGGCCAGATGGCCGTTCGCCAGCGCCAGTGCGATGTCGGCGCAATCATGCAGAGCGGCCGGGAAGGGATCTTCCGGTGCCAGCCGGTATTCGACCGAGGCAACGGTGAGGCCGGTGTTGTCGGCGAGCCGCCGCAGCCGAGGGTCGGATTCCTCGGACCCGCCGAAAACCCAGCCGCCGCCGTGAATGTGCAGAAAGGTGCCGCGCGTCGCGCCGTCCGCGGGCCTCAGCACCCGGACCGCGATCTCGCGTCCGGCGCTGCCGATATGGATGATCGTCTCGGCGGCCTTGTCCTTCGCAGCAGTCGGGAACACGCCGCGCCCTTCCTTGCGCAGCTCCCGAACCCGCTCGACCGGCATCGACCACGGACTGGGCAGGATCTTCTGTTCGGCGATGATTCTGCCATTTAGCTCGATGATCTCCGGGTCCGTCTCGTCCGGGTCGAAAACCGTCGGATCGATCGTCACGCGCGCTTGTGTCATTGCCGTTTCCCTGTTGCCGGGGAAAGAAGTTAGGACGCGCGACGAAGGGTTGTAGGGTCGAGGTGGCCGGTGCGATCGGACGGACGTGAAAGACAGGGAGCCCGCCATGCGCCAACATATCGAAACCTTGACGATTTCGACGCCCGGCCGGTCGATGGTCGAAATCAGTCATCAGATCGCCGAATGTCTCGCCGCGGCGGGAGCCCGCGACGGCCTCGTCACAGTGTTCATCCGGCATACGTCCGCGTCTCTGACGATTCAGGAGAATGCCGATCCGGACGTGCGGCACGATCTGCTGGGGGCACTCGACCGCTTGGCGCCCGAGGATGCGCCCTATACGCACACGATGGAGGGGCCTGACGACATGCCGGCCCACATCAAGTCGGCGCTGACGGCGACCAGCCTCGCCGTGCCGGTCTCGGCGGGGCGCATGATGCTCGGAACCTGGCAGGGCATCTACGTCGTCGAACATCGTGCGCGGCCGCATTCGCGCGAAATCGTCCTCCATTTCGCCGGAAGTATCCCGTGAAGCGGCTGCCATTAGGGAATGGTCTTGATCCGGAGGACCAAGAGGGTCAAGAAAAGCCGGCAGCCGGGAGGACCGACCGCCGCAGCGCCGCGGCGGCACCGGGAATACGACGGGAGGAACAACGGACATGAGCCATGTCTTCATCGTGGCCGACGACCATCCACTGTTTCGCGGCGCCCTGCGGGAAATCCTGACGGCGCTGCCGGACCCGGCCGAGATCGTCGAAGCGGCGGATTTCGACCAGGCGGCGGCGGCGCTGGCGGCCAATCCGGACGCAGACCTGATGCTGCTCGATCTCAATATGCCGGGCACCAGCGGGCTGTCCGGTCTGGCATTGCTCAGGGCCGATCACCCTTCGGTTCCGATCGCGATCGTCTCCGGCAGCGAAGACGCGCCGATCGTGGCGCGGGCCCTCGATCTGGGTGCCTCGGGGTTCATCCCGAAATCGTCGAGCTTGGACACGATCCGTCAGGCGATTCTTTCGCTTCTCGCCGGTGAGGTCTTCTTGCCGCCGGACATTTCACTCGATGCCGAGCGCGACCCGGAGGTGACGCAGCTGATCCGGCGCATCCGGACACTGACGCCACAACAGACGCGGGTGTTGACCATGCTTGGCCGGGGGCTTCTCAACAAGCAGATCGCCTATGAACTCGGCATATCGGAGGCGACGATCAAGGCGCATGTCTCGGCCGTGCTCTTGAAGCTCGGCGTCGACAGTCGCACGCAGGCGGTGATCCGCCTCTCCAAACTCGGCATCGATCTGGAAGGCGGTTTCGCGGCCTGAGAGCATCTGGCCTGGCGCCAGGCTCGGCTACTCGGCTGCTTCGCGGCGATTGCTCCTGCGGCCCATCGCGGCTCGCAGGGAGGCAGGCTTCAGCGGCTTCGTCAGCACATCGACGTCCATGGCGAGGGCCTGTTCGCGCAGATCCGGCGACCGGTCCGCGGTGACAAGGATCACCGGAAGCTGCGGATCCAGCGTCGCGCGAAGCAGGCCGATGGCGTCGAGCCCGTTGCCGTCATCGAGATGGTAATCGACGAGGGCGATATCCGGCAGGATGCCTCGCTTCGAGAGTATGTCGACGGCCTCATCCGCCGAGCCGAAGGCTTCGACCTCGCAACCCCACCCGGTAAGAAGGACCCGCATCCCCTCGCGGATGGCGACCTCGTTGTCGATACACAGCACCCGCGTGCCGGCGAGCGCCAAGCCGGATCGCGCCGGTAGCAGCGGCGTTTCCGTCAGCAGCACGGGTTTGGCCTCGGCGACCGGCAGGGTGATGCGGAAGCGGGTTCCCCGCCCATGCTCCGAGGTCGCCTCGACCGGATGGTCGAGAACCCGCGCGATGCGGTCGACGATGGACAGGCCGAGGCCGAGCCCGCGGGCGGTCCGGCTGCCTTCATCGAGTCGCACGAACTCCTGATAGATCGTTTCCAGCTTGTCGGCGGGGATGCCGATGCCGCTGTCGGCGATCTCGATGTCGACGCTGCCGCCGACCCGATGCCGGACCCCGACGACGACCTTGCCCGCGCGTGTGTATTTGACGGCGTTCGAGACGAGATTCTGGATCAGGCGTCGGAGCAGGTTACGGTCCGAGCGGACGGCGGCGCTGGTGCGCACGAAGCGCAGTACGATGGCCTTTTCCTCGGCGAGCGGCCGCATGTCGGTCTCGATCTGGCGCAGTAGCCGGTCGAGCGGGAAGTCCTCGACCTTGGCCTGCATTCCCCCGGCCTCGAGACGGGAAATGTCGAGTACCGCGCCGATGATCGCCTCGACGGCCTCCAGCGAGGAGCCGATATTGGCGGCGATCTCCCGGCCGGCACCGGTGTCCTGACGCTCTTGAAGCGCGGCCGCATAGAGCCGCGCGGCGTTGAGCGGTTGCAGGATGTCGTGTCCGGCGGCGGCGAGAAACCGCGTCTTGCCGAGATTGGCCGCGTCGGCCACCTGACGGGCCTTGGCGAGTTCGTTGTTGGCGTTCAGAAGTTCGCCGGTGCGCACACGGACCCGTTCCTCCAGGCTTTCGTTCATTTCGCGCAATGCTGCGGCCTGCATGACGCGCTCCGTCATATCGGAGACGGTGGCCACCAACCCACCCTCCGGCATCCGATTGGCGCGGAACTCCAGGACCCGTCCGGAGCGCTTCAGGCCGATCTGACGCAAGGCGGGGGCGCGTGTCAGGCTCTCGAAGCTCACCTCGTATTCCTCGCGATCGATCTCGCCCGCGTCGAGGAGCTCGTCGAGCACGACGGTGAAGGGCGTGCCGATCTGGCCGAAATCCGGCGACAGGCCGACCAGATCGCGGAACTGGCGGTTCCAGAAGGTCAGCCGATAGTCGGAATCGAAGATCGCCAGCCCCTGGTCGACCTGATCGAGCGCGATCCGCAAGAGGTCACGATTGTATTGCAGCGCTTCGGAGGCATCGTCGAGAAGCCGAAGCGCCGACCGGCTGGAATCGGCGTGCCGCTGGAACAGGAGCGACAGGACCAGACGGGACGAGGCCGAGCCGATCGCGGATGCCAGAAGCTGTTCGGAAAAACGGATCGTCGCGCTGTCGGCGGTCGCGTCGGCGTCGAGGGTTCGGCCTTCCTCCTCGGCGAAGCGCGCCAAAGATCGTTCGGTGCGCTCGGCGCCGAGATAGCGTGCGATGGTCGCCGTCAGCTCGCCGACGCTGACGCCGGAGCGGGTGCGGCGCAAGCCGGCGGCCGGGCCGGCGTCCTTGGCGGCGAAGATCGCTGCCTGAATCCGCTCCAGCGGGGTCGCCGGGCGGCTGAGCGAGCCGATGACGAGACAGGCGATATTAGCCAGAAGGCTGGCAAGGCAACCGAACAGCAGCGGATCGATGTCGGGTGTGGCCGCGGCCGCCGCCGCAAGGGATCCGGTGACCGCCGGCGCCTGGATCGCCGGCAGGAGCAGCGTATAGGCCCAGACCAGGATGCCGGCGATGAGCCCGGCCATGGCGCCGCGTGCATTCGCCCGCTTCCAGAACAGCCCGGCGAGGAAGGGTGGGGCGAGCTGCGCGATGGCGGCGAAGGACAGGAGCCCGATCGAGGCGAGGCCGCTTCCGGTGCCGGCAAAGCGGTAATAGCCGTATCCCAGAAACACCACGACCAGAATCGCCGAGCGGCGCACGTTGAGGATCAGCCGGGTTTCGTCCTGGCGGGTGTCGATGCCGGGGCCGCGACGCTTGAGCAGCCAAGGTAGAACGAGATCGTTCGAAATCATGATGGAAAGCGCGACACTGGCGACGATGACCATGGCCGTCGCCGCTGAAAGCCCCCCGATGAAGGCGACGAGCGACAGTCCGTCCTGCCCCTGCGACAGGGGCAGCGAGAGGACGTAGAGATCGGCGTCGACCGTGCCGCCGAGCTTGATCAGACCAGCGGCGGCGATCGGTGCGACGAAAATGTTGATCAGAACGAGGTAGAGCGGAAACAGCCACCGGGCGCAGCGGATTTCGTCGCGCGTGCGGTTTTCCACCACCGTCATATGGAACTGGCGTGGCAGGAGCAGGATGGCCAATGCGCTGAGGCCCAGCGAGGCGAGGAAGCGTCCGCCGAATTCGGAGCTGAAGGCGCTGGTTACGGCGGGATTGGCCAGTGCGGCGCGCCAGAGTTCCCCCGGCTCGAACAGCACGAAGGTGGCCCAGATTCCGATCGCCAGAAACGCCGCAAGCTTGACGATCGATTCCATCGCGACGGCGAGCACAAGGCCGTCCTGATGCTCGGTGGCATCGGCATGGCGGGTGCCGAAGAGGATCGCGAAGACACCGAGAACGGTCGCGACCAGTAGCGCAAGATCGCTGAACAGCGGCGGCATCTCGGGGGTCGCGCGATAATGGGCGACCAGCGCGGCGACGCTGGTCGAAATCGCCTTGAGCTGCAGCGCGATATAGGGGACCGTGCCGATGATGGCGATCAGCGTGGCCAGGGCCGCGACCGAAGGGTTCTTGCCGTAGCGCGAACCGATGAAGTCGGCGACGGTGGTGATGCGCTCGGCCTTGGCGTGCCGGACCAGCCGTTCGATGAAGGCCGGCGCGAGCAGGAACACGAGAATCGGACCGAGGTAGATCGCCAGGAAAGACAGCCCGTCCCGCGCGGCGACGCCGACCGACCCGAAGAAGGTCCAGGAAGTGCAATAGACGGCGAGACTGAGCGCGTAGACGCCAGGCCGGCTCTGGTTTGCATGGCCGTCCGCGGCCCGCCGGTCGCCCCACCAGGCGACGGCGAACAGCAAAAGCAGATAGGCGATCGCCGTGACGACGATGATGCCACTGTTCAAATCCAGCCTCCCACGGCGGATGAGGTCCGCCGTCTGTCGGCGAACAGAACCACCGGGGCCGCCGCAAGTCCAGATATGGCGGGGAGAATGCCGCCGGTCATGCCGATTGTGTCGGCGCGGCGAGTTTGTATGATCGCGCGCAACCGCGCGACATCACGCCGTCGATATCAGGACGAAGAATGCTTCAGGAATTCAAGGAATTCGCCCTCAAGGGCAACATGGTCGATCTGGCGATCGGCATCATCATCGGGGCGGCGTTTTCCGGCCTCGTCAATTCACTGGTCAGCGACCTGTTCATGCCGCTGGTCGCGGTCCTCACAGGCGGCGTCGATTTCACCAACAAGTTCGTCGCCCTGTCCTCCGTCGTGACCGCGACGAGCCTTGAGGCCGCCCGCGAACAGGGGCCGGTCTTCGCCTATGGCAAGTTCGTGACGCTGACGATCAACTTCCTGATCGTCGCCTTCATCCTGTTCCTCGTGGTCAAGGGCATGAACCGGATGCAGCGCAAGGAAGAGGCCAAGCCTGTCGAAGTCTCCAAGGTGCCGCGTCAGGAAAAATTGCTCGAGGAAATCCGGGATTTGATGGCGGTCGCTACCGACAGAGCGCCGCGCGCGTAAGCCCAGCCGATCATCCGTAAGCGGTGCGAAGGGATTGACGCGGCGCGCGCGAGGCGCGATGGCGAAATCCGCGAAGCTGTCGCGCCGCGATCTCCGTCCTTGAAGGCCGAACCATGAGCGATCTTACCCAGTTGCGGCGCGAAGCGGTCGCGGCACCGGAAAGCGGCATCGTCGCCGTGATCAACTATGCGCGGGAGCGTGAGGGGCTGATCCCGATGTGGGCCGGCGAGGGCGATCTCGCGACGCCGGATTTCATCTGCGCGGCCGCCTCGGCGAGCCTCAAGGCCGGGGAGACCTTCTACACTTGGCAGCGGGGGTTGCCGGAATTGCGCCAGGCGCTCGCCGATTACACCGCGCGGCTTTACGGACGACCGTCCTTGCCGGATCGCTTCTTCGTGACCGGTTCGGGGATGCAGGCGATCCAGATCACGCTGGCGGCGCTCGCCGGGGCCGGCGACGAAGTCGTCTTCTTCGGCCCGGCTTGGCCGAATTTCGCGGCGGCGACCGAGCTCCAGGGTGCAGTCGCGCGCGAGGTCGCGCTCGACTGGACCGAGGCGGGTTGGCAGTTGGATCTGCAGAAATTCAAGGATGCGATCGGCCCGAAGACCCGGGCAGTGTTCGTCAATACGCCGGCCAACCCGACCGGCTGGACGGCCGCCGAGGCGACATTGCGCGCCATCCTAGAAATCGCCCGTGATGCCGGTATCTTCATCATCGCCGACGAGATCTATAGCCGCTTCTACTATTCCGGCGGACGGGCGCCATCGTTTCACGATGTGATGAAGGAGGACGATCGGATCGTCTTCGTCAATTCCTTCTCAAAGAACTGGGCGATGACCGGCTGGCGGATCGGCTGGATCGAAACCAACGCCGCCTTTGGCGACATCATCGAGAACCTCATTCAATATTCGACCTCGGGCGTCGCTGCCTTCATGCAACGCGGGGCGCTCGCAGCCTTGGAACAAGGTGAGGCGTTCGTGGAAAGCCAGATCGCTCGTGCTGCCGAAGCGCGGGAGATTTTCGCCTCGCGGCTCCTGGCCACCAACCGGGTGTCGATGACGCCGCCTGACGGGGCGTTCTACGCCTTCTTCGCGATCGACGGCATCGCGGATACCCGCGCCGCGGCCTTTCGCATCGTCGACGAGGCCGGGGTGGTACTCGCGCCCGGCACCGCCTTCGGCCAATCCGGCCATCGGTTTCTCAGAGCCTGCTTCCATCGCCGGCTGGACGAGGTGGAAGCTGCCGCCGACCGTCTCGTCGATTGGATCGGCCGGGCGGCGTGAGAGCCGTCGACGGTCGCACCCTCTCGCATCGCTTCGCAACGCTCGCCCTCGCCGGGCTTGGCGGCCTTGCCGCCTCGGCGCTCGGTCTGCCGGTCGCCTGGCTGCTGGGACCGGTGCTCGCGGTTTCGGCGGCGAGCATCGCAGGGCTCGATACGGAACTGCCGCAAGTATTGCGCACGCTGGCGTTCTTCGTTCTTGGCGTCCAGGCCGGTTCCGGGGTGACGCCGGACGTGCTGGAGCAGATCGCCATCTGGCCGCTGTCCTTCGCCGTCCAGATGCTTGGAGTCGGCGTGGTCATCGTGCTGACCCACGCCTTCCTGCATCGCGTGCTGCACTGGGACAAGGACACCGCCCTGTTCGCTTCGCTTCCCGGCGCACTGTCCTTCGTCTTGGCCGCCGCGTCCGAAACCCGGGCCGATCTCACCCGGATCACCATCGTCCAGAGCGTCCGGCTGCTCTTTCTGATCGGTGCCCTGACGCCGATCCTCGCCTGGCTGGAAGGCGGCGCCGACGTGGTCGCAATGGCGCGCGGCACGGAAGGAACTCTCGCCGACTACGCCTTGCTCTTCAGCCTATGCGCTCTGGTTGCGTTCGCCGGTCATCTGATCCGGTTGCCCGGCGGGATGATGCTGGGCGCCCTGATCGGCAGCGGGGCGTTGCACGTCGGCGGCGTCTCGACGGTGGCGATTCCACCGGTGCTCGCGATCCCGAGCCTCGTTCTTCTCGGCACGCTGATCGGTTCGCGGCTCAAGGGGATCAATATCACGGCGTTTTCGCGACTGCTTCCGGCCGCCATAGGGTCCTTTGCGATCGGGCTGGTCGTCTCCGCGGCGGCGGCGGCTGTGGCCGTGGTGGCGCTCGGAATCGGCTTTGGAAAGGTGGCGCTCGCCTATGCGCCTGGCGCTCTGGAGGCGCTGACCGTGCTGGCATTCCAGTTCGACGTCGATCCTGCCTATGTGGCCGCCCATCATGTCGTGCGTTTCGTCAGCATCGCGATGGTGGTTCCCCTGCTCGCGAAGCGCCGCGCGCGACCGGGCGACACGGTCGCGCCGCCGATCAACGAAAAAGAACGCTTGTCAGGCGTCGATGGCAGCGAAGACCGAAGGTGAGGGCGCCGGCGCCTCGCCGCCCGGTGGTCCCCAGAAGACCACCCATGTGACGAAGTTGTCGGACATCCCCTCGAAGCGGTGCTCCGTCCCGGCCCGCACGAACAGCGCGTCGCCGGCTCTGACATGTCCGCGCTCGCTGTCCCTGACGACATCCGACTGGCCGGACGCGACGATGTAGAGCTCGTCCTGGCTGTGCGGACGCTGGCGGTCCTCGCCGCGCGGCGCGAAGATCTCGAGCGTCATGGTGCCGTGGGACAGGGCCTCGGCATGAAAGACGCCATCAGGCCATTCGGCGGTGGCCGGCAGCGGCAGCTTTCCCAGGAAATGATCGAGCGAGACTTTCATCAAAATACCCCGCAACGATGGTTGGACGAAGCCTTTTCTAGCCGGGGCTCAGCCGCCGGCTTGCGAAACGACCAGAGGCGTCACCTTCGCGGAGCGTTCGGCATGGGCCGGCCGCTCGGTCGCGAAGGGAATGCCGACGGCCTTCCATGTCTCGACCAGAGCGTCCTTCAACGTCTCGATCAGAGCGTCAGAATGCAATGGCGTCGGGGTGATCCGCAGCCGCTCGGTGCCGCGCGGCACTGTCGGGTAATTGATCGGCTGGATGTAGATTCCATGCCGCTGCAAGAGATGGTCGCTGGCCTTCTTGCACAGGTCGGGGTCGCCAACCGCCAGCGGAACGATATGCGTGTCGGACTCCATCACCGGCAGGTCGGCGCCGCGCAGCACGCTTTTGGCCTGAGCGGCCTGGCGCTGTTGCGCCTCGCGCTCGGCTTGGCTGGTCTTCAGGTGGCGGATCGAGGCGGTGGCTGCCGCCGCCAGCGCCGGCGGCAGCGCCGTGGTGAAGATGAAGCCCGGCGCGTAGGAACGCACGGCGTCGATGACCGCCTTGGTGCCGGCGATGTAGCCGCCGAGGACGCCGAAGGCCTTGGCCAGGGTTCCCTCGATCACGTCGATGCGCTGGGCGATCGCGTCGCGCTCCGAGATGCCGCCGCCGCGCGGGCCGTACATGCCGACCGCGTGGACCTCGTCGATATAGGTCATGGCGTTGTAGTATTCGGCGAGTTCGACGATCTTCTCGATCGGCGCGATGTCGCCGTCCATCGAATAGACACTCTCGAAGACGATCAGCTTCGGCTGCGCCGGGTCGGCGGCTTTCAGCAGCTCTTCCAGATGCTCCATATCATTGTGACGGAAGACCTGCTTCTTGGTTCCGGCCTTGCGGACCCCTTCGATCATCGAGGCGTGGTTCAACTCGTCGGAGAAGATGAGGCAGTTCGGCAGGAGCTTGGCGATGGTCGAGATCGAGGCTTCGTTGGAGACGAAGCCGGAGGTGAAGACGAGCGCCGCCTCCTTGCCGTGCAGATCGGCCAGTTCGCGCTCGAGTTCGACCAGCGGATGATTGGTGCCTGAGATGTTGCGGGTGCCGCCGGCGCCGGAGCCCATTGCCGAGACGGTCGCCGTCATCGCCGCGATCACATCGGCGTGCTGGCCCATCCCGAGATAGTCGTTGGAACACCAAACAGTGATCTCGCGAACCTTGCCGTCATGCCGCCAGAGCGCCTTCGGGAATTGCCCGGCGATCCGTTCGAGATCGGCAAATACCCGATAACGCTTTTCGGCATGCAACGCCTCGATCGCCGATTCGAACTGGCTCTGGTAATCGATCATCGCGAACTCCTTATCAGAACGGTTCTAAATGCGGCATGGCGCAAAGTCCACGTCCCGCCAGCATGATGCGGGAGTCCGAGGAACGTGACATTGACCAAGGTCAAGCGACCGGGCGGGTCGCCTCGAACCGTCACGAGTTGGGCCCATCCTGCGGAGCAGAGGAGGGGCCGGTTTCCGCGGCATCGGCCGGATCTCGCTCCGCGCTCTCGTCACGGCGCGCGCGGGCCTGCTCCTTGCGCCGGCGGAGATTTTCCCGCAATTGCGCCTCCAGCCGCTGCTGCCGCCTTGATTTTTGCTTGTCGCCCACTGTACCGCCGTCGCTCATGATCCACCTCTTGCCAGCCTCATTCGATAGTGTCAGGGGCGGGGCGCCGTCAATTTCCTCTGCGTCGACTCCGATACTCCGGCGCAGTCTTGTCAGGACCATGGCCGGGTTTCGCTGCAAGAGCGGCCCCTGCGCCTCGCGGAAGCTGTGATGAAACGACTGTTCGACCTCTTCGCCAGCCTTGTCGGGCTGATCCTGCTCGGCTGGCTGATCGGCGTCCTCGCCATTCTCGTGCGCCGCGACAGCGACGGTCCTGGCCTTTTCGCCCAGGAGCGGGTCGGTCTGCGGGGTCGAACCTTCGTCTGCTACAAGCTGCGAACCATGCATCGGGCGACCAAATCCGCCGCTTCCCACGAGACGCCCGCCGCGGCTGTGACCCCGCTGGGGCGGCGATTGCGGGCCTTCAAGCTCGACGAGCTGCCGCAATTGTGGAACGTTCTCAAGGGCGAGATGAGCTTTGTCGGGCCACGCCCCTGCCTGCCGTCGCAGACGGTACTGATCGCCGAGCGGGAACGGCGCGGCGTCCTCGAGGTGCGGCCGGGTATCACGGGCAAGGCGCAGGTGATGGGTGTTGACATGTCCGACCCCGTTCGGCTCGCCGAGATCGATGCCACTTATGTCGCGGAGCGCAGCTTCGTCGGCGACCTCGTCCTGATCCTGCGAACCGTTACCGGCAGCGGCCGCGGCGACAGGGTCGCCCAGTGAGGGAACCGGCCGGCCCTGGTATGGTTGCCTCTGCGTCGCGCGAGCCAATTCCATCGGAGCCCGTGTTGCTCTAGAACGCGCGCACTCCGCCTTGCGGGGCCGCCACCTTAGGACTGTCTGCCTCATGATCGAACGTATCGGCTTTGCCGCCGAGCTCGCCGCCTACACCGACCGGCACGGACCGGTGACCATCGGTCTGGCCGGGGCCGGGCAGATGGGCACGGACATCGTCGTCCAGATCGCGCTGATGATCGGAATCCGCGTCGGCGCCGTCGCGGCGAACAGCGCCCGGCGGCCGATGCAGGCGATCGCCATGGCGGGCTATTCCGACGAGCATGGCGTCGTCGCGGGCAGCGCGGCCGACATCGACCGCGCGATTGAGGCCGGCCAAATTGCGGTGACCGATGATCTCGGCGCGCTGTGCGCGGCCGGCCGCATCGACGTCGTCGTCGACGCCACGGGCAGCCCGGAGGTCGGGACCTTCCTGGCGATGGAGGCGATCCGCAACGGCAAGCACATCGTGATGCTGAATGTCGAGGCCGACATCACCGTCGGCCGCCTGCTCGCCCGCAAGGCGCGGGAGGCCGGCGTGGTCTATACCGGATCGGCCGGCGACGAACCTGCCTCGACGCTGGAGCTGATCTCGTTCGCCCAGAGTCTCGGCATGGAGGTGGTTGCGGCCGGCAAGGGCAAGAACAATCCGCTGCGCCATTCCGCCATTCCCGAGGAATACGAGGAGGAGGCGCGGCAGCGGGACATGAACGCCCGCATGCTGGTGGAGTTCATCGACGGCTCGAAGACGATGGTGGAGATGACCGCCATCGCCAATTGCACCGGCCTCAAGCCGGACGTGCCGGGCATGCACGGCCCGGAAGCGACGGGTGACAATCTTGGCCAGGTGCTGTGCACGGCCGAGGATGGCGGCATCCTGTCGAAGACCGGATGCGTCGACTACACGATCGGCAAGGGGGTCGCGCCCGGCGTCTTCTGCGTCGTGAAGCCGCGCCACCCCCGCGCGATCGAGCGGATGGCGGATCTGAAGGTCGGCCCCGGCCCGTGCTTTGCGTTGATCCGGCCGTTTCATCTGACCAGTCTGGAGACGCCGCTGTCGGCGGCCCGCGCCGTGATGTATCGCCGTCCGGACATGGTGCCCGTGGATCGGCCGGTTGCCGAATGCGGCGCCATCGCCAAGCGCGATCTGAAGCCGGGCGAGATGCTGGGGCGGATCGGCGAGGCCGACTATCGTGGCTATGCGATGACCTGGGACGACGCGCGCGCCAGGCGGGCCTTGCCGCTCGGCCTGGTCGAGAAGGCGACGGTGGCGCGGCCGGTGAAAGCCGGGGAGTTTGTCACCCACGACAATTGCGCGCCCGACGACAGCCTGCTCGTCACAAGGATGCGGGCCGAACTCGACGCGGCCGACGGCCGGTTCGCCGACTGAATATCCAGATTGCGCCGGGCCGCTCGATCCGGGTCAAGAGGCGTCCGGCCTGTCCCCCGCCATCGTCGAGCGGATCGCGATATCGAGACCTTTCGCCAGGATCTGGCGCTCGTTCTCGCTCAGGGGCTCGAGCGCGGCCGCGATGGACTGCAGGGGGTCTTTCTTCAAAAGGACGACGCCCCGATCGGTCAGTTCCAGCTGTTCGGCGCGACCGCGTCCGATCGTGCCCAGCTTGGCAAGATAACCCTTGGTGATCAGCGTGCGGACGGTGCGCGCGACGGCACCCGACGCAAGGCCCTGGAAGCGGGCGAGATCGATCGCCGTGCGCAAGTGCGGCGGCGCCGACTGGACATAGCGCAGCGCCGCCCACTGGGCCGGAAACAGCTGCGAGGCATAGCCCTGCGAGTGCAGCCGGCGCGCGATCTGTTCGAGCAGTCCGGCCAAATCGGCAGTGGAAACCGGGTCCGTGTCCAAAAATTCGCGCCATCGTCGTTGAATTACGCCTGCGTCTTATCGCGGAAGCGCAGGAATGTTCAATCTGATGCAGTCCGGAATGGGCGGGCGTCGGCGCGATCTTGCCGGAAAAGCGCCAGGAACCCGCCCAAGAGATGAACGACCCGTTAATCGGGACAATCAAAGGCATTTGAAGCAGGCTGTTGCGAAGCTCCGACGCTCACGCGGCTGAGGGATGCAGGCTCGCCCAACGCGGCTGGGCATCGACGGCATGGGTCAGCAAGGCTGCCAGCTTGAGAACGAAGCCGTCGGCATAGCGCGGTCCGACGATCTGTACGCCGATCGGCAGCCCGGATCCGGTAAACCCGCCATTGACGCTGATCGCCGGCTGCTCGCCGACATTCCACGGCAGAGTGAAGGCGATATGCTCGAACGGCCGGGCGGGATCGTCGATCGGCGAGGCCCATTCGGCTGGCCAGGATGCCTGCGGGTTGACCGGCGAAAGAATGGCGTCGAATCTGGCGAAGGGCGCCGCGGTGGCCGCCTTGATCGCCTGGATCTGGTCGAAGGCCTCGGCGACATCGGTGCCGGAAAGGACCGCCGCGCCGGCCGCCCATTCGCGGATATAGGGCAGCACCCTCGCGCCTTTCTCGTCGGGCAGGGCCGACATCGTCGCCAAGAACCTGGCGCGAAAGAAATGGTTGAAACCGTCCAGCATGGCGCGGGTGAGGATTCCCGGTATCGGTTCGATGACGGCGCCAGCCTCTTTCAGGGCGCGCGTGCAATCGGCGAGCGCCGCCGAGACGTCCGGGTCGACGGGCAGGCCGCATCCAGCCTCCGCCATGACGCCGATGCGCAGCCCCTTCGGGTCGAGCGTGAAGTCGCTCCAGTCGATCGCCGACGGCGGCAGGCCGGTCGGATCGCGGACATCGGGCCGCGACAGCGTCGCCATCATCAGCGCTGCGTCGGCAACGGTCCGGGTCATCGGTCCGGCGACGCGGCCGATATAGGTTGGATCGATCGGCACGCGGCCGTAGCTCGGCTTGAAGCCCACCGTTCCGGTGAGGCCGGCGGGAATGCGGATCGAGCCGCCGATGTCGGTGCCCAGATGCAGCGGCCCCAGGCCGGCGGCGGCTGCTGCGGCGGCGCCGGCACTGGAGCCGCCGGGGTTGAGCCGGATGTCCCAGGGATTGCGCGACAGTTTGTGGAAGCTCGACAGGCCCGACGACAGCATGCCGTAATCGGGGCAGGTGGTCTTGGCGAAGATGATCGCGCCGTCCTCGCGCAGCCGCGCGGCCGGCGGCGCGTCTTCAGGCGCGGGAACGAGCGTGGTCGCGGCGGTGCCGTTGGGCACCGGGGTGCCCTTCGTCGCGATCAGTTCCTTGATCGTCACCGGTACGCCGTCGAGCGGACCTTTCGGCGCGCCCTTGGCCCAGCGCTCTGTGGCCGCCGCCGCGTCCGCCCGGGCGCTCTCAGGATCGTAGGCCCAGAGCGCTGCGATCGACGGCTCCCAGGCCGCGATGCGGCGTTCGATGTCGGCCCAGACCTCCGCCGGGGAGGTTTGGCGGGTGCGGAACATGGCGAGGAGGTCGCTTGCCGGAATGTCGCTGAGATCCGTCATGGGGAAAAGCTCATGGTCTTGCGCGTAAGGCGGTTCGCCAGAAGACACCGCTCCGGGAAAAGCATTATCGTCCGCGCCGTCGCGAGTTTTTGCCGGCCCTTGCATCTGGCGTTGCCGTTCCGGTTGTGGAGCCGCGCCGGCGCGCTTCGCGATGTTGTCGGTGTCCCTCAAGCGGGCAAGCGCAGCCAGTAGATTCTGAGCGGTTGGGCGAGGATGTTGGCGCCATCTTGCTGTGCTGCCTTCGCCGCGAACAGGCGCTCGACCTCGCCGCGCTTGTCTTCGACCGTCGGCGCGCGGGTCGGATCGACGGACACCACCCGGCGGATGAACGCATCCACGTCGGCAAAGCGTTCCTTGCGCTCGAAGACGACGTTCCCGCGCAGCTCGAACCGGCCATCCCGGCAGGCATCCGCCACCGCGCGGTTCGCCGCCTCGCGAATGTCGGTCTCGTCATCGATCGGGCGCACCGCCTCGAAGAACGGACCTTCGGCAAGCGGTTCGACGACGAGAACGGTGCCGCCTGCCCGCGTGACGCGTGCGGCCTCGCCGAGCGCATCGAGCATCCGGGCCTTCGGCACATGATGCAGGGAATTGAGGAACACGGCGGCGTCGAAGCTGTGATCTGCGAAGGGCAGTTTTTCACCGGGGGCCACCGCGAAGTCGGCTTCGGGCGCAGCCGTGCGGGCCGCTTCGATCGCCGCCTCGCCAGGGTCGATGCCAGTGACTCGAAAGCCGCGCGCCGTCAGAGCTTTGGCAAGGCCGCCATGGCCGCAGCCGATGTCGACGACGGTGGTTGCGCCGTCCATGGCCAGCGTTTCGGCGATGACACCGGCGGTATCGCCGGCCGCGAAGGCTGCGTTGAGTGCGGTGGGTGGTTGCATGGCGGATCCCTTCGGCGTGGATGAGAGCGCTTACCGTCTCCCGGTCGCTCGGATGGACCGCCGCCCCCGCAGGGCAAGGGCGGCGTGCGATGTCCAGTCTCAGGCGGTTTCGGCGTAGTTCGATGGAAACAGCGCGCGCAGGGCCGCCTCGTCACGCTCCGACTTGAAGGTGACGTCCTTGGCGATCTGTCGCGCTTCGGCGACGGCTGGGCGCGCATTGACGTTGTCGAACCAGCGCTTGAGGTTCGGATAGGCATCGAGCGCGCCTTCGCCGAGCACGTTGGCCACACGGTCGATCCAGCCCCAGGCGGCGATGTCGACGATGGTGTAGCTGCCGCCGACGAAAAACTCTCGGCCGGCCAGGTGATCGTCCAGAACTTTGTAGTGGCGCTGCGCCTCGCGCGTGTAGCGGTTCTCCGCATAGTCGGACTTGCCCTTAGCCGCCGTGCGGAAATGCACGGACTGACCCGAATACGGACCGAGGCCGGTGGCGACGAACATCAGCCAGGATAACAGCTCGCCCCGGTCCTCCGGCTTGCCGCCGAACTGGCCATGCTTGTCGGCGAGATAGAGCAGGATGGCGTTGGAATCGAACACCCGCTTGCCGTCGTCCTCGATCGCCGGCAGCTTGCCGTTGGGATTGATCGCCCGGAAGGCGGGCTGGTGCTGCTCGCCCTTCAGCGTGTCGACCGGCACCAGTTCGTAATCGAGGCCGGCCTCTTTCAGGAACAGCGCGACCTTCATCGAGTTCGGCGTCGGATGGAAGTGGAATTTCAGCATTGGATCTCCTGTGGCGCGATCTGAGCGAATGTCATCACGTGACGGCGTTTCGACACCATTCGGGGCGGTGAGGCAAGCGGATCGGCCGTGACCCCGGAGGCCGCTGAACGGTTTGACGACGGCGCGGCGCCATGTTCAGCCTTCGCCAGGCTGGGTTGGCGGAGTCCCACGACAAGGACGACGATCCGTTCACGATGATCGCGCCGCCGCGGCAGGGGTCGCTTTATCCGCGTCGCGTTCTGCTGTAACGGCTGAAACGTTGTCATTCGCAACGGCAGACCCTCTTGGAGGGCAGGGCAGCGTATCCGCCTCGACGCGGCGCGAATGAGAGGAGCCGAAGATGATTGCGACCGACATCGCGACGCGCGTCTGGAACCATACCTTCAAGCTCGACACGATCGTGCGCAGCCTGCTCGATACGGATTTCTACAAGCTGCTCATGCTGCAGATGATCCACGGGCTGCATCCGGATGTCGCGGCGACGTTCGCGCTGAACAACCGCAGCAAGCACGTGCGTCTCGCCGAGGTGATCGACGAGGGGGAACTGCGCGAGCATCTCGACCATACCCGCTCGCTCTCCTTCACCAAGCGCGAGATGATCTGGCTGGCCGGTAATACCTTCTACGGCACGCGACAGATCTTCCGCCCGAAATTTCTTGAGTGGCTGGAGGATTTCCGGCTGCCCGAATACGAACTGCGCCGGGTCGACGGCCAGTTCGAGCTGTATTTCCATGGGCCCTGGACCCACACGATGATGTGGGAGATTCCGGCGCTGGCGATCATCAACGAACTGCGCTCGCGCGCTGCGATGAAGGATTTCAAGCGCTTCGAGCTCGACGTCCTCTATGCCCGCGCCAAAGCCAAGATGTGGCAGAAGGTCGAGCAATTGCAGGCGCTCCCCGATCTGCGCATCTCCGATTTCGGTACCCGCCGCCGGCATTCCTTCCTGTGGCAGCGCTGGTGCGTGGAAGCGCTGAAGGAAGGTCTGGGTGACCGGCTGATCGGTTCCTCCAACGTGCTCCTGGCCATGGAAACCGATCTGGAAGCGATCGGCACCAACGCCCACGAGCTGCCGATGGTGCTGGCGGCGCTCGCCGACAGCGACGAGGAACTGCGCCGGGCGCCCTACGACGTCTTGAAAGAGTGGCAGAGCTATTACGGCGGCAATCTCCTGATCGTCCTGCCCGACACCTTCGGCACTCCGGCCTTTCTGAAGAACGCGCCGGCCTGGCTCGCGGAGTGGACTGGCTTGCGGCCCGACTCCGCCCCGCCGATCGAGGGCGGTGAGGAAATCATCGCCTGGTGGAAGCAAATGGGCGAGGATCCCCGCGAAAAGCTGCTGGTGTTTTCCGACGGTATGGATTCCGACACGATCGAGCGGACCTACCGGCATTTCGAGGGCCGGGTGCGCATGAGCTTTGGCTGGGGCACCAATCTGACCAACGACTTCCGCGGCACGGCGCCGGAGCCGATGAGCGGCCTCGACCCGATCTCGCTGGTCTGCAAGGTGGTCTCGGCGAATGGCCGGCCGGCGGTAAAGCTGTCGGACAACGCCGCCAAGGCCAGCGGCGAACCCGCGGCAATCGCCCGCTATCGCCGGGTTTTCGGTGAAGCCGCCTATGCCGAGCGCGCGCTGGCCGTGTGATCGCGGCTTGGCCGTCAATCGCCGATAGCAATGCCCTCGCGGCGCGGGTCGGCACCGCCCTTCAGACCGTCCGGGCCGATGACGATGCCGTGCAGGCCGGAGGTCAGCTCCCGCGCCTCGACCTCGAAACCGAGATCGCGAAGCGGCTGGGCGAGCGCCTCGGCGGACGTGCCTTCCTCGACGTCGAAGGTGCCGAAACGATTGACCAGATGCGGCATCGCGACCGCTTCCTGAACATCCATGTCCCAATCGATCAGGCCGATCAGCGCCTGGGCGACATAGCCGATGATGCGGCTGCCGCCCGGCGAGCCGATGGCGATGACCGGCTTGCCGTCCTTGAGGACGATGGTCGGCGCCATCGACGAGCGCGGCCGCTTGCCCGGCGCCACGGCATTGGCGATCGGCCGGCCATCCTCATCATGGGTCTCGAAGGAAAAGTCGGTGAGTTCGTTGTTCAAGAGAAACCCGCCGGTCATCAGCCGCGAGCCGAAGCCGTTCTCGATCGTCGTGGTCATCGAGACGACGTTGCCGGCGGCGTCGACGATCGAAAAGTGGCTGGTCGAGGGCAACTCGATCGCCACATCGTCGCCCATCAGCATCGCGTGATCCCAAGGCGGCGAGCCTGGTTCCACGGCATCCTTCGACAAGGCACTTTCGCCCGCCAGACGCTTCGACCGGTCGTTCAGATAGGCCTCGTCGAGAAGTCCCTTGAGCGGCATCGGCACGTAGTCGATGTCGGCCATGTAACGGCCGCGATCGGCGAAGGCGAGGCGCGAGGCGTCGCCGATGACGCGCCAGGCTTCGGGGCTGTCCGGCCCGAGCCCGGCGATGTCGAACGGTTCGATCAGGCCGAGGATCTGCCCGACGGTCAGCGCGCCGGAGGAGGGCGGACCCATGCCGCACACATCGAATTGGCGATAGTCGACGCAGACCGGCGCGCGCTCGACCACCCGATAGGCGGCAAGATCCGACAGAGCGAGCCGGCCGGGATTGTCCGTTGCGTTCTGCACGGTCTCCACGATGGCCTCTGCGACCGGCCCCTCGTAGAAGCCGTCGGCACCCTGTTCGGCGATCGTCTCGAGGGTTTCCGCATAGGCCTCGTTCGTCAAAAGCGTGCCGACCGGCAGCGGCTCGCCGTCGGCGCCGAAGAAGTAGTCGCGGGTGGCCGCAAAACGGCCGAGGCGCTCCTTGTCCTCGGCGACGAGTTGGTTGAGGCGTTGCGAGACCTCAAAGCCATTGCGGGCGAGATCGATGGCCGGCTGGACGACGTCCTTCCATGGCAGTTTGCCGTAGCGCTCATGGGTCTTGAAGATCAGCTTCACCGTTCCCGGCGTTCCGACCGAGCGGCCGCCGACGACGGCGTCGTAAAATTTTAGCGGCTCGCCGGCATCGTCGAGAAACAGCTTTGGCGTCGCGGCGGCGGGCGCCGTCTCGCGGCCGTCGAAACTGGTGAGATTGCCGGCGCTGGCGTCGAAATAGACCAGAAACGCGCCGCCGCCGAGACCCGACGATTGCGGCTCGACCAGGCCGAGGACGAGTTGGATTGTGACCATCGCGTCGATGGCGCTGCCGCCCTGGCGCAGGATGGCGAGGCCGGCCTCGGCGGCCAGCGGATTGGCGGCCGCGACCATCTGCTTGTCGGCCTCGACCAGTGTCCTTGCGCTTGCCGCAGACGCGATTTCGGGCTGGATCGCGTCGGTCGCCTGGTCCTGGGCAAGGGCGAACGGCGGGAAAAGCAGGCCGAGCGAGAACAGGGCGGCAAGGGGTATCCTGGACATCGGCGCATCCTCTCCGGGCTGATCGGAAGCAAGCCTAGGACAGTCGAGCGCCGGCGAAAAGCCGGCCCGGCTTTGCCAGCCCGGCCGAACTCGCGAGCGTCATCGTCTTCCGATGCTCGCACGGGGCCAGCTATACAATTGGCGTGACTTGTTTCGTCCATGGCGGCATGCTGGAGACCCTGGAGGCTCAGGCGGGTGGGCTATCTTGAGCGTCTGTGAAACTACTTGATATAGCGAATAAATGTCGCTACATAAAATACAGTGAGGATCACCTGCGATCCCGAGAAGCGCGAGACGACCTTGCGCGAACGCGGCCTCGATTTCATGCATGCCGAGCGGGTGTTTGCGGGTCGGACGCTGACGCTCGAGGACGATCGTCGAGATTACGGCGAGACCCGGTTTCAGACCTACGGTGTCCTCGACGATCGGGTCGTCATGGTCGTTTGGACGCCACGGGACGACGTCCGCCACGTCATATCCATGAGGCACTGCCATGACCGCGAAGCTCGAAGAATCCGCCGCCGCCTGGGTTGATCCGGACGACGCGCCGGCGTGGACGGACGCCATGCTCGATCGGGCCGAACTGGCCGAAGGCGGACAAGTCATTAGGCCTGCCACGGGCACCGTCGCGCGAGGGCGCGGCCGGCCGCCTTCCGAGAATCCCAAGACGCGATTGACGATCAGGCTCGACGCCGAAATCGTTCGGCATTTCCGCGCCACCGGTCCCGGCTGGCAATCCCGAATCAACGATGCCTTGAAAGAACTGGTCCGGCGGGGATAGGGGCGACGCATCGGGCGCGCGGCCGGAATGACGCGCGTGACGGAACGGCTTGCTCCCTACAGCCCGCTTAACCCGCCCCGTTCCGCCAGCGTCTCCAAATGATGATCGGCATTCCCAAAGGCGAGGTCGATCATCGCCGTGCGCTTGAAGTGGTGGGCGACCTCGTATTCCATCGTCACGCCGACGCCGCCGTGGAGCTGCACCGCGCTTTGGCCGATGAATGTCGCCGAACGGCCGATCTGCACCTTCGCTGCTGAGATGGCCTCGCGCCGCGTTTCAGCGTCCGGCTCGGCGGCGTTCATGGTGGCGTAGAGCATCATCGAGCGGGCCTGTTCCAGCGCCATGTACATTTCGGCGCCGCGATGCTGGAGCACCTGGAAATCGCCGATCGGCACGCCGAACTGCTTGCGCTCCTTCAAATAGGCGATGGTCAGTTCGTGCATGCGCGCCATCGCGCCGACCGCTTCGGCCGAGAGCGCGGCGATGGTCTCGTCGACGACCCGCGCGATCGCCGGAAAGGCGCCCGCCGGATCGCCAAGGACATGGGAGGCCGGGACCGACACGACCTCGAAGCTCAGTTCCGCCGCGCGTATGCCGTCCTGGGTCGGGTAGCCCCGGCGCGACAGGCCGGATGCGCCGGCCGGAACATAGAAGAGGCCGATGCCGGCTTCCTCGCCTGGCACGCCGCTGGTGCGGGCGGTGACGATGAAGCCGTCGGCGCTGTCGCCGGAGAGCACCAGCGTCTTTTCGCCGGAAAGCTTGAAGCTGTCGCCGTCTTGCTCCGCCTTCAGCGCGATGAAGGCGGGATCGTAGCGTGAATTCCGCTCGGCCCATGCGAAGGCGAGCCGCGTCGAGCCGTCGGCAAGGCCGGGCACCCACTCGGCCCGCTGTTCGGCGCTGGCAGCATGGCGGATGGCACCGCCGGCCATGACGACCGAGGCGAGATAGGGCTCGACGACGAGGCCGCGGCCGAAGGCCTCCATGACGATCATCGTCTCGACCGGCCCGCCACCCAAGCCGCCGTCTTCCTCGGCGAAAGGCACCGCCGTCAGGCCGAGTTCGGCGAAGGCCGTCCACATGTCGCGGCTGAAGCCGGGTTCCTCGGTGCGGTATCTGTTGCGCTGCTCGAAGCCGTAGCGATCGGCAATCAGCCGCTCGACCGAGTCCTTGATCATGGCCTGTTCGTCGGAGAGGTCGAAATCCATGCGGTTGTATCCTGCGTGAAAGGCTGGGCGGCCGGTCGTGACGGGGGCGAACTCAGAGGCCGAGGATCGCCTTGGCGATGATGTTCTTCTGGATCTCGTTGGAGCCGCCGTAGATCGACACCTTGCGGTAGTTGAAATAGCCCGGCGCCAGCGGCGCGGCGTAGTCCGGCCCGACCGGCGGCTCGTTTCGACCCTCTTCGCGCGACGGCTCATAGGGCAGCGCGTAGGGGCCGATCGCCTCCATCAACAGCTCGGTGGTCGCCTGCTGCAGCTCCGAACCCTTGATCTTGAGGATCGAGGAGGCCGGATCGGGCTTGCCGTGGGCGCGTTTGGCTTCCGCCGACAGCACCCGCAGCTGGGTCATCTCCAGCGCCTTCAACTCGATCTCGACCGCAGCGACCTTCTCGCGGAAGCGGCGGTTGTCCCAGACCGGTACGGTGCCGGCGAATTCCAGCTTAGCGATCTCCTTGAGGCGGCGGACGCGCTCCTTGGAGGCGCCGACGCGGGCGATGCCGACACGCTCGTGGCCGAGCAGGAATTTTGCGTAGTCCCAGCCTTTGTTTTCCTCGCCGACCAGATTTTCGACCGGCACGCGCACGTCGTCGAAGAACACCTCGTTGACCTCGTGGCCGCCGTCGATAGTCTGGATCGGGCGGACGGTGACGCCCGGCGTGGTCATGTCAATCAACAGGAAGGAAATGCCCATCTGCTTCTTCGGCGCGGCCGGGTCGGTGCGCACAAGGCAGAAGATCCAGTCGGCATATTGGCCGAGCGTCGTCCAGGTCTTCTGGCCGTTGACGACGTAATGGTCGCCGTCCTTCTCGGCTTTCGTCGTCAGGCCGGCGAGATCGGAGCCGGCGCCCGGCTCGGAAAAGCCCTGGCACCACCAGTCGTCGAGATTGGCGATGCGCGGCAGGAATTTCGCCTTCTGCGCGTCATTGCCGAAGGTGTAGATGACCGGGCCGACCATGTTGTGGCCGAAGGGCAGCATCTGCGGCGCGGGCGCCTGCTGGAGTTCGTCCTGGAAGATGTATTGCTGGACCGGCGACCAGCCGGTGCCGCCGAACGTTTCCGGCCAGTGCGGCACCGACCAGCCCTTGGCGTTGAGAATGCGGGTCCAGCGCACCATCGCGTCCTTGCCGACGGAGCGGCCGTCGCGCAGGGCGGCGGTGACGTCCTCCGGCACATGATCGCGGGTGAAGGCGCGGACCTCGTCGCGGAACGCCGTCTCTTCCTCGGTGAAGCGCAGATCCATGGGCTTGATCCTTCGTTCCGGCCGCGACGGCGCGCGGGCAGTGCGCGGATCGCGAAAAACCCCGGTCCGCCATTTGCCTCAGATGTGACGCCGCCCTAGCGTGGTGTCAACGTGATCGGGCCGCCCATGCCGGCCGGATACCCGCCGGCCTTTTCTGCGCCGGGATAGCTTCAATTGCGAATGGATACGTTTCACATGCTCCTGATCAACGACGCGGCGACGCTCGACAATGACGGCGCCATCGCCGTTCTGACGCTGCACAATCCGCCGGTGAACGCGTTGTCGCGCGTGCTGCGCGAGGGCATCGCGGCGGGCATCGAAGCGGCGGCCGCCGACGATTCGGTCAAAGCCATCGTGCTGATTTGCGAGGGCCGGACCTTTATCGCCGGGGCCGATATCAAGGAGTTCGGCAAGCCGATGGAAGGCCCGTCGCTGCGCGAACTGGAGGATATGGTCGAGAACTGTCCCAAGCCGGTTGTCGCGGCGCTGCACGGCACGGCGCTGGGCGGCGGGCTGGAACTGGCGCTCGCCTGCCACTACCGCATCGCGCTCCCTTCGGCGAAACTCGGTCTGCCGGAGATCAAGCTCGGCATCATTCCCGGCGCCGGCGGCACCCAGCGGTTGCCGCGGATGATCGGGTTGAAACGCGGGCTCGACATGATCCTCACCGGCACCCCGGTGGGCGCGGCGACGGCGCAAACGCTCGGTATCGTCGACGAACTGGCCGTTGGCGAATTGCGCGCCGAGGCGGTGCGGTTCGCGAACGACATCCTCCGGGAGGAACGGCCGCTGCGCAAGGTCAGCGAGGAAGACGACCGGCTGGCGCGTGAGGACATCGAAGCGGCCATCGCGGAAGCCCGCGCCGCCCATGGCCGCAAGATGAAGGGCTTCGACAGTTTCGACAAGGCGCTGGAGGCGGTTGGAAACGCAGCGCGGCTGCCCTTCGCGGAGGGCATGGCGCGCGAGAGCGACATCTTCGCCGAGCTGCTGGGCGGCATCCAGTCGAAGGCGCAGCGCTATGTCTTCGGCGCAACACGGGCGGCCGCCAAGATCCCCGATATTGCGGCCGATACGCCGACCCGGCCGATCCGCGCCGTCGGCATCATCGGCGCCGGCACGATGGGCGGCGGCATCGCCATGAATTTCCTCTCGGCCGGCATCCCGGTGACCATCATCGAGGCAAGGGAAGAAGCGCTGGAGCGCGGCACCGGCATCATGCGGACAAACTACGAGGCTTCCGCGAAAAGGGGCCGCATCCGCCCGGAGGACGTCGACAAGGGGATGGGCCTGCTCTCGCCGTCGCTCGACATGGCCGATCTCGCCGATTGCGACCTGATCATCGAGGCGGCGTTCGAGGAGATGGCGGTGAAGAAGGACATCTTCGCCAGGCTCGACGGCATCGCCAAGGCGGGCGCGATTCTCGCCTCCAACACCTCCTATCTCGATATCGACGCAATCGCCTCGAGCACCAAGCGACCCGAGGACGTGATCGGCCTGCATTTCTTCTCGCCGGCCAACATCATGAAGCTGCTCGAGGTGGTGCGCGGCGAGAAGACCGCGACGGACGTGATAGCCACCGCGATGAAGCTCGCCCGCAACATCGGCAAGACGGCGGTGCTGGTCGGCGTCTGCCACGGTTTCGTCGGCAACCGCATGCTGAATGCTCGCCAGCGCGAGGCCAACAAGCTGATCCTGGAAGGCGCGATGCCTTGGGATGTCGACAGGGTGCTGACCGGTTTCGGTCTGCCGATGGGGCCGTTCCAGATGGCCGATCTCGCCGGCCTCGACCTCGGCTGGAACCGCGAGACCTCGAAGGGCGAGACCATTCGCGAGCAGCTGTGCGAGGCGGACCGCCGCGGCCAGAAGACCGGCGCGGGCTTTTACGACTACGACGACAAGCGCAAAGGCACGCCATCCAAGCTGGTGGAGAAAATTATCCGCGCCAAGTCGCGCGAGGAGGGCATCAAACGCCGGAATATCTCCGACGACGAAATCCTCCAACGGCTCGTCTACCCGATGATCAACGAGGGCGCGAAGATCCTCGACGAGGGCATCGCGCTCAGGGCATCGGACATCGATGCGGTCTGGATCAACGGCTATGGCTGGCCGGTCTATCGCGGCGGACCGATGTTCTTCGCCGACACGATCGGGCCGGAGGTGGTTCTGGCGAAGATGCGCGAACTGGAGGAGCGGATGGGCGCGGATTTTACACCTGCGCCGCTGCTGGAGCGGATCGTCGAAGAGGGGCGGAGCTTTACCGGCTCGGCCTGAACGGCTCCCGGTCTTTCGATCGCGGGACTTTTTCCCGTATCCGCTTGGCGGGGAGCCGAAAATCCACGGACCCCTTCACCTGGCCGGGATGCCGTCATACTCATGGGAAAATGGCGAGAACGGCAGGAGGGAGGACATGATGGCCGACAGCCGCTCACGCATCAGGTGGATCGCCGCGATGGTCGCGTCCGCCCTGCTTCTGCCCGCCGGATATGCCAGCGCTCAATCGGCGCTTCCGCCGGACAGGGTTGTCGGCCCCGCCGGCGCGTTCAAGATCCCGACGACCGGCAGCGTGCCGAATGCCGCCATCGCCGACTATCCGACCGACGTGACGGCCGACTACGTGTTCGGCTGCATGGCCAGCAACGGCAACACGCGCACCGCGCTGGAGCAATGCTCCTGCTCCTTCGACGTCGTCGCGTCGCTGCTTCGCTATGAGCGCTACGTCGAGGCCTCGACCTTCCTGTCGATGGGGCAGGTGACGGGGGAGAAGGGCGTTCTGTTCCGCACCAGCGCCGAGGCCAAGTCGGCCGTCGGCGACCTCAGGCGCGCCCAGGCCGAAGCGGAAATCCGCTGCTTCGATTGAGAGCGCCGCCGCCGAGTCCAGTCGCCGCTTTCAATCAAAAGCTGTAAAAGCCGTAGCTGCCCGGATCGTCAGGACTGTTCCGGGACAAAGGTCTTTTCGAAGACCTTGCCCTCGGTGTCCGTTGCCTTGGCGTGGAACGGCACCGACGGATCGCCGGTATAGTTGAAGCGGAAGCTCGGATCCTCGGAGATCGAAATCCCGCCGGTCATCGAGAACAAGCGCTCGCCGCCGCGATCGACCGCGAGATCGGTGATGAAATGCGCCGGGATATAGAGAAGCGTCACCTGATCCTTCTGCAACCCGGAATTGTTCGGATGCCGGATCATCAGCTGCGCCTCATGCGTCGCCGTGCCGCCGATATCCGCCGCGGCGAAAGCCCGCAGTTTCATCTGGCCCATCTGCTTGGCGGCGACTTCCGCGTCCTTCGCCGCCGGGGCGGCGCAGCCGCCGGCCGCCTTGACGTATTGCTTGGTGACATAGAGCGTGCCGTCGGCCGTTTCGGCGACCGCGTGGATGTCGGTATAGGCGTTGACCCTGACGCGGGTCGACAATTCGGTGAGGCCGGAGCCTTCGGTGATGTCGAAGGTGGCGGCGACAGGGGCGGGGTTCTCGTCGATGACCAGCGTCACCTTGCGAATGTTCATGGCCGGATCGAGCGTCAGCTTGATCGGCACGATCGCCGGGTCGGTCGCGCGGCTTGGCGCTTCCAGCATGATCGCGTCGGTGCCCTCGACCAGCGGCCGGTCGCCGAACAGGTCGTCCTTCAGGCCGGGCCAGGCGGATTCCATGGCGGCGGCCGCCGCTTCGGCGGGCGAGAGCGTCGATTGGGCGAACGCGGCAGGGGCTGAGAGCGTCAAAGCGGAAGCGGCGAAAACGGCAAGCGAAAGAACACTTCCCATCGACGTCCGCCGATGGAACCCGTGCGTCGCCCGGCTCTTCGGCCCGGCATGAGCGTCCAGCATGACAATCTCCCAATTTTCGTCGCGCGTGCCCGTTCGCTCTTTCGCTAATGTGACGGTATTGCCATGCGAGGACAAGGGACGGCCGTCTCAACTCGCCTTGATCGATTCGGAGAGCCGGACAGAAGCCTCGCCTTGCGCGGGGTCATTCCCATTCGAGTTCGGCGAAGGCGGCGGTGGCGTTGCGGGCGTTGAAGGCGTCGAAGACTTGCCATTTGCCGGCCTCGCTCCGGCCCGCCGTTTCGACCGCGTCGGCTAATGGCATGCCGTCGGCGATCGCCTGACGGAGGTCGGCGGCGAGCTTTTCCAGATAGGCGGTCTGTGCGGCGACCGCCGCCGGCCATGGCGCGCTCGCGGGACCGTGTCCCGGCACGACGCGGCTTGCCGGTAGCGCTTCGAGGGCCGGCGTCTGGGCGAGCCAGCCCTTGAGGCTGCCGTCGATCACCGGCACATGCTTCATGAAGACGAGATCGTCGGCGAACAAGGTGCCGGTCGCTGCGTCGAGAACGGTCAGATCGTTGTCCGTATGGGCGGTGCCCCACGCCGTCAGCGTCAGCTTGCGATTGCCGAGATCGATGATGCGCTCGCCCTCGACGGTGTCGTCCGGCGGCGTGATGGTGACTTCCGCCACGCGATCCGGGCCGAGCTGTTCGCGCATCGACTGCTTGTAGAAATCCGTCCGCGCGGCGAGCGCGGCGGGAAGCTTGCGATGGCCGATCAAGGTCGCGCCGGCCGCCTTGAACACCTGGTTCCCGAAGATGTGGTCGGGATGCATGTGAGTGTTGACGAGGTAACGGACCGGCTTGTCGGTGACCGCGCGAGTCGCTTCCAATGCTGCCCGGGCGACCGCGACGCTGCCGCCGCTGTCGATCACCGCCACGGCATCGTCGCCGATCACGAAGCCGATATTGGCGATGTCGCCCTGGTTCTCGGGGCTGGTCTCCTCGACCAGGCCGGCGTGGACATAGATGCCTGGCGCGATCTCCTCCAACGCCAGCGGCGCGGCCCAAGCGCCGACGACACCAACGAAGGCGGCGAGGGCGACCAGGGTCGCCGCCGCGCAGCGCGGGAGGAATGTGAGACGCGTCGACATGGATCCATCAGACATGCCCGCGCGCTGCGGGGCAAGACCTCCGGCGGTTGGTATGGCAACCGGACAAGCAAATCTCATGCAAGCCGCTAAGTACTAAGGACGTTCTCGGGGGCTGTGTGAACCGCACCCGCCCTACCGAATGACAGTATACTGCGACGCACCCTAAAAATGCTGCGCCGCATATAGGAAAAGTGCCATTCGGAGCTTGCGCAGGAAAAATTCCCGCACTAGCATCGCGTCATGGTTTCCGGCTTCAAGGTCGCAGTGTTGGGAGCGCTGCGAGTCCTCGAAGGCCACGGTAGGTGTCGATCAACGGTGCCCACCAAGACCCCTATTGGCGGTCGTGACACGCTGCCGGAAACCTTCCCCCAGACTATCGTTGGCTCAACGTTCGTCGGCAATCCTGCCGTCACGCGTCACCGCTACAGTTCCTTGGGAGGACACCGATGTTCAAGACAATCACGAAGGCCGCGCTGGCATCCAGCCTGCTCATCTCGTTAGGGGCCGGGGCCTCGGCGAACGAGAAACTGCAGGAGATGCAGGGCGACGCCGCGCAGTGGGTAATGCCCACGGGCAACTACGCCAATCAGCGCTACTCGACGCTGGACAAGATCAACAAGGACAACGTCGGCGACATGGTCCCGGCCTGGGGCTTTTCGACCGGCGTTCTGCGCGGCCACGAGGGCTCGCCGCTCGTCGTCGGTGACACGATGTACGTGCACACGCCGTTCCCCAACATCGTCTATGCGCTCGACGCCAAGAACGACGGCGAGATCAAGTGGAAGTACGAGCCCAAGCAGGATCCGAACGTCATCCCGGTGATGTGCTGCGACACGGTCAATCGCGGCGTTGCCTACGCGCCGGCGCAAGGTGACGGCGGCAAGGACCTGGTGATCCTGCATCAGGCCGACACGACCGTCGTCGCGCTCGACGCCGCAACCGGCGAGCAGGTTTGGTCGGTGAAGAACGGTGATGCGTCGAAGGGCGAGACCGGTACCGCGGCGCCGATGGTGTTCAAGGACAAGGTGCTGATCGGTATTTCGGGCGGCGAATTCGGCGTGCGCGGTTCCATCACCGCCTACAACGTTTCCGATGGTACGCAGGCCTGGCGGGCCTATTCTACCGGCCCGGACGACGAGATGCTGTTCGATCCCGAGAAGACCATGGAACTCGGCAAGCCGGTTGGCGCGGATTCCTCGCTCAACAGCTGGGAAGGCGACCAATGGCAGATCGGCGGCGGCACGACCTGGGGTTGGTTTGCCTATGATCCCGAACTGAATCTGATCTATTACGGGACCGGCAACCCCTCGACCTGGAACCCGGCGCAGCGGCCCGGCGACAACAAATGGTCGATGGCGATCATGGCGCGCGATGCCGACACCGGCGTGGCGAAGTGGGTCTACCAGATGACCCCGCATGACGAGTGGGACTTCGACGGCGTCAACGAGATGATCCTCGCGGACATCGACGTCGGCGGTACGCCAACCAAGGCGCTCGTCCACTTCGACCGCAACGGGTTCGCCTACACGATGAACCGGGAAACCGGCGAATTGCTGGTCGCCAAGAAGTACGATCCGGCCGTCAACTGGGCGACCGAAGTCGTCATGGACAAGGAATCCGACCAGTACGGCCGCCCGCAGGTGGTCGCGGAGTATTCGACCGAGCAGAACGGCGAGGACACCAACTCGACCGGCATCTGCCCGGCGGCACTGGGAACCAAGGATCAGCAGCCGGCGGCCTATTCGCCGGAAACCAAGCTGTTCTACGTGCCGACCAACCACGTCTGCATGGACTACGAGCCGTTCCGCGTCGCCTATACGGCCGGACAGCCCTATGTCGGCGCGACACTGTCGATGTACCCGGCGCCCGACAGTCATGGCGGCATGGGCAACTTCATCGCGTGGGACGCCGGCAAGGGCGAGATCGTCTGGTCGCTGCCGGAGCAGTTTTCGGTATGGTCCGGTGCGCTGGCCACCAAGGGCGGCATCGTCTTCTACGGTACGCTCGAGGGGTATCTGAAGGCCGTCGACGCAAAGACGGGCGAGGAGCTCTACAAGTACAAGACCCCGTCGGGCATCATCGGCAACGTGATGACCTACGAGAATGAAGGCAAGCAGTATGTCGGCATTCTGTCGGGCATCGGCGGCTGGGCTGGTATCGGCCTCGCGGCAGGCCTCACTGATCCCAACGCCGGTCTCGGCGCGGTCGGCGGCTATGCGGCGCTGTCGAAATACACCGCCCTCGGCGGCGCGCTGACGGTCTTCACGGTCCCGGACCAGACGGCCGCGAAATAAGCCACAAGACGGGGGCCCCACTCTTTGCGGAGCGGGGCCCTCGATGCGTGACGACAGGGCCCGATGTCAGGCTTCGGCCTCGACGCCGGGCCCTCGTTTTGGAAGGCGGTGGGCGACCTGCCATCATCGCCGAGAAGCCGGGCCGAGGATTCGCCCGCGTGTCGATCCCGTGAGGTTTGAATGAATTCCAAGTTGATTGCGTTCGCTGGCGTCGTGCTTCTTTCGGCCAGTAGCCTGACCTTCGCGCAGAGCGACGGAACCACTGTCGTGCCGGCGGGACAACAGGCGCCGGCGGCGACGGCCCCAACGGCACCGGCCGGAGATGCGGCCGCAGCCCCCGCCCCGGCGGCCGCCGATCCTGCCGAGGCCGCCGCCGCGAGCGGCGACAAGGCGATGGCGGCCGGCGACACCATGACGGTGGACGCGCATCCGTCGAAGGATACGGCAACCGAAGGCAACCAGCCGAGCGAAGGCGAGATGGGCAAATTCGTCGATCCTGCTGGAAACCCGACCTACAGCATGACCGAAGACGGCACCGCCGATTGGTACACCTGGCGTGGCTACAAGAAATACGGTGCCAACTGCCTGCAATGCCACGGCCCGGATGGTCTGGGTTCGTCCTTCGCCCCGAACCTGACGGAATCGCTGCAGACTCTGAGCTATTTCGACTTCGTCGGCGTCGTCGTCAGTGGTCAGCAGAACAAGTGGAATTCGTCCGGAAATTCGATCATGCCGGCCTGGGGCGAAGATCCCAACGTTATGTGCTCACTGGATGCAATCTACATCTATCTGCGCGCCCGCACCGACGGCGTCGTCGGGCGGGGCGAGCCAAAACGCCCGGCTAAGAACGAGGCGGGGCAGAAGGCCGAATACGACTGTCTGGGATTTTGATGCGATGATCCGCTTCGTCACAGCGGTCGTCGGCATCACGAGTGCCCTGGCGTTGGCGATGCCGGCGGCGGCCCAGGACCGGGAGTTTGGCGGCGAGATCGAACTCGTCGATCCGAACGTGCTGCGGGTGTGCGCGGACCCCAACAACTTGCCGTTTTCCAACGAGGCCGAAGCGGGCTTCGAGCAGGAGGTCGCCCGGTTCCTGGCCGACAAGCTGGGACTGCAATCGGTGTCCTACACCTATTTTCCGCAGGCAACCGGCTTCGTGCGGATGACGCTCGGCTCCAATCTTTGCGACGTCATCATGAGCTATCCGCAGGGCGACGAGCTGGTTCAGAACACCAACGCCTATTACCGGACGGCCTATGCGCTGGTCTATCCGAAGGACGGCGACCTTGCCGGCGTCGAGACGATCGCGGACCCGAAGCTGAAGGACAAACGCATCGGCATCGTCGCCGGGACGCCGCCGGCCACCTATCTCGCCCGCGCCGGCCTGATCGGCAAGGCCAAGCCCTATCAGTTGATGATCGACACGCGGTTCGACAATTCCGCCAAGGCGATGATCGACGATCTTGACAGTGGCGAGATCGACGCGGCGATCCTCTGGGGGCCGATGGCCGGCTATTACGCCAAGGAGTCGGGCAAGGATTATGCCGTCGTGCCGCTCACCCATGAAGGCAAGGGGCCGGCGACGACCTTCCGGATCACCATGGGTGTGCGGGCCTCCGACCAGCAGTGGAAGCGCACGCTCAACCAGGCGATCCAGGATTATCAGGGCGAGATCGACGAGATCCTGTTGTCCTACGGCGTGCCGCTGCTCGACGAAGAGGACCGCCCGATCGTGTCGAAGGCGGGCGATGTGGCGCCGGAACCGCGGGAACCGAAGGGATGAGAACGGCCCGCCCGCCGGCCGGCCTGTTTGGCCTGGTTCGCGCGAGGGGCCTCATCTGGATCATCCTGGCGCTCGTCCTCGCGCCGCCGTCAGTGGCGGCAAAGGAAGATGCTGTGGTCCAGGCGCCCGAGATCGCCGTCGAAGACCCAACTATCGCAACCGTTCCCCAGCCCGAGCCCGAGGACTATCGGACCGAGGCTTACCGCGCTCCGGTTCCGGAAAGTCTTGCGGGCGGCACCGTCGTCGATACGGCGACTGCCAAGACGCTGCATGACGAGGGCGCCGCATTCGTCGACGTCCTGCCGCGCGCGCCACGGCCGAAGGGCTTGCCCGCCGATACCATCTGGCGGCCGAAGCCACGCAGCAATATTCCGGGCTCGATCTGGCTGGTCGACACCGGCTATGGCGAGCTGGCGCCGGCAATGGAGCGCTATCTCCTCGACGGGCTCGCAGAGGTCACGCAGGGCGGCAAGAGCCGGCCGGTGGTCATCTACTGCCTGCGCGATTGCTGGATGAGCTACAACGCCGCCAAGCGTGCGATCCGCGCCGGCTATACGGCCGTCCATTGGTATCCGGACGGCACCGATGGCTGGGCGGAAGCGGGCTACGCGCTGGCGCCGTCCGAGCCGGAGCCGCGGCCGGACGAATAGACGCGCGTTTCGAGCCGTCCGATCACAGCGCGCTGGCAATCGCCCGGCCGAGGCCGAAGGCGCGCTGTTCGATCAGCACCGGCACTTCGCAGACATAGGTGAGAGACTGCCGCCGCTCGTCGAAGATGCGGGTGTCCCAGAGAAGAGCCTGTCGGGCTTCCTCGATCTCCGTCGGCGAGGTGTCCGGCTGCTGCCGCAGTCTGGCGAATTCGCTGCTTTGTTCGCGCAATCTTTGCGCCAGCGCCTTCTGCTTGGCGCCATAGCGCTCGATGCCAACCATGACTTCGCCGCGTTCCCGGTTCAGGCGGTCGAGGATGTCGGCGACGATCGCGGTCGCCGTCGCCTCGCGTTCGGCCTCCGGCAACTCGCCGACGAAATCCTTGACCATCGTCGCGGCTTCGTCGAGCGGGAGCCGCCGCGCAACCACCCGGTCGACCAGTGCCCGCATCGCGTCGGTCCGCTCGACATTCGCGGCATCGGCGACATCCGGGCCGTTCCATATCTGGGCCGGGGAGATCGTATCGACCCGGCGCTGGATGCAGGGCCAGTCGGTCGTGCCCTTTTCCGGCGTCCGGGCGAAGGTCATCGGGTTGGCCGGAGTTTCGGCCGGCGACGAGGGCTTCGCTTCGCCGGCTTCCGGCGCGTTGACGGGCGGCGGACCGGGCAGGACGAAGCCTTCGGGGATGTCGCGCGGTGCCGCGCCGTCCTGGGCGGTCGCGGGAAGGACGGCCAAGTGCGATAGAAGCACCAGCGAGCCCGCGACAAGCGCGGCTCCGCCCATCCGATGGTGTGCGTTCGTGGACATGAAAGCCTCCCTTCGACCGCGGCTCAGTTGGCGTCTCACTGGCGTTTGCGGCTGATCAGGCCGCGCGCCGGATCGTAGGCGAGGATAGCGCCGCCGAGGAAGACGATGGTGCAGCCGATGACGACGGCCAGCGCTTGCCAGTTGATCTCGCCATAGAGGGCGAAGCGCACCATCTCCACCGCGTGGGTGAACGGGTTGAACAGGGTGATCGTATAGAGCGGCGGGCTCGACTCCTGTAC
>DRFF01000141.1 GCA_011050685.1 Aurantimonas coralicida
TCGCCGGCCCGTCGACGCCCCGGCAGCGCAGCCAGCGCTCGCCGCCGCTCCCTGGGCGAGCGCGCGCCACAAACCGGCGCCGGCCCGCACCGGCGGATTCTTCGGCATGATGGGAACGCGATAATGCAGCGTGTCGCGATCATCGACTACGGATCGGGCAATCTGCACTCGGCGACGAAGGCCTTCGAGCGCGCCGCCCGCGAGGCCGGCATCGAGGCCGAGATCCTGCTCACCGCCGACCCCGAGGCCGTGCGGTCGGCGGACCGGATCGTCCTGCCGGGCGTCGGCGCCTTCGCCGACTGCCGCGCCGGGCTCGATGCCGTGCCCGGCATGGTCGCGGCGCTGCGCGAGGCCGTGGAAGCCAAGGCGCGTCCGTTTCTCGGTATCTGCGTCGGCATGCAGCTGATGGCCTCGCGCGGGCTGGAAAAGACCATCACGCCGGGGCTCGGCTGGATCGCCGGCGACGTCGAGAAAATGGTCCCGTGCGATCCGTCGCTGAAACTCCCGCAGATCGGCTGGAACACGATTCACGTGAGACATGCGCACCCGCTGCTCGCCGGCATCGCGACCGGCGACGACGGGCTGCACGCCTATTTCGTTCATTCCTATCAGCTCGCCGCGACGAACGAAGCCGATGTCGTCGCCACGACCGACTATGGTGGCCCGGTCACCGCGATCGTCGCCAGCGGCAACAAGGCCGGCACCCAGTTTCACCCCGAAAAGAGCCAGAGATTCGGTCTGGCTCTCATCGGCAATTTCCTCCAATGGACGCCTTGAAACCCTTGCCCATTCTCTTTCCCGCCATCGATCTCAAGGACGGCGCCTGCGTGCGCCTCAAGCTCGGCCTCATGGACGAGGCGACGGTTTACAACGCCGACCCGGCCGCGCAGGCGCGAGACTTTCGCGACGCCGGCTTTTCCCACCTGCATGTGGTCGACCTCAACGGCGCCTTCGAGGGCAAGGCCGTCAATGGCGGCGCGGTGGAAGCCATCGTCGCGGCGGTCGGGGACGACATGAAGATCCAGCTCGGCGGCGGCATCCGCACGCTGGCCGACATCGAGCGCTGGTTGGAGAAGGGTCTGGCGCGCGTCATCCTCGGCACGGTGGCGGTGCGCGATCCGGATCTCGTGAAACAGGCCGCGCGATCCTTTCCCAGCCGCATCGCCGTCGGCATCGACGCCAAGGGCGGCAAGGTCGCGGTCGAGGGCTGGGCGGAGACGTCCGCGCTGACGGCCATCGATCTGGCCCGGCGGTTCGAGGACGCGGGCGTTGCCGCGATCATCTACACCGACATCGACCGGGACGGGGTGCTGGCCGGCATCAACTGGGACTCCACCATCGATCTGGCCGAGGCCATGTCCATTCCCGTCATCGCGTCCGGCGGCCTCGCCTCGCTCGCCGACGTCGTGCGGCTGACGATGCCCGACGCCCACAAGCTCGAAGGCGCGATCTCGGGCCGGGCGCTCTATGACGGGCGAATCGATGCGCGGGAAGCGTTGAAGGTCCTGCAAGGCGCGGGCTGACCGCCTCGGGAATGTTTCACGTGAAGCAGGGGATGATCCCCTCAACGGGATTGTGTCGATCCGGGGGGCAATTCTTCCAGAAACCTGACCACCGCCTCGTTGAAGGCCTCCGGCGCATCGAGATTGGCGACATGGCCGCCGTTAACGCGGACGATTTCGGCGCGGCCGATCCGGCGGGCGATTTCGGCGGCGTGGTCGACCACCAGCGACACCTCGTCATCTCCCAGAATGACCAGACATGGAATGTCGAGCGCGCGGATGGCCGCCGGGTCCGCCGCCACGATCGCCTCGTAGGTCGCGAGAATCGCCGCCGGCGGCATGGTGGCGAAGCCCGCAATGAAGTGCCGTTCGGCGTCGGCTCCAACCCATTTGTTCCCGAAAGCCGCCCGAACCGAGGCGATACCCAACCGCGCGGTGCGGCGCTGGCCGAAAAGCTTGAACAGCGGCGACAGGATGCGCTGCGGCCCCAGTGCTTCCAGGATCGATCGCACCGGGCCGTGCAGCGAGAGGGCGAGCGGCGTGTCGGCGAGAACCAGGGCTTCGATTCGTTCGGGCTCTCGTGCCGCCATTTCCAGCGCCACCATCCCGCCAAGCGAAACCCCGCCGAGCGACACTCGATCGATGCCGAGCGCGTCGAGGAACCGGAATCCATCCTCGGCGAGGGTTTCCACCGAGAGGCCGGCGGTTTCGCCACGCGTTTCACCGTGGCCGCGAAAATCGGGGGCGACGATCCGCCGAGACCGCGACAGCGCCGGAATCTGCGCCGCCCACACCGCCTTGGTCTGGACCGCGCCATGCAACAGCAGCAGGGGCGGGGCGCCCGTCTCGGTGGCCGCCGCGGCATCGCGATAGGCGACCGTCAGATCGCCGGCCTCGATCGTCCGTCGTTGCGCCGCTTCGCTCGCCATTGCCGCTCCAAAACCACCTGATGGATTTGGCCTTCATCGAAGACCTGTTCGGCTCTATCATGACGACCATGAATATCCAGGCATCGGCCATCAAAACGGCGGACGACTTCCTGCGCTGGAACGAGGGGCGCGAGGGAAAGCGCGAATTCGTGCGGGGGAGGATCGTCGAGATGATGGTCAACGTATCGCGAAACCACGCCAAGTTGGCATCCGCGGTCATCGTCGCGCTAGCTGCAAAGCTCGACCTCGCCGCCTTCGACATCGGCTCGGCGGATTTCGCCGTGAAAACGCCCGCCGGGATTCGCTACCCCGACGTCTTCGTCGACCGGGCCGGCGGCAGCGGTTCGGACCTTGCCGCCCACGAGCCGGTTCTCTTGGCGGAAATCCTCTCGCCCTCCTCGCTTGCCGTCGATTTCGGCGAAAAGGCCGAGGAATACACCGCGATCCCATCGCTTTCGCACTACCTCGTCCTCGCCCAGGACGAGCCCCGCGTCTGGCTGTGGAGCCGGGACGAGGAAGGGGCTTTCGCCAAGCCGGAGATGATCGTCGGACGCGAGGAAACCTTGCCTCTCACCGGCCTCGGCGTCACGCTGGCCCTTGCCGATCTGTATCGCGGCATCGCATAAGGTCGAAAGTTCAGACCGCACCGGACCCGACCCTTGCCGCTTCATATCCGATCGCCTTGGCCGTCAGGCCCCCTCTCGACGACCCGCGCAGCCGCGATGATCCGGACCTGCACCGGCGGCACCAGGACAGGCGCTGGCAGAAAGGCGACCGCTCCATGACCCTCAAGGCGCGCATCATTCCCTGCCTCGACGTCAAGGACGGCCGTGTCGTCAAGGGCGTCAATTTCGAGGGGCTTGTCGATGCCGGCGATCCGGTGGCAGCTGCACAGGTCTATGACGCGGCGGGCGCCGACGAACTCTGCTTCCTCGACATCACCGCGTCCTCCGACAATCGCGAGACGATTTTCGACATCGTCGCCCAGACCGCCGAGCACTGTTTCATGCCGCTGACCGTGGGCGGCGGCGTGCGCGCGGTGTCCGACGTCCGACGCCTGCTTCTGGCCGGCGCCGACAAGGTGGCGATCAACACGGCCGCGGTGAACCGGCCGGAACTCATCGCCGAGGCGGCCGACAAGTTCGGCGACCAGTGCATCGTCGTCGCCATCGACGCCCGGCGCGTCACCGCGGCGGGCGAGGAGCCGCGCTGGGAGATCTTCACCCATGGCGGGCGTACCGCGACCGGGATCGACGCCGTTTCCTTCGCCCGGCGCGTGGTCTCGCTCGGCGCCGGCGAAATTCTCCTCACCTCGATGGACCGCGACGGCACCAAATCCGGCTTCGACCTCGATCTCACCCGCGCGGTCGCCGATGCCGTCGCCGTGCCGGTGATCGCGTCGGGTGGCGTTGGCACGCTGGATCACCTCGTCGAGGGAATCCGCGACGGTCACGCGGCGGCAGTCCTCGCGGCGTCGATCTTTCATTTCGGCACCCATACGGTCGGCGAGGCCAAGGCGCACATGGCCGAAGCGGGTATCGCGATGCGGCTCGACCCGGTCGACTGAGCGATGGGCCGCGAGATTCGCATCCGCTCCAGCGCCGCTGTAGATGTCTCAACGACAGCATGCTTCCGGCCGAAGATTGGCTCCGCATTCTTGAAAGACGCTGGAAAGACCGCATAGCGAAAGGGCACCATGACAGACTTTACCCTCGCCGATCTGGAGGCGATCGTCGCCGCGCGTGCCACGTCCGAGGATAGCGGCTCCTACACCGCCTCGCTGGTCGGCAAGGGCATCGGCCATGTCGCCAAGAAGCTCGGCGAGGAGGCGACCGAAACGGTCATCGCGGCGGTTTCGCAGGACGACGAGCGTTTAACCTCGGAGGCGGCCGATCTCCTCTATCATCTCATGGTCGCGCTGCGGGTTCGCCATGTGCCGCTCGCGGCGGTGATGGACGAACTCCAGCGGCGCACGGCGCAAACGGGGATCGCCGAAAAAGCCGGCCGGCCGCCGGAACTGGGACAGGCGAACGGCTGATGGACCAGCTCGCGCCCTCGAAGTTTTCGCCCTATCGGGTCTTCTCGGCCGCCGAATGGGCGAAGTTTCGCGCCGACGCTCCGCTGACGCTCACCGAGGACGAGGTCAACCGGCTCCGTTCCATGAACGACCCGGTCGATCTCGACGAGGTCGCCCGCATCTATCTCGCCGTCTCGCGGCTGCTCTATGCCCATGTGGAATCGTCGCAATTGCTGTTCCGCCAGCGTCAACGATTCCTGTCGGAGGGCGGCGCCCATCCCAAGACGCCGTTTATCATCGGCATCGCCGGCTCGGTCGCGGTCGGCAAGTCGACCACTGCCCGCGTCCTGAAGGAGCTTTTGGCCCGCTGGCCGTCCTCGCCCAAGGTGAACCTGATCACCACCGACGGCTTCCTCTACCCCAATGCCGTGCTGGAGGCCGAGGGGCTGATGCAACGCAAGGGGTTTCCCGAAAGCTACGACGTCGGCACGATCCTGCGCTTCCTCTCCGAGATCAAGGCCGGCGTACCGCGGGTCGAGGCGCCGGTCTATTCGCATTTCGTCTACGATGTCGTGCCAGGCGAACGCATCACCATCGACCGACCCGACATCCTGATCTTCGAGGGGCTCAACGTCCTGCAAGTGCGCGACATGCCGAAGGACGGCAAGGCCGTGCCGTTCGTCTCCGACTTCTTCGACTATTCGATCTATATCGACGCCGACGAGGTCGACATCCAGCGCTGGTACGTGGAGCGCTTCATGCGGCTGCGCGAGACGGCGTTCCGCGAGACCGACTCGTTTTTCCACCGCTATTCGCAGGTGCCACAGGACGAGGCCCTCAAGATCGCCGAAGGCCTGTGGAGCAACATCAACGGCAAGAATCTCTACGAGAATATCCTGCCGACGCGCCCGCGCGCCGACCTGATCCTGCGCAAGGGGCCGAACCACCTGACCGAGCAGGTCGCGCTGCGCAAGCTATAGAGCGCCGGACACCGAACAGGCGCGGGGCGCTTTCCGGTCACGCGGTTTTCACCGCGCCGTTCCTCCCGACACCGACTAAGATGGTCGTTGCCATCATCCCATCGGATCGCGTCCATGCGATCATCGAGGAGCCCCGCCGCCGTGTTCGTCTCCTTCTTTCCCCAGCCGAAGCTGTTCTTTCTGTCGGCGATCGCGTGGACCGCCGTCGCGGTCGCCGCCTGGTACGTCTTCGGCGCCGACGCCGGCGCCTGGTTCGGACTGCCGCCGCTCGCCGAAAACGCGCCGCCGATCATCGGCGTTTCGATCTTCTGGTCGCCGGCCTTCCTGTGGTTCTACGTCTATTTCGCCATCGTCGTCGCGATCTTGGCGGCCTTCTGGATGGTCTATGCGCCGCATCCCTGGGCGCTCTGGTCGATCCTCGGGTCGGCGCTGATCCTGTTCACCACCTATTTTCAGGTGCAGGTGAGCGTCGCGATCAACGCTTGGTACGGGCCGTTCTACGACTTCATCCAGGCCGCCCTGTCGCAATCGCGGCCCGTAACGATCGAGGAATTCTACGGCGAGATGCTGACCTTCGCCGGCATCGCCTTCGTCGCCGTCACCGTCGGCGTGCTCACCCGCTTCTTCGTCAGCCACTACATCTTCCGCTGGCGCACGGCGATGAACGACTACTACATGTCGTACTGGCCGAAGCTCCGCCGCATCGAGGGGGCCTCGCAGCGCGTCCAGGAAGACACGATGCGCTTCTCGACCACCATGGAGGATCTCGGCGTCCGGCTGATCGACTCGGTCATGACGCTTATCGCCTTCCTGCCCGTCCTTCTGGTACTCTCGGCCGACGTCAAAACGCTGCCGCTGGTTGGCGAGGTACCCTACGCCCTGGTCATCGCGGCGATCGTCTGGTCGCTGTTCGGCACCGCGTTCCTGGCCATCGTCGGCATCAGGCTCCCGGGCCTGGAATTCCGCAACCAGCGGGTCGAGGCGGCCTATCGCAAGGAGCTCGTCTATGGCGAGGATGACGGCGCCCGGGCAGAGCCCCCGGTGGTCGCCGAGTTGTTCTCGCATGTCAGGCGGAATTATTTCCGGCTCTACTTCCACTACATGTACTTCAACGTCGCCCGCATCGCCTATCTGCAGACCGACAACATCTTTCCGATGCTGATGCTGGCACCGACGATCGTGGCGGGCGCCATCACCCTCGGGATAATGACGCAGATCCTCAATGCCTTCGAGCAGGTGCGCTCGTCGTTCCAGTATCTGGTGAATTCCTGGACGACGATCGTCGAGCTTCTGTCGATCCACAAGCGCCTCAGGGGCTTCGAGGCGGCGATCGACGATGAGCCATTGCCGGAGATCGACCAGCGCTGGCTGGAGGGCCGGGAGGTGAGCGCCGAAGCGTGAGGCGCGCTCCCCAGACTCGCCTTATGCCGGCCGCGTCACCCGCCTGAGCGTCAGATTGATGCGGCCGCCGTTCTTCAGGAGCGCCGAGGTGGCCGGATAGATCCGGTCGACGCCGTGAAAAGCGAGGCGCCCCTCACCGCCGAGCACGACGATGTCGCCGGATTGCAGCCGGATCGAGGTGGTCCTTCCGCCGCGTGTGGTCTCGCCGACCCGGAACAGGCAGTCGTCGCCGAGCGAGATCGACACCACCGGCGCCGCCAGATCCTCTTCGTCGCGATCCTGATGCAGGCCCATCTTGGTGCCGGTCTCGTAGAAATTGACCAGGCAGGCCTCGGGCGGATGGTCGAAACCCGACATTTCCTCCCAGATTCGCAAGAGCTGGGGCGGCATCGCCGGCCAGGGCGCGCCGGTCACCGGATGGGTGGGCTGATAGCGATAGCCGGCGCGGTCGGCGACCCAGCCGAGGCCGCCGCAATTGGTCATGCGCACCGACAGCGGCTTGCCGGTGCGCGGCATCACCGGCTGGAACAGCGGCGCCGCCGCGACGACGGCACGGATCGCCTCAAGCAGCGCGACCTGATCGTCGCGGGAAAGATGGCCCGGACTGTGCCGGACGCCTTTGGGAAGCACGTTCATGAGGGGTCAGACCGAGTCGCTGGCGGCATAGCGAGCCGGTGATGGGGTGAGTCCGTCCAAAATATTCTTCCCCATTGATACTAATTTACGATATCGTTCTTCCGATGAACAGGAAACACCGGGCACTTGTGAAAGCGATTTATGCCCATCCGGTGTCGGGCGCCATTGCGTGGCGTGACGTCGAGATCATGTTGCAAGCATTTGGAGCAGATATCTCCGAGGGGCAGGGATCGCGGGTGCGCATTGCGCTCAACGGAGTTCGCGCGGTGTTCCACCGCCCGCATCCCCGCAAAGAGGCAGACAAGGGCGCCATAAAATCGCTCCGGCGCTTTCTGACGGAAGCAGGAATACGACCATGAACACGATGCATTACAAAGGATACGAAGCGGCCGTGGAATATGACGAAGAGGCCGAGATTTTTCACGGTGAGGTCGTCAATCTCCGGGACGTGATTACTTTTCAGGGAGATTCCGTGTCGGATCTCAAGCAGGCATTGGCGGCCTCGGTGGACGATTATCTGGCATTTTGTGCAGAACGTGGCGAAAAGCCGGACAAACCTTACTCAGGACAGTTCATCATACGGGCCGAACCCCGCTTACATCGGGAGCTGGCGTCCGCCGCACGGCGAGGTGGGGTCAGCCTCAACAAGCTGGTGACCAGCGCTCTCGAACGAGTCCTGACGGAGCGGACCTAAGGACAAAGCACCCTCCCAGGCGGCAACGCGCGCCGTCTGGCCTTCGTTAACCGGCACCGGACCCGAAAACTCTACCCATCCTCACGACAGATACCCCAGCTGCGCCGCCAGCGCGACGGCATGGGTACGGTTCGATGCGTTCACCTTGCGGGTCGCCGCCGCGAGGTACTGGGAAATCGTGTATTCGGACAGCGACAGGATGGTGCCGATCTCCGACGAGGTCTTGCCTAGCATGGCGAGCTTCAGGCAATCGCGCTCGCGCGTCGACAGCGGGTTGTTCTTGCGGTTCTCCTCGAAGCGCGCCGCGGCCAGCATGCCGAACAGCGTGAACGCAATCAGATGCAGTTCGCGCACCGTCTGGCCCGACAAATCGGGCGCCCGGCCGGCAAAGGACAGGGCGCCACTGAAGGCGGTCAGGCCGTGTACCGGAAGCAACGCCCCCGCCAGGTAGCCTTCCTCGAGCAGCATCTGGGCCGCCGGCGTCGGCTCCGGCTCGTCGGCCCCGTAAAGCGTCTCGATATCCCAGACGAAGGGCATCGGATCGGCCTGCAATGCCCCCACCACCAGCTTGAAACGGTGCAGCCCGAGTTGCTCGTAGGAGCGGGCGAAGTCGTCCGGCCAATTGCCCAGCAGGTAACGCGTCGCCATGCCGCCATCGTCGGTCGATGGCATCGCCAGAACCGCCACATGCGAGAAGCCGTAATCGGCCGCGATCCTGTTGAGCAGTGTCGCGAGGCGCTCATCATCCCAGGGCGCCGCGACGGCCGAGAGGCGTTCGAGCGCGCCACTCATGCCGCCTCCGTCTCCGGAAAAACAGCCCGTTCCCTTCGGTCTTGCGGCCGGCTCACACCGTGTCCGCCCGCTCTCGTCGCACCGCGCATCGCCGCACCGCCTCTCGCGATCTCCCATCTCCACGTCTCGATTCCCACTGAGGGTCCCCGAATCGGACGGGCTATCTTGATCCCAATCCGGGCTGGATTGGTAGCCTTGACAATCGTCTCCAAGGTCGTCGCCTGTGCGTGTTCTTGCCGCATGCGTCCGTTCCGAAGGTGGCGCAACGGGTGGCAAGGGCGAACTGTAGCCCCCATGTAGCACCCAGAATCTTTTTGCCCCGGCGAAAACGACCCTCCTCGGCGCTCCGCGTCTCATCCAACCAGAAGACGTCATGACAGATTTTTCCCCCCGCGAGATCGTCTCCGAACTCGATCGTCACATCATCGGCCAGAAGGACGCCAAGCGCGCCGTCGCGGTGGCGCTGCGCAATCGCTGGCGGCGCCAGCAGCTCGAAGGCAGCCTGCGCGAAGAGGTGATGCCCAAGAACATCCTGATGATCGGACCCACCGGCGTCGGCAAGACCGAGATTTCCCGCCGTCTCGCGCGGCTCGCCGGCGCGCCGTTCATCAAGATCGAAGCGACCAAGTTCACCGAGGTCGGCTATGTCGGCCGCGACGTCGAGCAGATCATCCGCGATCTCGTCGAGATCGGCATCGGCCTGGTCCGCGAGAAAAAGCGCGAGGAGGTGAAGGCGAAAGCCCATCAGGGCGCTGAGGACCGGGTGCTGGACGCGCTGGTCGGCAAGACCGCTTCGCCGGCGACCCGCGATTCCTTCCGCAAAAAGCTGCGGTCGGGCGAACTCGACGACAAGGACATCGACATCGAGGTCGCCGACACCGGCAATCCGATGGGCGGCATGGAAATCCCCGGTATGCCGGGTGCCAATATCGGCGTTCTCAATCTGTCGGAGATGTTCGGCAAGGCGATGAACCGGACCAAGCAGCGCCGCACCAGCGTGCGCGAGAGCTACGAATTCCTGATCGGCGAGGAGTCCGACAAGCTGCTCGACCAGGAGCAGCTGGTGCGCGAGGCGATCGACGCGGTCGAGAATAACGGCATCGTGTTCCTGGACGAGATCGACAAGGTGGCGAACAAGGATGGGCATTCGGCCGGCGTGTCGCGCGAAGGTGTGCAGCGCGATCTCCTGCCCCTCGTCGAGGGCACCACGGTCGCGACCAAGCACGGGCCGGTGAAGACCGATCACATTCTGTTCATCGCGTCGGGCGCGTTCCACGTCTCCAAACCGTCGGACCTTCTGCCCGAGCTACAGGGCCGACTGCCGATCCGCGTCGAGTTGCGAGCGCTGACAAAGGAGGACTTCCGCCGCATCCTGACCGAAACCGAGGCCTCGCTGATCAAGCAATATATCGCCCTGATGAAGACCGAGAATGTCGATCTGGAGATCACCGACGACGCCATCGACGCCATCGCCGACACGGCGGTGGCGCTCAATGGCTCGATCGAGAACATCGGCGCGCGGCGGCTGCAGACGGTGATGGAGCGGGTGCTCGACGAGATCTCCTTCGAGGCGCCCGACAAGCCCGGCGAGAGCTACCGGGTCGACGCCGCCTATGTGCACAAGGCGCTCGACGGCATCGCCGGCGATACCGATCTGTCGCGGTTCATCCTCTAAAGCGGCGGCCCGTGCCCACGGTCTCACGCGGCGGCGCGGGTCGGCGCGGCAAGCTCGAACGGAACGATCCGCGGGGAGCCGTCGCGCCTTGCCACCAGCACCGAGGCCGGCGGCACGATCGTCCAGTTTCCGGCGTCCGCGTCGCAGGGCTCCGAGGCGACGACGATGCCGTCGCCCTCGCACCGCCAGTACAGCGACGGCGGCAAGCCGTCATTGGCCCAGCGATAGGCCCAGAGGGTCGCGCCGTCGCTGTGGACGGCGGCGAAGCGGAGCGGCGCGGTTTCCCCGGTCGCGCGAACCGTCGTCGCGATCGTGGAGAGGGTTGCCGCGATGGCGGCGACCGGATCGTCGTCGAGGCCGCGTCCCAGCGCCGCCAGGAAGATCGCCTCCGAATCGCTGGTCCCGCGTCGCTTCGGATAGAGCGCGTCCGGGATCAGGGCGTCGATGCGCCGGCGCAGGCGCTCATAGCCACCGATCTGGCCATTGTGCATGAACAGATGCCGGCCGTCCGCGAAGGGATGGCAGTTGGCGGTAGAGACCTCGCCGTAGGTCGCCGAGCGGACATGCGCCAGGAACAGCGGTGAGCGGATCTGGCGGCAGAGCGAAACGAGATTGGCGTCCGACCAGGCCGGCGATATGCCGCGATAGACGCCGGCCTCGGGGCGCTCGCCATACCAGCCGATGCCGCAGCCGTCGCCATTGACGATCGTCTTGGCTTCGCGCGCCGCGAGCGACTGGGAGATCAGCGAGGCGCGCGGCTCGACCAGCAACCGGTCGAGGAAGATGGGCGGGCCGGCATAGGCGAGAAGTCGGCACATCGGGGTGACACCGCGAGAGGGTTGGCCACGACCGTGTCGTCGCGGGGACAGGCCAGTCTGGCGTGGCCATGGTTAACTGGCGCTTAAGAATTCGCCCCCGAGGCCGTCCGTTTCACGTGAATCGATCGACGGCCGGAGGGTCACAACCGCCCCATTGCAACCGCTGCTACCGCCGCCGGCGCTTTTCCTTCAGCGCCGCCTCGGCGCGCGTGGCCGCAGTCTCAAGGGCGGCGAGCAGGCGCTTTATGTCGTCGGCGGGAAGGATCGCGATCGTCTCGGCCAGCCGGTTGGCCAGCGCCGTCGCCTCAGGGCTCAGTCCGGCGGTTTCGACCGTGACCTTCGGATGCGAGAGTTCGGCCAGCCGCTCCAGCTCCTCCGCCTCGTCCCAGATCACGTTGAGATAGCCGATGATGCGCTGCAGGAGTTCCCAGGTCGGGCGGCCGCGCCGGCCGTGTTCGAGCGCCGAGAGATAGGCACTCGAAATCCCGAGCGCCGCGGCCATTTCGCCCTGGGTCACGCCGCGCTCCTTGCGCATGACGCGGATCTTCTCGCCGAAGGGGGTCATGCGAAGCGCCTCACCCGCACATAGAGCGCACCCTCGCCGCCGTGATGGCGCTCGGCGCTGTCGAAGCCGGACACCAGCGGGCGGAATTCCGGATTGGCGAACCACAGCGGCACCACCCGCCGCAACACCCCGCGCGACCCGAACGCGGCGCCCGGACGGGCCCCGCGACCCGTGATCACGAGCACATGGCGCAGCCCCATCACCTGGGCCTGGCGCAGGAAGCCGAGCAGCGCGTCGTGGGCGACCTCTTGCGTCATCTCGTGCAGGTCGATGCGCGCCTCGATCGCGACCCGGCCCTTGGCGATCTTGCGCCGCGTCGGCCTTTCGATCGGGTGCTGTGTCAGCCGCCGGCCACTGCGCTCCGGCGCCGCCGACGGACCGGGTGCGGCGGTCTCCGCCGCCTGCCGCCCGCTCGCGGCGGTAAAGGCCGGTGACAGCTTATCCTGCGACGGCTCCTCGGGCATTTTCGGATGCGCCTTGCCCTTCAGCGGCATCGTCGTGCGGGCGACGCTCGCCCACAGACGGGCATCTTCGCCGCTAAGGCGTCGTCCGCGCCTCATCGCGTCAGGCTTTCGGCGAGCCCCGCCGGCGCCAGAACGTTAAAATCCGCCGCGTGGCGCATCCGCCCGGCGATCCGGCCTGCGTCCGGTCCCGAACCGACGAAAATGTCGGCGCGGGCGGGTCCGAGAATGGCCGAACCGGTATCCTGCGCGATCATCAGGCGGCGGAACGGGGCACCGGCCACGACAAGCTTCGGCGCGTCGATGAAATAGGGAACGCAGAAGGTCGCGAGTTCCCGGTCGACGGCGATCGAGACCAGCGCCGTGAGTGGCACCTTAGCCGCGCCGATCGGGCCCTTTGCCGGGTCGTCCACCGGCATTTCCCGAAAAAAGATGAAGGAGCGATTGCCGTTGAACAGGGCCTGCAGCCGCTCCGGATGTGCCGCCAGCCACCCCCTGATGCCGTCCATGTCGGCTTCGGCCAGCGTGAGTTCGCCCTCATCGACCAGGCTACGGCCGATCGCCGTAAACGGATGGCCGGTCTTGGCGGTATAGCTCACGCGGGTTTCGCGCCCGCCCGGAAGGCGCAGCCGGGCCGAGCCCTGAATATGGATGAAGAACGCCTCGACCGGATCGTCGAGCCAGGCGATTTCGAGACCCAGGCCGGCCAGCGCGCCGGCCTCGATCGCGGCCCGGTCGGGATATTCATCGAGCAGCCCGCAAGGGGTGCGACGCGCGAAGCGGAACGAGGGATCAAGCCCCGGCGGGCGCGATACGTCGTCGATCTTCACCAGATCCAGCGGCCGCGCGTAGAGCGGGAACCGAAACCGATCGGTGCGCACCGGCGAAGCGTCGACGATTGGCTCGTAATAGCCGGTAACGAAGCCCGGCGTGTCGGTCTCGGTGCCGTCCGGCAGGATGCGCAGCGGGGTGAAATGCACTTCGAAAAAGTTCCGCGCCGCCGCGCCATCCAGATCGCCGGCGGCCATCGCCGCTTCCGCGGCGGGCCGAAAGGCGCCCGGCGCGATGTCCAGAGACCCCGCCAGCACCTGGCCGTTGACGAGCTGGGGCGCGCCGCCGCGAAATGCGGCGAAGGCCAGGGTGTGATCGGCTTCGGCCCAGCCCGGCAGGTCGGCGAAGCTGCGGCGCACGAAGCGGGTCATGGAAGGGCTCGCCGCTCCGGTTCAGTCTTCTTCGGATTCGGTCCCGGCCAGCTTCCAGTTCGGATCGCGCGAGCGTATGTCGCGCGAGAATGTCCAGACATCCTTGACCTCGACGACGGCTTCGGGGTCGCCCTCGACGATCTCGCCGTCCGGCTTCAGCACGGCCGAAATCAGCTGCGCCACGATGCGCACCGTCACCAGCGCCTCGCGATCCTTCTTTTCGGCGGACACGACCTCGGCGTCATCGATGCCGACGAAGGAGGACTGCATGCGCTCGCCGCGCTGTTCGCGGTCGGTGATCGCCTGCTCGAAGCCCTGATACACCTCGCTCGACAGGAGGTTCTGCAAGACCTTGCGGTCGCCGTCGGCAAAGGCGGTGACGATCATTTCATAAGCGAGCTTGGCGCCTTCGAGGAACTCCGTCGGCTCAAAATTCGGGTCGTCGTCGCGGATGCGACGCAATTCGCCATTGAGTGGGGTGCCTGGCGCGGCCAGCTTGTCGATGGCCTCGTAGGTGTTCGGGGGCGTGGCCACATCACCGCCGGGCAGGCGGCGGTGCGGCAAGGTAACGACATTGTCGTTGGGCGCGGCTTCCCCTGGCCGCCCCTCTCGCCGCGAATAAGGATCGAAGGGCGGGCGCTCGCTGCCGGTACGCCGGCCGAGAACGCTGCGCAGCTGAAACAGGACGATTGCCGCAAGCACTATGAAAAAGATCGTCCCGAAACTCATTGGTTCTGTCGCCTCGCCGTCGCACATGCCATTCGCCCCCATATAGAGACGGCCGGCTATGCATTCAAATTCGTTTCCGGACTTCCTATCTGATCTTGCGACGCAGTGCTGCCCGAAACGCGCATGAGGGGCATTATGCCGTCAAAGGAGTGACCAAACCATGCCCTTCGCCCTGATCCCTTTTCTGCTCCTGGTAATTCCGATCCTGGAGATCGCCGTGTTCATCCTGGTCGGCAACATGATCGGCCTGTGGCCGACGCTCGGCCTCGTCCTGTTGACCGCGATCGTCGGCACGCTGTTGCTGAAGCAGCAGGGCCTGTCGACGCTGGCGCGCATCCAGGCCGACATCCGCGCCAAGCGCATGCCGGGGCGCGATCTCGTCCACGGCGTGATGATTGCCATGGCCGGCATCCTGCTTTTGACCCCCGGCCTCGTCACCGACACGATCGGCTTCCTGCTGTTCGTGCCGAAAATCCGCGACGGGATCTGGAATTTCATGAAAAGCCGCGTGGTCGTCGTGGCGCAAGGGGCGGAGACATCCGGCACGTGGAATTCCGGCGCCCGCGGCCCACAACCCGACCCGCGGGCTGGCGGCGGGCCGGACGTGGTCGATCTCAGCGGCGAGGAGTTCGAGCGCCGGCCCGACGCCTCCTCGCCCTGGAACGACAAGCGCGATGGCGACGACACGCCGCAAGGCCGCATCCTGCACTGAGCCGGGCGCGGCGGCGCGAGGTCGGCCTTCATCTTGTCCTCGCCTTGACCGCGTGATAGCGCTCGCGCCCATTATTTCCTGCCGGCCTGGCCTAGCGCCCGGCCCGCTAACACTGGCACCGGGCGCGCCTTCGCGGCGACATCCGCCGGGACCAGCATCGAGACGGGAGCCAACATGTCCGACACAAACGATCAGAAGACCACCGGCAACGGCAATGGTGCCGCCACCGGCGACGGCGCCGCAAAGCCCGCCACGCCGCCCAGCATCAACATCCTGACCCAGTATATCCGCGATCTCTCCTTCGAGAGCCCGAACGCGCCGGGCGTCTTGCGCGGCCAGACCAAGGCGCCGGCCATCAATATCGGCGTCAATGTCGGCGCCAACCCCATCGAGGGCTCCGAGGGCGACTACGACGTGCGGCTGACGATGAACGCCAAGGCCGGCGAGGGCGCCGATCTGATGTTCAATGTCGAGCTCGAATATGGCGGCGTCTTCAAGCTGCAGAACTTCCCGCAGGAGCATCTCCTGCCGGGGCTGTTCATCGAATGCCCGCGGCTGTTGTTCCCCTTCGCCCGCCAGGTGATGGCCGACGTGACCCGCAATGGCGGCTTCCCGCCGCTGATGATCGACCCGATCGACTTCTCGCAGCTGTTCCAGCAGCGCATGGCCGAGGAGCGCGCCCGCCAGCAGGTCCAGACCGCCTGAGGCCACGCCGCTTCATCGTTGCTTGAGACAAAAAACGCCGGCGGCATCGCGCGATGCCGCCGGCGTTTTGATGACCAGCACCTGGTGCGGGCGCGATCAGGCGTCGGTCGTCGCTGCCGCCTGCGGGCGCTCCAGAAAACGCCACCACAGCGCCTCCTCGCCCATCGTCGCGACGAAGGCGCGGTGGCGCGCGGCCTCGTCCGCCGTCAGCCGGGGCGGTAGCGGCACGGGCCGCGGTTCGATCCGGCCGAAATCGCCATCCGTCCCGTCGCCGGCCGTATCGAGCTCCACCGCCAGTCCCAGTGCCGCCTGCCGGCCGCCGATCAGCTCGATATAGACTTCGGCGAGCAGCTCCGAATCCAAGAGCGCCCCGTGCTTGTCGCGGCGGCTGGTGTCGATCGAAAAGCGCGAGCACAAGGCGTCGAGCGTCGCCGGCGCCATCGGGAACTTGCGCCGCGCCATCGGCAGCGTGTCGATGACGACCGACGGGTCGATCGGCGGCTGGCCGATGCGCTTCAGTTCGGCGTTGAGAAACCGCGTGTCGAAGGCGGCGTTGTGGGCGATCAGCCGGGCGCCGGCGAAGAACTCGAGGAACTCCTCGGCGATTTCCTCGAACAGCGGCTTGTCGGCCAGGAACTCATCCGAGATTCCGTGGACGTCGAAGGCGCCGGGATCGACCTTGCGACCGGCCGGGCGGACGAAGGTGTGGTAGCTCTTGCCGGTCGGGATGTGGTTCCACAACTCGACGCCGCCGATCTCGATCACCCGCTCGACCTCCGGGTCGAGACCCGTGGTTTCGGTGTCGAAGACGATTTCCCGCATGCCAGCCCCCACTTTGGGGGTGTTGTCGGTCAGGCGGAACGGCGAGGCAAGGGGCGGGGTGGGGGCAGTGGCCGGTATCCACCGGGGAAGTGGGATGTTCTTTTTATGTTCTCGTCGCTGCAATATTAGAAGCGGTGTCTGCAGTGACCGCAAGCACGCTACCAATCTTCAATGGATGGGAAAAGGAAAGCCGCCACTTATTAGAATGTGCTTGGTGATCGAATGACCGAAAAAAATTAGATCATTAGAGGGATCTTTGGCCACGGTATATTGACGAGCACTATTCTACTCTGGTCGCATCAATCAAAATAGATGGGAATTTCTATAGGTTCCGCTGGGCCCATAGTCGCTCGATGTCGACAGCCTCTTTGGCCTCTCGCATCCGTCGCAAGGCATTGTCGGAGAAGCATAGGATCTTTTGAGACCCAAACTCGAAGAGATGGCTGCAGTTGGGGTCCTGGTCGATAGAGAGGTATTTTCGCAGCACTTTCGCCTTAGGAGTGCTCAGGCCGATAGCCTTCGCCAGCGGCGTCGCTTGGAGGTGGAATTTCTTCCTTAGGTCCACTTCGCGCACTGCTGCCGCTCCAGTCGGGTCATCACCACCGACGTATCGCACGGGCGCACCCTGCTTCTTTGTAAAATGTACAATCAGGTTGACGCCGTCGCCCTCCGTAGCGGTGCCAACCGTGGCAAGGCGCGGAAACACAGCAGTGAACTCGGCGCCACCCCGCATAGCCTTCTCAATACGGTCTATATCTCGCTCAGAGATTTCTACCTCATCTGTAACGATCGCCTCCATGGCAAGAAGGGATCTAATGCGAGCGCGCGCCTCGTCGCGCGCTCGCCGGCCAGGCTGGAGCAACTCGTTCACATAGGAAAACTCGCGGTCAACTAGGAACTCGAAATCGCCCGGCGGCGTGGTTGAGATTGGCAGGACCCGCAGTGGGATATGCGAGCGAAGGTCGGTCTCAAGCATGCGCTGCAGGTATGTGTCAAAGGCGGTAATTAGAGCCCGCGTCTGCAAGTAGAGCAGGTCTTCGGAGACAAATACAAACCAGTGTTGGGCGGCGTCCCGTTGCGCGTCTATCGCCCGCATTATCCCTGCCTCGTCGGCCGTGAGCTGGTGATTTGCGATGCAAAGGCGAAGGCAGCGCTCGAAACCAATCGAGCGGCCAGTTTCCTTATCGAACACCTTCGCCTTCCGCTGGGATAGGACCGCCTTAAGAAGCATCTCGCACGCATGCTGAAGGTGCATGAGAACCATCGTAACGCGGCCCTCGTCGTCGTAGCTGTTGAACGCACTCATCGCTGTCCGCAGCGAACCTATCGCCTTACCTCTAAGTGTCCTGGCGTCGCGCACTAGCTTCATTCATCCCCCATTTTTGGAAATATGGCCTCCGTTGCCAATCCTGTCGATGGGTGCTGTCGGCGTCGGCGGCGGCTGAGATCACGGAATCGGTCGTAGTCAGCGCGTCAAACGAGGCATCGCTACATCGCTCTTTGAGAGATTCCAGAAATATCAAGAGGGCCGATTCTGGGCTGTAGAGTTGCCGCGCAGCCCCAAAACCCCCTGTGCCGCCACCAACGCCCGCACGAATGCGCGGGTGGCGTCGAAGCCGCCGCCGGTGCGCTGACCACCACGACCCTGCCGCAGGGCGCTCCAGCCTACCCCAATTGCCGGTAGGCCAGCTTGGCGATCTCCTGAAGCCGGTCCTGGGGCAGATCGCCCACCAGCGCGCAACTGATCCCCTCGGCCGTCCAGACCAGCGATTTCAGGCGGCCGGCCGCCGAATAGCGAAACGAGGTCTCCCGCGCGGTGTCAGCCGGCACGATGTAGAGCGTCACGCGGCCGCCCGCCGCGTCCTCATACATGAATTGCGCGGCCGGCCCCTCCTGCGACGGCAACAGCCGGCCGCCGACAAGATCGAGGCCGGTCGATCGCAGGTCGGGCACGGTGAGGGCGCGGTCGAGCCGCTTGGACAGCCATGCTCCGAGGTGCGTTTTCTCGTCGGCCCTCACTTCCACCGGGTGGAGGACTTCGGTTGCGTAAAGGGCGTGGGCCTGCTCAGCCTCGCCGGCGAGCGACAGGGGCGCGGGCGCGGCGACAGTGAGGACATCGCGGCCATACCAGCCGCCCGCGCCACCGATCGCCAGGATCAGGACGGCGGCGGCGGCCATGCCCGACCAGTTGCGGGCCGGGCGCTTGCCATCGTGGGCGATGCGGTGAACCGCCAGCCGCGCCGGAACGGCCTCGCCCGCCACATGACCATACAGAGCTCGCAACGCCTGGTTTTGCTGTTGCCAATCCGCGACCTCCCGGGCGGCGGCAGGCTGGTCCGCGAGATACCGCTCGACCTCGGCACGACGCCGCGCGTCCAGGACACCGTCGGCAAAAGCCTGCAGGTCGTCCTTGGTGATCGTCGCGTCGTCGCGGCTCATTTCACGGTCCTCAGCATCGGTGCGTCGGCTTGCGTCATCTGGCGCAGGGTCGCGCGGGCCCGCCCGAGACGCGACATCAGCGTGCCGATCGGGATAGCGAGCACGGCGGCCGCGTCGGCGTAGCTCAACTCTTCGACGGCAACCAGCAGCAACGCCTCACGCTGGTCCGACGGCAATTCCTGCATGGCCCTGGCCGTCTCGGCCAGCGCCAGCCGACCCGGCTGGACATTCGCCGCCCGCGGCTCGCTTGGCAGGTTTTCGAAGGGAATGGGATCGGGCGCCCTGCGGCGGCGCCGCAGATCGTTGCGATAAACGTTCAGCAGGACGCGAAACAGCCAGGCCCGCAACGGCCCCGAGGGCTTCCACAAATGGCCTTTGCGGATCGCCCGTTCGAGGCAGTCCTGGACGAGATCGTCGGCGAGATCGGGATTGTGCGTGAGCGCCCGCGCGTAGCGCCGCAACGCCGGCACGCATGTCTCCATCTCGTCCAGGAACCGGGACATCGCTGCGACTATTTCTCCAGGATGACGTGCCAGACTCCGCCGACGCCGTCGCCGGTCGTCTCGCCCGGCGCCTTGTCGTTCTGCCACAGATAGAGCGGCATGCCGTCATAGGCCCATTGCTTGCCGCCGTCCTTGCGTTCGACCAGCGTGTAGTCACCGTCGGCCGCAGCGTCTGCCGCCGCCATCGCCGGCGGCCACTTCGTCGCGCAGTCGTCATAGCAGTTGGTGATGCCCTTGGTGTCCTTGTCGAAGGTGTAGAGGGTCATTCCGTCGGCGTTGGTCAGGATCTCGCCCTTGTCGGTCTCCATCGATTTGATGGCGCCGCCGGCATAGTCTCCGGCATGGGCCAACGGGACGGCGAGGGACAGGGTCGCTGCGGCGAGAAGCAGGGATCGCATGCGCATGGGAGGCTCCTTGAGGGTGCTTGGGTTCGGCTTACCTCCAGGACAACAGCGCTGGCGCGGAGTTATTCCCTGACGTCGGACTCTTTTTTCGATCGGGCCTGTGTACCCTTACGCCGCCCCCAGTTCCGCTACCACCGCCTTCACCGCCGCGCGGGTGGCGTCGAAGCCGTCGCCGGTGTCGATGACGAAATCGGCGCGGGCGCGTTTTTCCGCGTCCGGCAGCTGCCTGGCCAGGATCGCCGCAAATTTTTCCTCGCTCATGCCGGGCCGACGCAACACCCGCTCGCGCTGGATCTCGGCCGGCGCGCTGACCACCACGATCTTGTCGCAGCGCGCCTCGGCGCCGGTCTCGTAAAGCAGCGGAATATCGAGGAGGGCGAGAGGCGCGCCGGATTTCCGTGCGTCGGCGAGGAACGCCACTTCCTCTCCGCGCACCAGCGGGTGGACGATCGCCTCCAGCCGCTGCATCGCCGCCGGGTCGTTCAGCACCTTGGCGACCAGCGCGGCGCGGTCGACGATGCCGTCGGTCACCGTGCCCGGAAAGGCCGCCTCGATCAGCGGCGCGGCGCGGCCGGCATAAAGCCGATGCACCGCCGCGTCGGCATCATACACCGGCACGCCCTCGTCGGCGAACATGGCGGCGGCGGTCGACTTGCCCATGCCGATCGAGCCGGTGAGGCCGAGGACGATCATCGCTCGCCCAGTCCGCGCCGGCTTCGCATCACCGTCAGACCCCGCTGCCGATGTCGCGGATGATTTTCGCGCGCAACGCCTCGCCGACAGCCGGGCGCTGGCCGAACCAGCGCTCGAAGCCCGGTACCGCCTGATGCAGCAGCATGCCGAGCCCGTCGGCGTGGCGCAGTCCGCGCGCCTCGGCTGCCTGCAATATCGGCGTTTGCAGCGGCACATAGACGATGTCGGTGACCAGCGCGTGATCGGGCAAGGCGGCAAGGTCCGGCAATGTCGGGGCGAACCAGTCCGGCGTCTCGTCGTCGGGGTCCTTCGCCGGGATCGGCACCGTGTTGACCAGAAGATCGGCGGCCTTCAGCTGTGCCTCCCGCTCCGCCTCGCCATGGCCGCTGACGCCGGGGCCAAAGCGCGCCGCCAGTTCCTCGGCCCGCTCGACGGTGCGATTGACGATCCGCACAGCTTTTACTCCGCGCTTCAGAAGCGCGAAGACCACGGCCCGCGCCGCGCCGCCGGCGCCGAGCACCACCGCCGTCTCGGCGTCCGCCCAGCCCGGCAGCCGCTCGTCGAGATTGGCCGCGAACCCGTAGGCGTCGGTATTGCCGCCGACGAGCCGGCCGGATTTTTCGAACCACAGCGTGTTGACCGCGCCGATTGCCTCGGCCGCCGCGTCCCGCCGCGTAGCCGCGGCGAAGGCGGCGAGCTTGTGCGGGATCGTCACATTGCCGCCGACGAAGCCGTTCTTGCGCAGGCTTCTCAGGAAATCGGCGATCTCCTCGGGCGGCACGCCGACGCGGCGATAGGAGCCGGCAAGGCCGAATTCGGCGAGCCAGCTCTGATGGATCATCGGCGAGCGCGAATGCCACACCGGCCACCCAGTGACGAAGGCCTTGGGGCCGTCGGGGATCGTCTGGACATCGCTCGGATCGAAGATCGAGCCTTCGCCGCGCGGGCGGTCCGCGCCGCTGACATAAGGCTGCGGCGTCCACTCCGCCTCGGGTTCAGCCATCAATCTCGCCCCGGACGCGCAGCTCTTTCAAAAGCGGCAGCAGCGGCAGGCCGATGATAGTGAAATAGTCGCCCTCGATCTTCTCCATCAGCTGAATGCCCTCCTTCTCGATCTGATAGGCGCCGACGCTGGTCGTCGCCTTCTGGCCGGCGGCGGCGAGATAGCGGCCGATAAAGCCCGGATCGAGTTGGCGCAGGGTGATCGCGGCTGTGGCAACGTGCCGCCAGGTGACCACGCCGTCCTCGACCAGGACGACGGCGCTGTTCAGGGTATGGGTGCGCCCGGAGAGTTTCAGGAGCGTGCGCCGCGCCTCTTCCATGTTGGCCGGCTTGTAGAAGATCTCATCGTCGAGCGAGAGGGTCTGGTCGGCGCCGATGACGATCTCGCCCGGATGGCGGGCCGAGACGTCGGTGGCCTTGGCCTCGGCGAGGATCGCGGCGACGTCTTCAGGTCCGGCACCCGATTGCAGCAGCGGCGCCTCGACCGCCCGCTCGTCGAGCTCGCTCGGCTCGACGGTGAAGTCGATCCCGGCATTCTTGAGGAGTTCCTTGCGGTGGATGCTGCCGGAGGCGAGCACGATGCCCTTGGCCATTTGGTCCCCATTTTAACCGTTTCTTCACGCCCGAGAGGCTTGATAGCGCCTCGAGGGCCGAAACGCCATTGGCGTCGCTCGGGACTCGATTCGGCATCGCTTCGCAAGGGGCCGGCCGCCTCCACCCCCGGAATTCCGCCGGGCCTGTGGGTTAAGGAAGAGTTAAGCCAGCCCGCCCCCGCGCCGATCCGGACCGAGGCGCATAAGTCGGCTTTTGTCCACAATCGGCGACGATGCACGGCCTGTGGGCGTCCGAACGGACATTTGTGGACGACGCGTGTTCATCCCACGCTTTCCACAGCTCTCGGACAGGTTTCCGGCAACGCGCGTGCCTCGCTAACATCCTGACGAATTTGGCGGATTGGTTAAAAGTTTAACGTTTCTCACACCGTTGGGCCAAAACCGCTCATTCGGGCTGTGGACGAGCGTGAAACGGCCGCCATCTACCGCCGCTTGTGAATTCCGGCTATCCACCGACTCATAGAATCAAAATAACGATTTCTCTTGAAATCTTTCTTTTTTATTAGGAGCCCAAACCTGATGCAGAAGCGAAAGCTCGTCCGGGTCCTGGAAGGCGAAAGCGTCTTTCCCCCTCCAGTGTGGCTCATGAGACAGGCCGGCCGCTACCTTCCCGAATATCGAGCAACCCGCGAAAAGGCCGGCGGGTTCCTGGATCTCTGCTACAATCCGGATCTGGCAACCGAGGTCACCTTGCAGCCGATCCGCCGCTTCGGCTTCGACGCGGCGATCCTGTTTTCCGACATCCTCGTGATTCCGGATGCGCTTGATCGCGGTCTGCATTTTGTGCAAGGCGAAGGCCCGAAGCTGACGCCGATCCGCCCGGATGAGATCGCTCATCTCGATCCCTCGCGCGGCGAGACTCATCTGGCCCCGGTGATCGCGACGGTCGGTCGGCTGCGCGAGGAACTGCCCGACGAGACGACACTGATCGGCTTTTGCGGCGCGCCCTGGACGGTGGCGACCTACATGATCGCCGGCCACGGGACGCCCGATCAGGCTCCGGCGCGGCTGTTCGCCTATCGCAATCCGGCCGAGATGGAGACGCTGCTGTATCTGCTGGCGGAGATGAGCGCGGACTACCTGATCCGGCAGTTGCAGGCGGGTGCCGACTGCGTCCAGATCTTCGACTCCTGGGCGGGCGTTCTCGATGAGGCATCGTTCGAAGCCTATGCCGTGCGGCCGGTCGCTAGGATCGTGGAAAAGGTCCGTGCCGCGGTGCCGGGCGCGAAGATCATCGGCTTTGCCAAGGGCGCGGGATCGCTTTTGAACACCTATCGTGAAAAGACCGGCGTCGATGCGGTCGGCCTCGATTGGTCGGTGCCGGTGTCGCAGGCGAAGGAATTGCAGAAAGCTGGCGCCATCCAGGGCAATCTCGACCCGCTGCGGCTGATCGCTGGCGGCAAGGCGCTGGAAGACGGCGTCGACCGGATTCTCGACAACCTCGGTGATGGGCCGTTGATCTTCAATCTCGGCCACGGCATCACGCCCGAGGCGCCGATCACCCATGTCGAAGCCCTTCTCGATCGCATCAGGACTGCCAAGCCATGAACCAGAACACCCCATCATCGAGCAAGTCCATGACCAAGCCGGCCGGTGGCGGACGGACCGCCGTTGTCGCCGTCGTCGCACTGGCGCTTGTCGCAGCCCTGTTCGTCCTGGTGCCGGTCGAATGGCAGCTCTGGATCAAGGCGCTGCACGTCTTCGTCATCATCGCCTGGATGGCCGGCATGCTCTATCTGCCGCGGCTGTTCGTCTATCACGCGGAAGCAGGACCCGGCACGCCACAGTCCGAGACCTTCAAGGTGATGGAGCGGCGGCTGCTCAAGGGCATCATGACGCCATCGATGATCCTGACCTGGGTGCTCGGCCTGTGGCTCGCCTGGAAAGTGTTCGAGTTCCAGGGCGGCTGGATCCATGCCAAGATCGCCCTCGTCCTGGTGATGTCCGGCCTGCACGGCTATCTGTCCGCCTCGTTCAAGCGGTTCGAGCGGGACGCGAACACCAAATCCGGCAAGTTCTGGCGGCTGATGAACGAGGTGCCGGCGGTCATCCTGATCCTGATCATCATTCTGGTCGTGGTGAAACCGTTCTGATCGCTGACGACAGCTTGGAGAGGAAGCCGGGCAGATGGATCAAAAAACGACCGCTCTTGTGGTCATGGGTCCGTCGGGCGTCGGCAAGACGACGACGGCAAAGCTCTTGGCGGCGCGTCTCGGCTGGCCGTTCGCCGAGGCGGACCAGTTTCATTCGGCGGCGAACATCGCCAAGATGGAATCCGGCCAGCCGCTAAACGATGCCGACCGGGCGCCTTGGTTGGCCGCCATTCGCGACTGGATCGCCGACCAGGCCGGTCACGGGGTTTCAAGCGTTGTCGCCTGCTCGGCTTTGAAGCGGCGCTATCGGGATCTCCTGCGCGAGGCGAATACGCGCGTGCGCTTCGTCTCACTCACCGCCGACCAGGATCTGGTGGGTGACCGCATTGGTCGCCGCACTGGCCACTATATGCCGAAATCGCTGCTCCAGTCGCAATTCGACGGTCTGGAACCGCTGCAATCCGACGAGGATGGCGTGACGGTATCCGTCGGCGTCCCGCCCGAAGCGGTTGTGAGTGACGCCCTTGAAGCACTTGGGTTCGACAGGCAAGATTAGACGACCGCGACCGGCGGTTGTGAAACGGGGCGGTAACCGCGATAGGAGGCTTTAGCGTGGGGCGCCAACGCGCCTCTTGCGCGGTCTCGCAACCACCGCTATATCACACAGGACTATCCCGCCTTTCTCGGGCGTAGCGTGACCGTTTGTGGTCGCCTCGTCCCTGCCGCAGAACCGTTTAGCGTTTCCGGCCCCCAGCGTTTCCCCATTGTCGCCTTCATCTGTTTCGACGCGATCCGTCGGCACGAACCCCAAAAGAGCCTATTTCCGAATGAAACTTCAGGACCTGAAGAACAAAAGCGCACCCGAATTGATCGCGTTTGCCGAAGAGAACGAGGTCGAGAACGCCTCCGTTCTGCGCAAGCAGGAGTTGCTGTTCGCGATCCTCAAGCAACTCGCGGCCCAGGAAGTCGAAATCATCGGCGAGGGCGTCGTCGAAATTCTCCAGGATGGCTTCGCTTTTCTGCGTTCGCCAGAGGCAAATTACTTGCCGGGCCCGGACGACATCTATGTTTCGCCATCGCAGATCCGCAAATTCCAGCTGAAGACCGGCGATACGGTCGAGGGACCGATCCGCAGTCCCAAGGACGGCGAGCGCTATTTCGCGCTGCTCAAGGTCAACACGATCAATTTCGACGATCCCGAGAAGATCCGCCACAAGAGCCACTTCGACAATCTGACGCCGCTTTATCCGACCGAGCGGTTCAAGATGGAGCTCGACGATCCAACCTCCAAGAAGGATATGTCGGCCCGGGTCATCGATCTCGTCGCGCCGCTCGGCAAGGGCCAGCGCGCGTTGATCGTCGCGCAGCCGCGTACCGGCAAGACGGTACTTCTGCAAAACATCGCCCATTCGATCACCGCGAACCATCCGGAATGCTATCTGATCGTTCTGTTGATCGATGAGCGGCCCGAGGAAGTGACCGACATGCAGCGGTCGGTGAAGGGCGAGGTGGTGTCGTCGACCTTCGACGAGCCGGCGCAGCGCCACGTCCAGGTGGCCGAAATGGTGATCGAAAAGGCCAAGCGCCTGGTCGAACACGGCCGCGACGTCGTCATCCTCCTGGATTCGATCACCCGCCTCGGCCGCGCCTACAACACCACCGTTCCCTCGTCGGGCAAGGTGCTGACCGGCGGTGTCGACGCCAACGCCCTGCAGCGGCCGAAACGCTTCTTCGGCGCGGCGCGCAATATCGAGGAAGGTGGCTCGCTGACCATCATCGCGACGGCGCTGATCGATACCGGCAGCCGCATGGACGAGGTGATCTTCGAAGAATTCAAGGGCACCGGCAACTCCGAGATCGTGCTTGATCGCAAGGTCGCCGACAAGCGTATCTACCCGGCGATGGACATCCTGAAGTCCGGCACCCGTAAGGAGGACCTGCTGGTCCCGAAGGGCGATCTGCAGAAGATTTTCGTGCTGCGCCGGATCCTGTCGCCGATGGGCACGACCGACGCGATCGAATTCCTGAACGACAAGCTCAAGCAGACCAAGAGCAACGCCGATTTCTTCGATTCGATGAATACCTGATCGCATCCGGGTCGCCTGACGCGAATGGCGTGACTCACGTGAAACGGCGGTCCTTGTGGGCCGCCGTTTTTCGTTGCGCCGCCGACTCGGCTTGACTGCGACGACACGAGACCGGAAGTCTGTCGCGAGCAACGGGGAGGGATCGAGGATGCGAGAGAAACCAGATGCGGTGGCACGGGTCGAGGCCGACGCGGACGCCAAGGGCCTCAAGATCGCCATCGTGGAGACCGCGCAATCGGCCCGCTCTGCGGAGGAAGCGGCGAAGGCTGTCGGCGCCGACGTCGGCCAGATTGTCAAATCCCTGGTGTTTAAGGGCGCGACGAGCGGCCAAGCCTATCTGCTGCTGGTGTCGGGGGCCAACCGGGTCGACGAGGCTTTGATGGCGGGTCATTTCGGCGAGGCGCTGGAGCGGCCCGACGCCGATTTCGTCCGTCAAGCGACGGGGTTCGCCATCGGCGGCGTCTCGCCGCTGGGGGCCTCCAGCAAGCTTTCCACCCTGATGGACGAGGATCTGTTCCAGCACGCTACCGTCTGGGCCGCCGCGGGGACGCCGCGGCACGTCTTCGAGGTGGTGCCGCTGCAATTGCGCAGTGCTACCGGTGCGACCGTCGGCCGAGTGGCATAGACCGCGCCGGCGGAACCCTCGTATTAATCGCTGTCGCCGCTCAACGCCTTCGCCAGCGCCGCGTCATCGTAGACCGGGGGCCGACAGACGCGACCCTCGCACAAATAGGCGGCCGGCCGGCGCAAGGGCCGCATCGCGGCGGTCGGTAGTTGCTCCGGCAGCCGATCGGGATCGGCCAGGACCAGATCGAGGCGATCGAGATCGACGCTTTGATGCGCCTTGGCGAGCATCTCGGGGAATCCCGGATCGTCCGGCGTGCCGATCACGCAGAGTTCGCTGCCGCGACGTAGCCGGCCCGTGGCCGCGACGATGCCGGGAAAGCCTGCCGCTCCCTGCCCGATGCGGCCGGCGGCAAGAAGGGCCGCCCGCTCGGCCCGTTCGCCGATCTCGATCGCGCCGCTGGCCTGGGCGAGCATCGCAAGTCCTTCGATGACAAGCGCGGTGCCGCCGGGAATCGCGTCGTCCTGGTCGCCGCGCAGGCGAATCATCACGTCGGAGGCGTCGGAAGCGTTCAGATAGTGTCCGCCGTCGCCATCGGTGTGCCAGCGTTCGAGTTCGTCGGCGAACCAGCGGGCACGGTCGAGATAGCGCGCATCGAGGGTTGCCGCGAACAACGCGACCGCGGCCTGGATCAAGGCGCCATAGTCGGAGGACAGCGCCAGACCGGTCGTTCGTCCGGCTCGCGCGGCATGGCGCAGGCGACCGTCGACAATCATATCCTGGACGACAAAATCGAATGCATCGCGCGCGAGGGCCAGCGCATCGTCGTTCCCGAGAGCGCTACCGATTTCCGCCAGCGCCCGGATCATCAGGCCGTTCCAGTCGGCGAGAACCTTGTCGTCGCGGCCGGGTCGCGGCCGGTCGGCTCTTTTCTCGAGGAGCATCCGGCGTTCCGCGGCAAAGTCAGGGTCGCTCGACGTGGCGCCCGGATGCAGGCGATGCAGGATCGAATGCCCCTCCCAATTACCGGTCTCGCCGACGTCGAAGGCGGCTTTGAACGGCGCGGCGCGATCACCGAGCAGACCCTCTATCTGGCCCGCCGACCAGACATAGAAGGCACCCTCCTCCGAATGGCCGTCGGCGTTTGGACTGTCGGCGTCGAGCGACGCGGCGAGGCCGCCGCCGTCGACGCGCATTTCCCGCTGCAGCCAGCCGATGGTCTCGTCGATCCGGGATCGAAACAGATCGTCGCCGGTCATCCGGTAGGCCCAGCCGAGATGGCGCAGGAATTGGGCATTGTCGTAAAGCATCTTCTCGAAATGCGGCACCAGCCAGCGGTCGTCAGTCGAATAGCGATGCAGGCCGCCGCCGAGATGGTCGTAGATGCCACCGAGCGAGAGCGCACGGATGGTTTTGAGAAAGGCCTGGCGATGCTTCGGGGAGCCGGTCTCGAAAGCCGACCGCGCCAGGATTTCCATGAACGGCGCGTTGGGAAACTTCGGCGCGCCGCGAAGCCCGCCTTGGGCCGGATCGATCATCTGGCCGATGCGCTCCGCCGGGCCCGCCAGATCTAGGTCGGCAAGCGGTCCCGGTGCCGCCGAACGCGACAGGAATTCGCTCAGCCGCCCAGAGATCGCACCGGCGCTGGTCGTTAGATCGGCGCGCTTCTCCCGCCACGCCTTGGCGATGGCTTCGAGAACCTGGGTAAAACCGGGGCGGCCATAGCGGGCGTCCTTGGGAAAATACGTGCCGCCGAAGAACGGCTGGCCGTCCGGAGTCAGGAACATGGTCATCGGCCAGCCGCCCTGCTCGCCCATCGCCTGCAGCGCGGTCATGTAGAGATGGTCGATGTCGGGCCGCTCTTCGCGATCCACCTTCACATTGACGAAGTCGCGGTTCATCGCCGCCGCCACGCCCTCGTCCTCGAAGCTCTCATGCGCCATGACATGGCACCAGTGACAGGCCGCATAACCGACGGACAGGAGGATCGGCCGGTCGAGCGCGCGTGCCTCGGCCAGCGTGGCGTCGGACCATTCCCGCCAATCGACCGGGTTGTCTCGATGCTGCAGGAGATACGGGCTGACGGCATCGCCCAGCCGGTTGTCGCGCGCGTCGCTCATGGAAATCCCGTCGTTTCGCCCCTCAAACCCGGAAACCTAAGGCAAGCTCTCGACGATTTCGAGGGCGACTTCCCGTTCAATGGCGTGTCGCGGCCAAAACGCGCGCAGGATTGCGTCGCCGCCTGCCGGTTGCGAACACCCGTGGAAGCTGGTTTTGTCGCCCTCGACCATCACGGGATAGACCGAGCCGCTCATTTGATCCCATCCGATACCATTGCCGCCCTGTCCTCCGGCGCCCTGCCCTCCGGCGTCGCCGTCGTGCGCGTCAGCGGACCGTCCGCTCGGATCGCCATGGAGAGCCTTGCCGGTGGAATCCCGCCGGAACGCCGCGCCAGCCTTCGCCGGTTCCGCGATGCGTCCGGCGCGACCATCGACCGGGGCATCGCCTTGTTCTTTCCGTCGCCGGGCAGCGTCACCGGCGAGGACCTCGCCGAGTTTCACCTGCATGGCGGGCGGGCCGTCGTCGCGGCCTTTCTCGACGCGGCGACGGGGCTTCCCGATGTGCGCCTCGCCGTGGCCGGCGAGTTCACCCGGCGCGCCTTCGAGAATGGCCGCATCGACCTGACCGAGGCCGAGGGGCTGGCCGATCTCATCGCGGCCGAGACCGAGGCGCAGCGCCGCATGGCGGTGGCGCAGGCGGGTGGGGCGTTGCGCACGATCTACCAGGACTGGATGCGGCGGCTGACGCAAGCGCGGGCAATGATCGAAGCTTCGTTCGACTTTGCCGACGAGGGGGATGTGGGCGATGACGTTGCTGGTGGGATCGGGACAAAGATCGCGGCGCTCGTCGATGAGATGCGGACCCATCTCGGCAAGGCGGATCGCGGCGAAATCCTGCGCGAAGGCTACCGTGTGGCGATCGTCGGTGCGCCGAACGCCGGAAAGTCCAGCCTGCTCAATGCCCTGGCCGATCGGGATGTGGCGATTGTCACCGAAATTCCGGGTACGACGCGTGACGTGATCGAGGCGACTCTCGATCTCGGCGGCGTCCCGGTGCGTTTCTCCGACACGGCCGGGATCCGGGACACCTCCGATGCGGTGGAAGCGATCGGCGTCGAGCGGGCGCGGGCCGTCATGGATTCGGCCGATCTGGTGCTGGCGCTGGTCGATCCCCAATCCGGACATGGGCCCTTCGCACGGTTCTTGGACCTTTTGACTCACGTGAAACACCCGATGGTGCTCGCCGCATCGGATGCGCCTCTGGACGACGTCGCGGCGCGGATGTCCCGGCCGCATAGGCATATCCTCACCGTTCGCACCAAGGCCGACCGTCCGGACCCGCATGGTCTGGCGGCCCGGTTCGGCGGCGAGTGGGACGATTTCGCCTTCGACTTCGCCATTTCCACCAAGACCGGCGAGGGGATGTCTGCCCTTGTCGCGCGTGTCTCGGCCCTGGCGGTCGACGCCGCCGGCGATCCCGACGAAACGGTGCCGATGCGCACCCGTCACAAGGAGCTGGTCGCCGATGCCTTGCGGATTCTCGAACAATTCGTGTCGAAGCCGGACATGCCGCCGGAAGTGGGGGCGGAATCCCTGCGGCGGGCCGGCAACCGTCTCGGCGCGCTGACCGGCCAGGTCGGCGTCGAGGACCTTCTGGACGTCATCTTTTCCGAGTTCTGCATCGGCAAATGAGGGAAAGCGGGCCTGTTGCCGCATTTCCGCTTGCGTTGTCTCCGAGCGATTGAGCCTTTATAGGCTTGGCTTCACTGCAAAAATGTTTGCCTGTCGGTGCCGAAGCCCCTGTCGCGGCCGTCCCGCCCCGTACCGCCCAACCAGTATCCGAGACCCATGCGCGATCCGTCCCTCCCCGCCAAATCCGACTACGACGTCGTCATAATCGGCGGCGGCCATGCCGGCTGCGAGGCCGCCAGCGCCGCGGCGCGAGCCGGGGCTCGAACCGCGCTGGTCACCCACCGCTTCCATACGATCGGCGCGATGAGTTGCAATCCGGCGATCGGCGGCATCGGCAAAGGCCATCTCGTGCGCGAGATCGACGCGCTGGGCGGGTTGATGGGCCGGGTTGCCGACGCGGCCGGTATCCAGTTTCGCCTACTCAACCGGCGCAAGGGGCCAGCGGTGCGCGGACCGCGGACCCAGGCCGACCGGCGTCTCTACCGCGAGGCGATGCAGGCGGCGATCAAGTCCCATGCCGATCTCGACGTGGTCGAAGGCGATGTCGCCGATCTTGTCCTGGACAAGCGGAACCGGGTGACGGGCGTGGTCTTCGGCGACGGCCGCACCATTCAGTGCCGAGCCGTGGTGCTGACGACCGGGACGTTCCTGTCGGGTCTGATCCATATCGGCGATCGGACGATCCCGGCCGGGCGCATGGGCGAGGATCCCTCGACGGGCCTTTCGGGGACGCTGAAGCGGCTTGGCCTCGCGCTGGGCCGGCTAAAGACCGGTACGCCGGCGCGGCTCGACGGCCGCACGATCGACTGGAGCGGGCTCGACCGGCAGGCCCCGGACGCGGACCCGGTTCCGTTTTCTTATCTGACGAAGGCGATCACCAACCCGCAGATCGATTGCGGGATCACCCGGACGACGCCGGAAACCCACCGGATCATCCGTGAGAATATTGGCCGTTCGGCCCTCTATTCCGGCCGTATCGAGGGTGCCGGGCCGCGCTATTGTCCCTCGATCGAGGACAAGATCGTCAAGTTCGGCGACCGCGACGGCCACCAGATCTTTCTTGAGCCGGAGGGGCTCGACGACGACACGATCTACCCGAATGGCGTGTCGACCTCCCTGCCCGAGGACGTGCAGTTGCAGTTCCTGCGCTCGATCCCGGGACTGGAGCGGGTGGACGTGCTCAAGCCTGGCTACGCCATCGAATATGATCATGTCGATCCGCGCGAGCTTGATCGCTACCTTGCGGTCCGGCGTGCCGACGGCCTGTTCCTCGCTGGCCAGATCAACGGCACGACGGGTTACGAGGAAGCCGCGGCGCAGGGAATTGTCGCCGGGATCAACGCGGCGCGGCTTGCCGGTGGCGCGGAGCCTGTCGGCATCGGCCGGGCCGACGCCTATATCGGCGTCATGATCGACGATCTCACTCGCACCGGGGTGTCTGAGCCCTATCGCATGTTCACCTCGCGGGCCGAATTCCGCCTGTCGCTTCGGGCCGACAATGCCGACCGCCGCTTGACGCCGCTCGGCCTGTCGCTTGGCATCGTCGACGCCGACCGCCGCCAGGCCTTCGAGGAAAGCGAGGCGGCGCTCGCCAAGGCGCGCGCGCTGCTGGAAGCCGCCCAGCTGACGCCGTCCGAAGCCCAGCGACATGGGCTATCAGTCAATCAGGACGGGCGCCGGCGTACGGCCTGGCAGCTGCTCTCACAAACCGAGATCGATCTGGACCGGCTGACCGCCATCTGGCCGGAGTTCAAGGATATCGGTGGGCCAATCCGGGAGCGGATCGAGATCGAAGCTGGCTACGATGTCTATCTGGACCGCCAGCGGCGCGATCAGGAACGTCTGCGCCGGGACGAGAACCGGACGATCCCGGTCGATCTGGACTTTTCCGCTCTCACCGGGCTGTCCAACGAATTGCGGCAAAAGCTGATGGCCCGTCGCCCGACGTCGATTGCAGAAGCCGAACGGATCGACGGGATGACGCCGGCTGCTCTCGCTCTGATTCTCGTCGCCATGCGGCGCAGTGAGGTCGTTCGTGCGGCGTGAGCGAAAGCCATTTCCGCCGGAGCGCCAGCCTGCAGCCAAACCAAAGCGCGAGGCCGCGCCGCGCCCCGCCGAGGTGGCGGCGCAACAGGCGGAGGGTCGCGCGCATTTTCTCGAAACTCACGATGTTTCACGTGAAACGCTGACGCGTCTGGATCAATATGTCGCCCTGCTAACCGAATGGCAGCGCCGCATCAATCTCGTCGCTCCGGCGACGATCGGTGATGCCTGGTCGCGGCACATCGCTGATTCGCTGGCGCTGGACCACCTGCTGCCGCCGTTTCAGCGCTGCGTCGACTTGGGGTCCGGCGCGGGCCTTCCAGGCCTCGTCGTGGCTGCGGCGCGGGCGGACCAAGGCGGCGTCGTCGACCTGATCGAGAGCAACGCCAAGAAGGCGGCTTTCTTGCGCGCCGTCCAACGCGGAATCGGTGTCGACGGAACGGTTCACGCCGCGCGGATCGAGGATTGCGGCGCGGCGCTGGCAGCGGCGGATCTGGTGACCGCGCGCGCTCTGGCGCCGCTGCCCGAGCTGTTGGCGATGGTGGCGCCTCTTATCCGGACGTCGGCGCGGTGCTTTTTTCAAAAGGGACGCAGTCATGAACAGGAAATTAACCAAGCGGCTGCCCATTGGCGATTCACCGTGGTAAAGCATGAATCGAACCTCGAGGATGGTTCGGTCATCCTCGACATCGGTAACATCGCGCGGCGTTAGGCTACGCCATGCTCCCGCGGGGCCGGGCCTTTTACCCGGTGGGGCTTCGGTCAAGCCGCGAGGGCTGGCGAGAGAGCGGCCATCGTAACGATGCGGGAGGCGACCGATGGATGCGATAAGCGGGCAGCCGATGCGGATCATCACCATAGCCAATCAAAAAGGCGGTGTCGGCAAGACCACGACCGCCATCAACCTTGCCACCGCGCTTGCCGCGATCGGCAAGCGGACGCTGCTCATCGATCTCGATCCCCAGGGCAATGCCTCGACCGGGCTCGGGATCGAAAAGGACGACCGTGACGTCTCGTCTTACGACGTGCTGATGGAGGCGGCCTCGATCACAGAGGCGGCGACGGCGACGGCGGTGCCGAGCCTGTCCATCATCCCGTCGACCCTCGATCTTCTCGGCCTGGAGATGGAAATATCCGGGGCGACCGGCCGGGCTTATCGGCTGCGCGACGCCCTGCATTTCCATCAGGTCGACACGCCGCTGTTCGATTTCGTCCTGATCGATTGCCCGCCATCCCTGAATCTCCTCACGATCAACGCCATGGCGGCGGCGGATTCGATCCTGGTGCCGCTGCAATGCGAGTTCTTCGCGCTGGAAGGCCTCAGCCAGTTGCTGCAGACCGTCGAGCAGGTTCGCGATACGCTGAACCCGACATTGGCACTGCACGGGATCGTCTTGACGATGTATGACGGGCGTAACAATCTGGCGGCGCAGGTGGTTCGGGACGTGCGCTCCTATATGGGCGAACATGTCTACGAGACGATTATCCCGCGCAATGTACGGGTATCGGAAGCGCCGTCTTTCGGTAAACCCGTGGTTCTCTACGACATGAAATGTCCGGGCAGTCAGGCCTATATCCGCCTGGCCTCGGAAATCCTTCAGCGCGAGCGACGATTGGTGGCCGCGTGACGGCGCGCGCGATGGCGGGCCGCCTCCCAGGGCGGATTTTCGCGGAGACCGGACCGATAAAGGCGGGGAGACGAGGATGAACGAAGACAAATCGCGGCAGCGGCTGGGACGCGGCCTCGCATCGCTGATCGGGACGGGCGGCGTCGTGCCGCCAAGGCCGATGCCCGGCCATGGCGGATCTGAGGCGGCGCAGGCCGCGATCCCGGCCGAGCGCTTCGTCGCCCTGGACAGAATCTCGCCCAATCCCAACAATCCGCGCCGCCGCTTCGACGAGGCCGATCTCAACGATCTGGCCGCCTCGATCAAGAATCATGGCGTCGTCCAGCCGCTGCTGCTGCGTCCGAAGCCGGGCCAGCCGGAGGATTTCGAGATCGTCGCCGGCGAACGGCGCTGGCGCGCCGCCCGGGCCGCCGGCCTCAGCGAGGTCCCGGTCGTGCTGCGCGACATCGGCGATCGTCAGTCGCTCGAAATCGCGATCATCGAAAACGTTCAGCGCGCCGATCTCAACGCGGTCGAAGAGGCTCAGGCCTACGAGACGCTGATCGATGAACACGGCTACACCCAGTCCGATCTTGCCGACGTGCTCGGCAAGAGCCGCAGCCATGTCGCCAACACGCTCCGGTTGCTGAAATTGCCGGAGGAAGTGCGCGGCATGGTGGTCGCCGGCACGCTGTCGCCCGGCGCGGCGCGGACCGTGGTGACCGCCGAGGATCCGCTCGCGCTGGCGAATGAAATCGTGTCGCGCGGCTTGAGTGTGCGCGAGGCGGAGGATCTCGCCCGCAAACCCACCGAGACGTTGGACAACCGGCCGGCCAAGCCCGCGCGCAAAGGCAAGCGCAAGGCGGCTGCCGAGCGCGATGCCGATGTCGTGGCGCTGGAGAATCTTCTGGCGCAAGCGCTCGGCATGCCGGTGGAAATTCGCGTCGATGGGGAGCGCGGATCGATCCGCATCGATTACGCTGATCTGGAGCAACTCGACGAGATCTGTGGTCTGTTGCAGACGCGGGCACAACGCCGGGTTGAACAACAGCCGCGGGTGCGGGGGCTCTAAGCCACCGCGTTCGGGTTGGCCGCACGACTTACGTGAAACAGGGGATGGGGTTCCACGCAGCCCGGGGGCGATGTCGTCTGGCCTGATGTCAGACGCGGCTGCCCCGGGCGCGCAGATGGGCCGCTTCCACGGCGATGTCGAGCAAGGTTTTCTGGGTGATCGTCAAGGCGAGCCCGCCTTCCTTGCGGCTCGACAGGATGTCCCGCTCGATCCGCTGGAGAATGGTGGTGATTTCTTCCAGCGGCCAGGCCGCCAACGCGGCCTCGAGAGCCGCTTTGCGCCGGAAATGCGGCCGTCGCCGCTCGACCACGCGCCCGATCGGCTCGCCGCCGCGTTCGACCATCTCGCGCATGGTCTGCAACTGCTGGAAATAGCGCAGCAGATTCTGGTGCAACTGGAAGGTGGCGGTGCCGGCCGACACCAGCCGGTCGATGAGATGCGGCAGGCGCTTGACGTTGCCGCTCGCCGCGGCATCGATGGTCTCTTCCAGCGTATCCGCCGAAACGTCGCCGACGACGGCCCGGACGTCCGCCTCGGTCACCGACGGCGCGCCCAAAGCGTAGAGACAGAGCTTGCGGACCTCGCCGCGCGAGGCAAGACGATTGGCTCCGAGGCGGGCGCGCAGTTCGTCGCGCGCCTCCCGGTCGATCGACAGCCCGCTTTGACCAAGTTCCTCGTCGATCATCTTGTCGATCGCCCTGCCCTCGTCCTGGTAACAGGGCAGCGCCATGGCAAATCGCCCACGCTCGACGTTGTTGCGAAGCGCGGCGCTTTTCTTGAGGTCGCCGGCTTCGACAATGACGAGGGCGCCTTCGAGCGGCGAAGCGGCGAGATCGCCGACCGCTTCCGCCAGGCCCTTGCCGGCGCCGGCGCCACGCACCCGAATGAGACGGCGGCCGCCGAACAGCGACACGGTCCGGGCCTCGTCGAAGAGCCGGCCGATATCCTTCTCCAGCTCGTCGGCCGCCAGCGTCACTGCCGCGAAGGGGTCGTCGCGGTCGACGCCGGACATCTCGGCGATCCTGGCGGAGCGTTCGGCGACGAGACCCGGGTCGGGGCCGTAAAGCAGGATGACCGGAAACGAAAAATCGGGACGCGAGAGGAACGCCTCGACCTCGCCCGCCTTCTTTTGCGCCATTATTCGCGTCCGTCCTTGCGATCTGTCGCGCCAATGTCCTTCATTATCGGACGCCTTGCCAGGACGTTGCCGTCAGACTCCGGCCTTTTCGAGCGCGCGCACAAGCGCGATTTCGAGCTGGGCCGCGACGTCCTCGCCCGCCTGCTGGCGCGCGTCGATGAGTGCGCGCTGAGTTTGATAAAGCTGCGCGGTCCGATCGAACGGGACCGTTGTCGTGCGGCTGGCCTTGTCGACAACCTGATTGTCCGACAGCCGGACAAGCTGATATCGCGCGGTCATGCGGTAAAGGGCGGAGCTGAGCGCGCCTCCCGATTCGATGGCGATGCCGGTTTCGCTGCCGGTGACGGTGAGGCGGACCTCGTAGAGCGGCTGGGCGACCCGCGTTCCCTGGTTCAGGCGCGACAGGAGGGCGTTGCGGACGATCTGGTCGGTGCGTGAATTGGCTTCGGACACCGCGATACGGCCGCGCAGCGCCGCCAAGGCGCCGCCGGGCGCAAGCATGTCCGAATTGTCGGCCGATGCATAAAGCGGGCGGGCCGTGCAGGCCGGAAGAGCCAGAACCGCGAGGGCAAGGCCGACAGCGACAAGGGCGCGGGGTCGAAGCGGATCAGAGGACGACATTCACGATTCTCCCGGGGACGACCACGATACGCTTCGGCGCATTGCCGGCCAGCGCCGACTGGACGAAGTCGAGTGCCAGCGCCGCTTGCTCCACGTCAGGTTTGCCGGCCGCAGCCGGCATGGTCAAGTCGCCGCGCTTCTTGCCGTTGATCTGGACGGGCAGCGTAACCGTATCGTCGCGCAACAGCGCCGGCTCGACGCTCGGCCAGGATGCGGCGGCCACAAGTCCCGCTTCGCCCAATTCGGCCCAGCACGCTTCGGCGAGATGCGGCATCATCGGCGCGATCAGGCGGACGAGGATCGACAGTGCCTCGCGCCCTGCCCCCTTCAGGGCCGGATTGCTGTCCTTGGAAATCTTTGGAAGGGACGCGGCGAGCGTGTTGACCAGTTCGTAGATCCGCGCCACCGCCTTGTTGAAGGCCAGACGCTCGATGTCGTCGGCAACGCCCGCCGCTGTGCGGTGCGCCGCGCGGCGGATCGCCAGGACGGATTCGTCGTCGCCGGAGCCTTGCTCGGGCGCCCCGGCAAGCCGAGGCGCGGTGTCGGCGACCAGACGCCACAGCCGCTGCACGAAGCGATGGGCGCCCTCGACGCCGGCCTCCGTCCAGATGACGTCGCGGTCGGGGGGCGAATCCGACAGCATGAACCAGCGCGCCGTGTCGGCGCCGTAGGAGGCGATGATGTCGTCCGGATCGACGACGTTCTTCTTCGATTTCGACATCTTTTCGATGCCGCCGATTTCCAGCCGCGCGCCGGTCGCGATCCGGGTCGCGACGCGGCCGGTCTCGTTCTCCGCAATCGCCACGTCGGCCGGGGGCACCCATTCGCGGCCCTCGCGATAGGTTTCGTGGACCACCATGCCTTGCGTGAACAGGCCCTTGAATGGCTCGTCGAGATCGAGATGGCCGCAGGCCCGCATCGCCCGGACGAAGAAGCGCGAATAGAGAAGATGCAGGATCGCGTGCTCGATGCCGCCGATATACTGGTCGACCGGCAGCCAGGCATTGGCGGCCTGAGGGTCGGTCGGCGCGTCGGCATGGGGCGCGGTGAAGCGGGCGAAATACCACGAGGAATCGACAAAGGTGTCCATCGTGTCGGTCTCGCGCCGCGCCGTACCACCGCATTGCGGACAGGTGGCGTCACGCCAGGTCGGGTGCCGGTCGAGCGGATTGCCGGGCTTGTCGAAATCGATGTCGTCGGGAAGCTTGACGGGGAGGTTTGCCTTGGCCTCCGGCACGACGCCGCAAGCCTCGCAATGCAGCACCGGGATCGGGCAACCCCAATAGCGCTGGCGCGAAATGCCCCAGTCACGCAACCGGAAATTGACTTGGCGCTCGGCCTGCGGCGTCCCGAACAGATCGGTCGCCTCGAGCTTTGCCGCCACTGCCTCGAAGGCGGCGTCGGGCGAGAGGCCGTCGAGGAAGCGCGAATGGAAGATCGTGCCGTCGTCGACATAGGCCTCGGCGCCGATCGCAAAGCGCGCGGGATCGGCATCCGGCGGCAGCACCACCGCCTGCACCGGCAGATCATATTTGCGAGCGAAGTCGAGATCGCGCTGATCATGCGCGGGGCAGCCGAAGATCGCGCCGGTGCCGTAGTCCATCAGCACGAAATTCGCCACGTAGACCGGCAACTGCCACGTCTCGTCGAAGGGATGAGTGACGGTGAAGCCGGTCGGAATGCCCTTCTTCTCGGCGGTTTCGAGAGCCTCGGCGGTGGTACCCTGTCGCCGGCACGCGGCGATGAAGGCCTGGACGTCCGGATTGTCCTTCGCCGCAGCGGTCGCCAGCGGATGGTCTGCGGCCACCGCCATGAAGGAGGCGCCGAACAGCGTATCCGGACGGGTGGTGAAGACGGTGACGTCCTTGTGAGCCGCAGGCGCGGTGGCCGGGTCGAGCGCCCAGCGCACCAGCAGGCCCTCGGAGCGCCCGATCCAGTTCCTCTGCATCAGCCGGACCTTTTCCGGCCAGCCGGGCAGGGTGTCGAGGGCGGCCAGGAGATCGTCGGCATAGGCTGTGATCTTGAAGAACCACTGGGTGAGCTCGCGGCTCTCGACCTCGGCGCCGGAGCGCCAGCCCTTGCCGTCGATCACTTGCTCGTTGGCGAGCACCGTCTGGTCGACCGGGTCCCAATTGACCTTCGACTTCTTGCGATAGGCAAGGCCGTGCTCCAGAAAGTCGAGGAACAGCATCTGCTGGCGGTGATAATAGTCGACGTCGCAGGTGGCGAATTCCCGCGACCAGTCCAGCGACAGGCCCATCGACTTGAGCTGGCCGCGCATCGTCGCGATGTTCTGATAGGTCCATTCGCGCGGATGCACCTTGTTCTGCATCGCGGCGTTCTCGGCCGGCATGCCGAAGGCGTCCCAGCCCATCGGATGCAGGACGTTGAAGCCCTTGGCCCGCTTGTAGCGCGCCACCACGTCGCCCATGGCATAGTTGCGCACATGGCCCATATGGATGCGGCCGGAGGGATAGGGGAACATTTCGAGGACGTAATAGGTCTCGCCCCCGGCGTCGGTGCGGGTCTCGAAGAGTTTTGCCTCCTCCCAGGCCTTTTGCCAGCGGGATTCGGATGCGCGGGGGTTATAGCGTTCTGATGACATGCGGCGGGTCGGTATCCTGGCGCGGCCATCTGGGGCCGTCGGGCGTGGGCAATGCGGCTTGACTTACTCCGTTGTTCGCGTCCCGTTCAACACGAACCGGCGAGATTTCGCCGAATCGCGGCAAAATCGCCGCTGAATGCTACCGAAGCAGCAAAAAGGTTGGGTATGGTCGACACGACAGGCGAACGCTACCGGGCGGTGTGCGAACGGATCGCCACGGCGACGAAGGACGCGGGTCGGCCCGAGCACGCGGTCGATCTCGCGGTGGTTTCCAAGACCTATGACGCGGACGCGATCCTGCCGGTGATCGCCGCCGGCCAGCGGAATTTCGGCGAAAACAAGGTGCAGGAGGCCAAGGCCAAATGGCCGGCCTTGCGCGAACGCTTCCCCAACATCGAGTTGCGGCTGATCGGCCCGTTGCAGTCGAACAAGGCCGGCGAGGCGGTGGCGTTGTTCGACGTCATCGAGAGCGTCGACCGGGAAAAGATCGCCGCGGCGATCGCCAAGGAGGCCGTCAAGCAGGACCGGCATCCGCGCCTCTATGTCCAGGTCAACACCGGCGAGGAGCCACAAAAGGCCGGCATCGCGCCGGGCGAGGCGGCGGTCTTCGTCGCGCGTTGCCGCAATGAGCACGGTCTCACGATCGAGGGGCTGATGTGCATTCCGCCGGCCGACGAAAATCCCGGCCCGCATTTCGCGCTGCTGGCCAAGATCGCCGCCGAGGCGGGTGTCGCCAAGCTGTCGATGGGCATGTCCGGCGATTTCGAGGCGGCGATCGCCTTCGGCGCGACCTCGGTGCGCGTCGGTTCGGCGATCTTCGGCGAGCGGGATTACGGCTGAGGGGTCTTCGCCCGGCGGGCCGGCAAGGATAGCAAGCCGCCGGTGTCTGGCTGGCTGGACGGTCAATCAATTCGCCGCCCTGGAGCGGAACCCTTCCGCCGCTGCCGTCTTTGCATGAAACGGTAGCACCGTTTGAGGAGGCAATAGCGTGGCCGAGACGTCTAGCGAGGCGGCCTTTGTTCGCCGGACCGTGATTGCCGCCGGAATTGTCGCGGCAGTCGGAACCGCGCTGTTCGTATTCTGGACCGCTTCGCTGGCCTTTTTCCTGATCTTGGCCGGTCTGGTGCTTGCTTCGACGTTCACCGGCATCGCGTCGGGCCTGCGACATGTTGGCGTTCCGCGAAGGGTCGGACTGCTGGTCGCCTATCTCATGTTGTTGCTGCTGATCACGGCCGGCTTTGTCTGGGGCGGCGTGGTGATCGTCCAGCAGTTCAACGATCTCCTCCAACTCGTGGCGGGGCAGGTCGATCGTCTTGCGGAGCTTCTTCAGGCGTACGGTTTCTCCGACGGAAGGCCGTCGGACGAGCCGGGGCTGGGGACCCTCCTGCCTAGCGCCTCCGGCCTCTTTTCCTCCGCCTCGCGCGCCGCCTACGCCATCCTCGGCGGCCTCGGCAACGCTTTCATCGTGGTGTTCATCGCGATCTTCGTGTCCTGGCAGCCGGGGCTCTATCGGCGCGGCATCGTCAGCCTGTTTCCCAAGCCACGGCGCGCGCGCATCACCAAAACGCTGTGCAACAGCGCGCATCAGTTGACCATGTGGCTGGCCGGGCAAGCCATCTCCATGGCGACGGTCTTTGTGGTCTCGCTCCTCGGCCTGTGGGCCATCGGCATGCCGAACGCCTTCCTGCTGGCGCTGCAGGCCGGGCTTTTGGCTTTCGTGCCGACGCTCGGACCCTTCGTTGCCGGCGTTGTCATCGTGCTGGCGGGCTTTGCCGACAGCCCGCAGATGGCTCTCTACGGTCTCATCGTCTACGTCGTCATCCAAGGCGTCGAAAGCAACGTCACCCAGCCGATGGCGCAACGCTGGGCGACCGCCCTGCCCCCGGCCCTGACGCTTGGCTCGCAGCTTGTCTTCGGTCTGCTGTTCGGCCTCATGGGCGTGGCGCTCGCAGTACCCTTCGTCGCCATCGTCAAGACCATGGTGGAAGACCTCTATGTGAAGGATACGCTCGGCGGATACGCGGCCGAGGCCTCCTGAACCGGCAGCCGGCGCCGCGCACCTCGAAAGTCTAACCGCGCGCGGCTGGACCGTCCGCGCGGTTTCACCCTAAGTTGCCTCTCGGAGGCGGGAGACCGCCGGGACGATATGGGAGGCGAAGCATGAACATCATCCACGTCAAGGACGAATGGAAGGTCCGCGCGAAGCTCACCAACGAGGATTATCAGGCCTGGTATCGTCGCAGCATCGAGGATCCCGACGGCTTCTGGGCTGAGCATGGCAAGCGTCTCGACTGGATGACGCCCTTCACCAAGGTGAAGAACACCTCCTTCGCGCCGGGCCAGATCGATATTCGCTGGTTCGAGGACGGGACGCTCAACGTCGCGGCCAACTGCATCGACCGCCATCTGGACAAGCGCGGCGACCAGACGGCCATCCTGTGGGAGGGGGACGATCCATCCGAATCGAAGGCGATCACCTATCGCGAACTGCATGAGGAGGTTTGCCGCATGGCCAACGCCCTCAAGGCGCGGGGCGTGAAAAAGGGCGACCGGGTGACGATCTACATGCCGATGATCCCGGAGGCGGCCTATGCGATGCTCGCCTCGGCGCGGATCGGCGCGGTCCATTCGGTGGTGTTCGGCGGGTTTTCGCCGGACGCGCTGGCCGGCCGGCTGGACGGCGCCACCTCGGACGTCCTGATCACCGCCGACGAGGGCCTGCGCGGCGGGCGCACGGTGCCGCTCAAGAAGAACGCCGACCGGGCCTGCGAGATTGCCGCAAAGGCCGGCCATGCGGTCAAGACGGTGCTGGTCGTGCGGCGCACCGGCGCCGATGTGCCCTGGACCGAGGGCCGCGACGTCTGGTGGCACGAGGCGCGCGAGACAGCGTCCACCGATTGTCCGCCGGAGAAGATGGGCGCGGAGGACCCGCTGTTCATCCTTTATACCTCCGGCTCGACCGGCAAGCCGAAGGGCGTCCTCCATACGACCGGCGGTTATCTCGTCTATGCCGCGATGACGCATGAATACGTCTTCGACTACCATGACGGCGACATCTACTGGTGTACGGCCGATGTCGGCTGGGTGACCGGCCACAGCTACATCGTCTACGGCCCGCTCGCCAATGGCGCGACGACGCTGATGTTCGAGGGCGTACCGAACTATCCGGATACCTCGCGATTCTGGCAGGTCATCGACAAGCACAAGGTCAATATCTTCTACACCGCGCCGACGGCGATCCGGGCGCTGATGGGCGCCGGCGACGACAAGGTGACGAAGACCTCGCGCAAGAGTCTCAAGGTCCTCGGCAGCGTCGGCGAGCCGATCAATCCGGAGGCGTGGAACTGGTATTACCGCGTCGTCGGCGACGAGCGCTCGCCGATCGTCGATACCTGGTGGCAGACCGAGACCGGCGGCATCATGATCACGCCGCTGCCTGGCGCAACGGATCTCAAGCCCGGCTCGGCGACGCGGCCGTTCTTCGGCGTCATTCCGCAGCTCGTCGACAATGACGGCACGGCGCTGGAGGGCGTGGCCGAAGGCAATCTTTGCATCACCGATTCCTGGCCCGGCCAGATGCGCACGATCTACGGCGATCACGACCGCTTCGAGCAGACCTATTTCTCGACCTACAAGGGCAAATACTTCACCGGCGACGGGGCGAAGTGCGACGAAGACGGCTATTGGTGGATCACCGGCCGCGTCGACGACGTCATCAACGTTTCGGGCCATCGCATGGGCACGGCCGAGGTCGAATCGGCGCTGGTCTCGCATCCGAAGGTCTCCGAGGCAGCGGTGGTCGGCTACCCGCACGACATCAAGGGCCAGGGCATCTATTGCTACGTCACCTTGATGGAGGGGCAACAGCCTTCCGACGCCCTGAAAAAAGAGCTGGTCGCCCATGTCCGCGAGGAGATCGGGCCGATCGCATCGCCGGACAAGATCCAGTTCGCGCCGGGCCTGCCGAAGACCCGGTCGGGCAAGATCATGCGGCGGATCCTGCGCAAGATCGCCGAGGACGATTTCGGCGCGCTCGGCGACACGTCGACGCTTGCCGATCCCGCTGTGGTCGACGATCTGGTGGAAAATCGGGAGAACCGCAAGGGTTGAGATGGAGCCCGCGACGGTGGCGACTTGCGTCAGGCTGGCGCGAAAAACGCCACCATCTTGCCTTGCCTGTTTTATGCCCGCATACTCGCGGTGTGTTTAACGAAGCGAAAGGAGGTGATCCAATGTCGAGTGATTTCCAGATGCCGGTTGGGTCTCAATGTCTCGGTCAAGCGATGGAGCAGTCTTCTCGCTTCGCTTGAGACAGTCGGGTCCGGGTTACGGTCGAAGGACCCCCGGTATACGAGAGTCACGGGGCCGCTTCCTGGCAACAGGGAGCGGCCTTTTGCATGGACGGATGCTCGTCCCAGCCCCGGCCAGCGACAAAAAAATCCCGCCCCGGCGTAAACCGGGACGGGTGGTATGACAGCCGAACGAATCCCGCTTGCGCGCTCGTGCGCTTATTGCGGTGCCGGTGTCGTGCCGTCGGCCGGAGCCATCCCCGCATCGGGCGCAGCTTCCTCGGCGGCTTCTGCCTCTTCCGGCTCGCCATAGGCGGGCGCGGCCTCGAGCTGCTCGCGCGAGACGTTCAGCACGATCCGATCCGGCAGATTGTCCTCGCCGACGACCGGAGTCTGGGGCTCAGGCGCCGGCTGAGCGGCGCCACCGGCCGCCGGATCGACACCCGTCGCCGCGCCGCCGACAGCCGGATCGACAGGAGCGGGAGCAGCGGCCTCGATGTCGGCCTTCTTGGGAAGACCTTCGGTCTTGCCCGGACCGAATTCGAGCGCGTCCATCGCAACCGCGACATCCTTGCGGCCGATGCCGAGGAAGCCGCCGACACCGACGAGCACCGCGATTACTTCGCCCTGCTCCGAGACGAGCACGTCGGTGATCGACCCAATGCTTTCACCGGCGGTATCGTAGACGTCCTTGCCATTCAGGTCCTCGACACGCCAAGCGCCGGTCGGCGGGACGACGACGAACGGACCGTCGGCCATGGTCGCGTCGGTTGACGTGGCCGTGTCCATCGCCGTGGTGTCAGCAGGTGCCGCCTCGGTGTTGGTCGTCGTGGGCATATCCGCAGGGGCGGCCGCGCCTGAGTCCGGCATGGCGGTCGCATCGTCCCTGGACATTGGCTCGCCCTCGGCAGGCGCGGCGGCGTCGCCGGTGGTCGCGTCCGTTCCCTCCGCCGGAGCCGCTGAATCGGCTGGCGCGGTTGCGTCGGCCGGCGCTTCGGCAGCCGGCGGGGTATCGGTTGGGGGCGGCGTGGTGGCATCCTGCGCGAAGGCCGCGAAGGGCATGACGACGCCGGCTAGAAGTGCCGTGTAGAGAGTGTTTCTCATCGATTTTACTCCCATTGGTGATCACGAAAGAATGATCCACGGCAGGAGAGGTTCCAAAAGAAACTAAGTTAGCCGATCAATTTTGTCGGGGAGGCGCCCGACTGGGCGTTTTCGCGGTCACCGCGCGCGGGAAATCGGCTTAGCGATAAAGGTCTTGCCGGGTCGGGGGCAGTTCGGCCGGTCCCTTGGCCCGCCGCGAGGCGAGTGTCTGGTAGATCAGCAGGCCGCCCCGGCTGAAACCCAGTGAGACGCCGGCCAGATAAAGCAGCCAGAGACGGGCGCGGGGCTCGCCGGCGATCCGCGACGCTTCTTCCATATTGGCGCTCAGGCGGTCGTGCCAGAGCCGGCAGGTGCGGCCATAATGCTCGCGCCAGTTCTCGACGTCGTGGACCTCGAAACGGTGCGCCTCCAGCTTTTGCGCGGAGTGGCCGACATGGTCGAGTTCGGCGCCGGGAAAAATGTAGCGGATGATCGCCGCATATTCCTTCGTGCCTTTGCGAAATGCCTTGTCGGTGGCCTTGGCCGGCCGGGTGATGGCGTGGTGGAGATAGAGCCCGTTCGGCCGCAGGAGTTTGCGCACGGCACTGAAATAGGCGTCGTGATGGGCCCAGCCGACATGTTCGAACATGCCGATCGAGGCGATCTTGTCGAAGGCTCCGCTCACCTCCTGGAAGGGCTTGAGTTCGATCGTCACACGATCGCCCAACCCCTTCGCCGCGATGCGTTCGCGGGCGAGATCGTATTGCGCCTGGCTCAGCGTCACGCCGTGGCCGGTGACGCCATAATTCTCGGCGGCGTGGATGAGCAGCGCGCCCCAGCCGCAGCCGATGTCGAGCAGCCGTTCGCCCGGTTTCAGCCGCAGCTTGCGGCAGATCATCTCCAGCTTGTCGTGCTGCGCCTTGCCGATGTCGTCGTGCCAGCCGTCGAAATAGGCGCAGGAATACAGCATCCGCTCGTCGAGAAAGAGCCGGTAGAAATCGTTGGAGATGTCGTAATGGAATTGGATCGCCGCCATGGACGAGCCGCTGGCGCCCGCCCCTGCGCCCGTCTGGGGCGCCGCTTTGGCGGCCTTGGAGCCTTTACGGGACAGGCCGTAGAGCGCCGGCAGCGCGATGGCGATCCGCAATTTATCGAGCTTCTTCAGCGCGTCCTTGGTGCGAATGTCGGAACGCGCGGCGGCGACATCGAAGATCGTGCCATCCTCGATATCGATGGCCTTGGCCATCCACAATTCGGCGGCGGTGGCGATCGTCGGGCGGATCGCCAGGCGAGCGATCGCGGCGGGATCGTTCAGGGCGAGCGCCGGTCCGTCCGCGGGGCCGATGCGTTCTCCGGTCCACAGCCGGACGGCGATCTTCGGCTGGAAAGCGGTGATCGCCTGGCGGACGATGGCTTCGAGTCTGGCTTCGCCCGTCATCGACCGGCCTCTCCGTTTCACGTGAACCGGTATGAACACCGCTTTTCAGGGTTTAGCGCGGAGTGTGGGCGGGCGGCAACTCGCGTTGCGGACATCCCGACGCTTTAACGGCCTGCAGCGCAAACCCGCCTATCCGGTACCCGATATCCCAGTTGCCGCTGGCGCGAGACCGCCCAGCACGGCGCCGTTGCACCAGTCGCGCCGCTTGCCGCCCTCATAACGGACAACAAGACCCTCGCGCAGCAACCGGTCGGCGACGTCGCTGCCGTCCGACGCCGACAGGCTGGCCAGCACGCGGCCGAAATATTTGTCGCCGGAAATGACGGTCAACGTGACGTTTCCGCCGCCGACCAGCTGCTTGAGCCGATCGGTCGCAACTTGCGCGGCAGCTTTTTCCGCCGCACAGCCGCCGCGATGCTCCGGGGCGTCGATGCCGCGCAGGCGAACCGCGACATGGACGGACTGCATCGGCCAGATAAATGCCTCGACCATAATCGTATCGCCGTCGCGTACCTTGATCACGCGCGCCTCCACCGGCCCGGCGATTTCGCGCAGATAGGCATCGCCGGTCTCGGCGGCGCCAGCCGCTGCCCCAAGCGCGAGCAGGGAGGTAATGCAACCGTAAAGAGTATTGGTAAGGTATCTCACGTCAGCGGGCGATCCGAATCATCTGGGTTGCGGATATTATTCCTATACCGGATCTCGCAGAAGTCAATCTGCCCCCGCAGCACGTCATGGGTTGATCACGGTGTCGCCTCATCCCCGCGAGACACGAAGCCGTGAATGGCGGGGTTTCCGTTAGGATAAGGTGCCCACAACCATAAGCTGATACGCATTCGTCGCCGTCAATCTGGAATGCGGGGTGCGGCTGCTTTTCCCGCTCGGAGCGCGCGAATCAGAAATCCGAGATCAGGCCGTTTTTCTCCCAATCGCCGTAGCGGACCGGTTCCGGGCCGTCGCGGCCATTCAGCTCCGTCGGCCGGCCGGCCGGATCGATCGCCTCTGCGTCGCGATCGCGGCGCCGCGCTTCGGCCTCGGCAAGCGCGCGCCGGGCGGCGGGCGAGAGCGGGCGATTGTCGGTCGGCGCGTCCGTCCGGTCCGGCCCGGCCGGCCCTTCGGTCGCGGCGGCTTGCGGGGAGTGGGAGGATGCGGAATCGGTCATTGGCAAGATGATCCTGGTCGGCGGTCGGTGCCCGCAAGATAGGGAGCCGTTCGGCAATTGCCCACTGCGGTCGGGGACTGACCGCGATGGTCATCGCCCGGAGCGGCTGAAACGTCCCTGCTGTGATCGACATTGCGGCGGCGACCTGCAATCACCAGATTTGCTGGCGGTAGGGCGCGGATCGACCGCGTCGTGAGCAGCGGGGTGGGACGTCCCATGAACATGATCAAGACGGCGATGCTGATCGCCTTCATGACCGCCCTTTTCATGGGGCTGGGGCTTCTGGTCGGCGGCCGCGCCGGCATGATGATCGCCTTCGTCATCGCGGCGGGGATGAATCTCTTCGCCTATTGGAACGCCGACAAGATGGTGCTGAAGATGCACCGTGCGAAGGAAGTCGACGCGCGCACGGCGCCGGAATTCTATCGCATCGTCCAGGGCCTCGCCGGCAATGCCGGCCTGCCAATGCCGAAGGTCTACGTCATCCAGAACCCGCAGCCGAACGCCTTTGCCACCGGCCGCAACCCCGATAACGCCGCCGTCGCGGCGACCACCGGCCTGCTCGAGCAACTGACGTCGGAAGAGGTCGCCGCCGTGATGGCACACGAGCTCGCCCATGTGCAGAACCGCGACACGCTGATCATGACGATCACCGCAACGCTCGCCGGCGCGATCTCGATGCTCGGCAATTTCGCCTTCTTCTTCGGCGGCAACCGCAACAACAACAATCCGCTCGGCTTCATCGGCGTGATCGCCGCGATCATCGTCGCGCCGCTCGCGGCGATGCTGGTGCAGATGGCGATCAGCCGCACCCGCGAATATTCCGCCGACCGGCGCGGCGCCGAGATCTGTGGCAACCCCGACTGGCTCGCCTCGGCGCTCGGCAAGATCGCCAGCTCCGCCGGTCGCATCGTCAATGAGGACGCCGAGCGCAACCCTGCGACGGCGCACATGTTCATCATCAACCCCTTGTCAGGCCAGCGCATGGACAATCTGTTCTCGACCCACCCGGATACCGGCAACCGTATCGCCGCCCTGCGGCAGATGGCGGTCGAAATGGACGGCGGCGGCGGCGCGGGCTTCGTCGCCGGAACGTCGGCCAAGCCGGTCGCGCATGACGATCAGGCGTCGGGGCCGTGGAACCGTGCGCGCAAGACGCCGCCCGGCGGCACGCGCAAGGGTCCCTGGGGTTGAGCGCCGGGTCGGACGGCCGCAAGTCCCGCCGCGGCGGCAATTTCGACGCTTCCCGCTCGGCGCCGCGCAAGCGCCCCCTGCCGGGCAAGGCGCCGGTCGCGGCCGACAGGGCAGGTCAGCCCCGGATCGCCGCCGGGCCCGATGCCTTCGTGCCGGATGGCTATTCGGCCGGCGACCGGCCGGGCCTCGGCGCGCGCTTGGTGGCGGCCAAGCTGTTGTCGGCCATCGTCGACGCCAAGACCTCCGCCGACGGCCTTCTCGACGCCAAGGGCGGTCATCCGGGCTTTCGCGCGCTGGAACGGCGCGACCAGGGTCTGGTCAAGGCGATCATCCTGACGGCCCTGCGCTTTCGCGGCACGATCGATCGAGCGCTCGACGCCTGCCTCGACCGGCCGTTGCCGCCGAACGCCGCGGCGCTGAAGCACATCCTGCATGTCGGTGCGGCGCAGATCCTGTTTCTCGACGTGCCGGACTCAGCGGCTGTCGATCTCGCCGTCGCGGCCTCCGGCGTCGATTCCCGCAGCCAGCGCTTTTCCGGCATGATCAACGCCGTGCTGCGCCGCCTGTCGCGGGAGAAGGAGACGCTGCGAGCGGTCACCAAGCCTGGCGAGAACATGCCGGAATGGCTGATGCGCCGGCTCGTCGCGACCTATGGGGCGGCCCGCGCGGATGCGATCGCGCTGGCCCATCTGTCGCCGGCGTCTCTGGATTTTTCGGTAAAGGGCGATCCCGCCGCTTGGGCGGAGCGTCTCGGCGGTGTCGCGCTGGCCTCCGGCACGGTCCGGCTCGGCAGTTTCGACGGGCCGGTGACGGACCTTCCCGGCTTCGCCACCGGCGAATGGTGGGTGCAGGACGCCGCCGCCGCGCTGCCGGCGAAGTTGTTCGGCGATCTCTCCGGTAAGCGCGTCGCCGATGTCTGCGCGGCGCCGGGAGGCAAGACCGCCCAGTTGATCCTCGCCGGCGGCCGGGTCACTGCGCTCGACATCAACGCCAACCGGATGAAGCGGCTGAAGGAGAATCTGGCGCGCCTTTCGCTGGATGCAGAGACGGTCGTCGCCGATCTATCGGCCTACGAACCCGACGCGCTGTTCGATGCGATCCTGCTCGATGCCCCCTGTTCCTCGACCGGAACGATCCGCCGCCATCCCGATGTCGGCTACACCAAGGATGCCGCCGAGGTCGACAAGCTCGCGGCCGTCCAGGCGCGCCTGCTCGGCGAGTCGGCGCGGCTCCTGGCGCCGGGCGGCCGGCTGGTGTTTTCCAATTGTTCGCTTGACCGGGTGGAAGGCGAGGATGTGGTCGCGGCATTTCTCGCGGCGCGGCCGGACTTCGCCCGCGATCCGGTCACGGCGGCGGAGCTGCCGGGCTTCGAATTCGCCCTGACGCCTGAGGGCGATCTGCGGACCACGCCGGAGATGCTGGGGGCCGGCGAGGGTGCCGAGGGCGGCCTCGACGGGTTTTACGCGGCCCGGCTCAAGCGGCTGTGATCCAGGCGCTCGCGCCTGCCTCCGCGCCTTAGCAAAGCCTTTACCATATCGCGCGAAACTCGGTTGTATCGAGCAGTCGCTACGCGCTCGCCGGCATCGGACCGGCGTCGGCTGGCCTGCGAGACCATGGTGACAACGGTGCGCGCCTGGTTGAACACGCGCGGAACGCCGTGAATCTCTGCAATGCCGCATCGCGTGATCCGAAAACCGGTGAGCGCATCTGAAACGATCCGATAGCGCTGGAGTACGGGAGTGTCGACGGGTTTGGTGGATCATCCGCTGTTGGCGGTTTTGACGCTTCGGGAGGCCTGGCGCCGGGTCCGGCGGCGGCTCCACACCGGCCCGATCCACCGCTGGCGCTTCGCCGGAGGGACATCCGGCAAACTCATCGCGCTTCCGCCCAATCTGCGCCACGGCGACCCGATGATCGCCGAAGCGATCTATGCCGGGCGGTTTCATTTCGCCGGACAATTGCTCGAGCCCGGCCGCACCTCGATTTTCCAGTCGACGCCGCCATCGGCCGCCTATTCGGTCGAACTGCACGGGTTCGACTGGCTGAGCCATCATGCGGCGGCCAGTGACGCGCTGGCGGCCCAGAACGCCCGCGCGCTCGTCGACGACTGGATCCGCCTCAAGGGCAAGACGATCGGCGGCCCGGCCTTCGAGCCGGCGGTCGCGGCGCGGCGTCTCATCGCCTGGATCACTCATGCCGATCTGCTGCTTACCGGGGCCGAACCGGGCTTTTACCGCCGTTTCATGAAAAGCCTGTCGGCGCAGGCGCGTTATCTCCGCGCGATCGCCCAGGAAGCGCCCGAGGGAATGCCGCGCCTCGTGGTGCGCACGGCGCTCGCCTTTGCCTCGCTGTGTCTCCCGACGGCCAGCGGGCGGGTCAAGATCGCTGCGCAGTCCCTGTCCGACGAACTCGACCGGCAGATCTTTCCCGATGGCGGGCATATTTCCCGCGATCCCTCGACGATCATCCGCATCCTGGCGGATCTGATTCCGCTGCGGCTGACCTATCTTGGGCAGGGTCAAGCGCTGCCGAAGGGCCTCTATTCGGCGATCGACCGGATGCTGCCGGCGATCCGCTTCTTTCGCCATGGCGACGGGACGCTGGCGCTATTCAACGGCGCCGGCGTCTCCGACCTCCATTTGATGACCGTGCTGCTGCGCTACGACGAGACGCTGGGCGAGCCGATCAGCCACGCGCGCCAGTCGGGCTATCACCGGATCACGGCCGACAGGACCACCGTCATCGCCGACACGGGCTGCCCGGCGCACACCTCGGTGTCGAGCAACGCCCATGCCGGGACGCTCGCCTTCGAACTGTCGAGCGAGGCCAGCCGCATCGTCGTCAATTGCGGCCGCCCGACCACCGAGGACTCCGACTGGCGGCGGCTTTCGCGCTCCACTGCCGCCCACTCGACCGTCACGGTGGCGGACCGATCCTCCTCGCATTTCGCTCGCTCCGCCAGCCTCGACCGGTTTCTCGGAACCCCGCTTGTGCCTGGCCCCACCGCCGTGACACTGGCCGATCCGGGCGACGCCGGTCTCGGTTTCGACGCCACCCATAACGGCTATGAGCGCGGCTTCGGTCTCCTGCATCGCCGCAGGCTCGTCGTGTCAACCGACGGAAACCAGGTGGAGGGAACCGACCGTTTCGAGGCCGTGAGCGCGCATGGGAGTACGGCGACGGCTCTGGGCGCCACAGCGCGCTTCCATCTCCACCCGGGGGTCAATGTCGAAACGGCGGGCGACGGGGTCCGGCTCAGCGTTCGCGATCAGCGCTGGCTGTTCGAGACCGATGGTGAGCTGGCGATCGAGGATTCGATCTTTTTTGCCGATGCCGGCGGGGCGCGCCGCACACTCCAACTCGTCGTGTCGTTCGACGCGCGTGATCCGAACGGTATCGCCTGGCGCTTCCTGCGCGAGCGCTGATCGGTCGGGGCGTCAGAAGCGAGCGGCGTCGACAGACGCGAAAAGCGAAAACGCGACTCGACGAAATGCCGCGATGGCGCATCTTCATGCCGATGAAGCATCTCGTTCTCCTTGCCATTATCGGCCTGGCGCTTGCGTCCTGCGGCATGAATCGGGCTGTCGGCGTTTTGCCGAACACGCTCGACGATCTCGCCGAGCTGTCGAAGGCGTCGCCAGGCGTGGACGGCGAGGAGCCGCGGCGGACGCAATAGAGAGACAGGTCAGCGAGGGGCATTGTCGGGGCGGTCTTGGCCCACTATCAGGGGCCTCAGTCCTTATTCGTTTCGATCCGCGCAGGAAATGCCGATGTCCGTCAAGGCCAATGTCACACCCGTTCCCGACCGTGTCCGCGTCCGCCGGGCGCTCATCTCGGTGTCCGACAAGAGCGGCCTTGACGATCTGGCCAAGGGCCTTGCGGCGCTCGGCGTCGAGCTCGTCTCCACCGGCGGCACCCGCAAGGCGCTGGAAGCGGCTGGCCTCGCCGTCCGCGACGTGTCCGACCTCACCGGCTTTCCGGAGATCATGGACGGGCGCGTAAAGACGCTGCATCCGGGCGTGCATGGCGGGCTTCTGGGGATTCGCGCCGATCCCGCCCATGCCGACGCGATGCGGACCCACGATATTGCCGGGATCGACCTTCTGGTGGTCAATCTCTACCCATTCGAGGCGACGCTGGCCGGTGGCGCCGACGCCGCGACCATCGTCGAGAATGTCGACATCGGCGGCCCGGCGATGATCCGGGCTGGCGCCAAGAACCACGGCTATGTCACCGTCGTCGTCGATCCGGCCGATTATGGCGAGCTGCTTGCGGTTCTGGAGGCGAACGAGGGCGAGACCGACCTCGCCCTCAGGCGGCGGCTCGCGGCCCGCGCCTTCGGCCGCACGGCCGCCTACGACGCGGCGGTCTCGCAATGGTTCGCCGGCGAGGTGGAGGACGCGATGCCGCGCCGCGCGAGCTTTGCCGGCACGCTTGCCGAGGAATTGCGCTATGGCGAGAACCCGCATCAGTCGGCGGGCTTCTACAAGACCGGCGAGACGCGGCCCGGCGTCGCCACGGCCCGGCAGGTGCAGGGCAAGGCGCTGTCCTACAACAACATCAACGATACCGACGCCGCCTTCGAACTGGTCGGCGAGTTCGATCCGCAGCGCACCGCCGCCGTCGCCATCATCAAGCACGCCAACCCATGCGGCGTCGCGGAAGGGCCGGATCTCCTGGCGGCCTATCGGCAGGCATTGGCCTGCGATCCCGTCTCCGCCTTCGGCGGCATCGTCGCACTCAACCGCCGCCTCGACCGGGCCGCGGCGGAAGCGATCGTCCAGGTCTTCACCGAGGTGATCATCGCCCCCGATGCGGACCCCGACGCCATGGCGATCATCGCGGCCAAGAAGAATCTTCGCCTGCTGCTCACCGGCGGCCTGCCCGACCCGCGCGCCGCCGGGCGCTTCGTGAAGTCGGTCGCGGGCGGGCTCTTGGTGCAATCGCGCGATGCCGGCGTGGTCGACGATCTCGACCTCAAGGTGGTGACGAAGCGGGCCCCGAGCGCCGCCGAGCTTGCCGACCTGAAATTCGCTTTCCGGGTCGCCAAGCACGTCAAGTCCAACGCCATCGTCTATGCCAGGGACGGCGCCACCGTCGGCATCGGCGCGGGTCAGATGAGCCGGGTGGATTCGGCCCGGATCGCCGCGCGCAAGGCCGAGGACGCTGCAAAGGCGCTGGGTCTCGCCGAACCGTTGACGCGGGGCTCGGCGGTCGCGTCGGACGCGTTCTTCCCCTTCGCGGACGGGCTGCTTTCCGCTGTCGCGGCCGGCGCGACCGCCGTCATCCAGCCGGGTGGCTCGATGCGCGACGACGAGGTGATTCGCGCCGCCGACGACAACGGGATCGCCATGGTGCTGACCGGGATGCGCCATTTCCGCCATTGATGGCGCGGGGCTGGGCTGAATCGGGACGAGCGTATCAGGCGCTGTCCAGGCGGTGTTCTCTTTGTCGATCGCGGGCCCGCACCGGTCCCGATGTGCCCCTCAGCAGCGCCAGGCCGACAATCAGAAAGAGGATGATCGCCGACATGCCGATGCGCGAGGCGGTCACCGGATCGGTGAGGGCCGCCGCGATGGCAGTGAAGACGGCGACGGCGCCGGTCGCCAGGAACGACGTTGCCCGACCGGTCAGGGCATAGAAGCCGAAATAGCGTCCGGCCTCGTCCGCCGTCACCGCCTGGGCGAGCCAGGAGCGGGACGAGGCCTGCACCGGTCCGAAGGCAAGGCCGATCAACAGTCCCCAGGCGATGTAGCTCTTCTCCGCCGCGGTCGCGAACAGGCCGGCCGCCTCGGACGGCGCGAAGACGACCAGCCCGAAGGCGGTGAAACCGGGAGCGGTCGAGACGATTCCGATGGTCGCGGCGATCAGGCAGAGAATCGAGGCGGTGATCACCGCCTTGGAGCCGAGCCTGGCGTCGAGAACGCTGGCGGCGAGGCAGCCGAGGATCGCGGTGACGTTGAGGATGATGCCGAACAGGCCGCTTTCGGTGATCGACCAGCCGAACATGCCGGCCGCGAAGGCCCCGCCGAGGACGAGCAGGGCGCTGACGCCGTCCTGATAGATCATCCGGGCGATCAGGAAGCGGAACAGCGCCGGCCGCGTGCGTATTTCGCGCCAGGTCGCCAGAAGGTCCTTGAGACCGTCCCGCGCGGCGACGGTGATCGGCTCGGCCTTCGGACGGTCGGGGGTGAAAAGAAACATCGGCAGGACGAAGACGAGATACCACAGCGCCGCCAGGGGACCCGTCGCGCGTGCGCCTTCCCCGGCGGCCGGGTCAAGGCCGAACAGCGGCTGGAGACCGAGAATCGTGCGGCCGGTCGCGGGCGAGCCGGCGAGGAAGGCAAGGGTGAAGAACAGGAAGGTGATGCCGCCGGCATAGCCGAGGCCCCAGGCGATGTTGGAGACGCGGCCGATCGAATCACGGTGGACCAGCCGGGGAATCATCGCGTCGTTGAAGACGATCGAGAACTCGGCGGAAATCTGCGCCAGAACGATCAAGAGGGCGACGAGGACGAGCGGCGAGCCGGGGGCGGCGAACCACAAGAGGCTGAGGGCGCCGATCTGCACGACGGCGAAGCTTGCGATCCATGGTTTGCGCGGACCGGCGCGGTCGGCGATCGACCCGAGAAAGGGCGACAGCAGCGCGACGACGATGCCGGTGAGTGTCACGGCGCCGCTCCACCAGGCTTGCCCGGTGGCGGGATCGGGGGCGAGCTGCGAGACGAAATAGGGACCAAAGACGAAGGTGATGATGACGGTGAAGAAGGGCTGGGCGGCGAAATCGAAGGCCATCCAGCCCCAGACGGGCCGGTGGCGAAGGGGCATGCGATAGGGTGGGGAGTCGCTTGCTGGAATCATCCGGGGCCTCGTCGGTCGGCGTTCCAAACAGCCATGCACCGAGCCATGGCGCCAGCGCAATCCATCTTGATCGGCGCGATTGCTGCCCATGGTCGGCAGGTGCGTGCTAGTCTGCGGTTCGCATCAATCAGGATGCCTTGAGGGAATCGAACATGGCCAAGGGTCAAATGCGCAGCAACAAGGAAACCCGCAAGCCGAAGGCGGACAAGGCGAAGGCCGTGGCCCCGGCCACCGTGCCCGGCAAGTTCGCGCCGCAGGAAAAGAGCGACGGCAAGAAAAAATAGGCGGGAATGGAGCCTGGGTCCGGGCGCCGCCTCTGTCAGGCGGCCGCCCGCTATCCCGCCAAGTCTGACAACAGCCCCGCCGCGACGGTGAGCCGCGCGACGGAGGTCTCGCCGGTCCCCGCCAGCGCGGCGATCTGGCCGGCGATGCGATCGACGGCGCCGCGCCGACTTTCGGCCCAGACACCGGCGGCGTCCCCGCCAGCGCCGCCCTGCTGCCGCAGGGCCGCCGCGGTCAGCGAGCGCCGGGCTCCGGTGATTTCGCTGGCGGCGCGATCCAGAGCCAGGGTCTCGTAGTAGTCGGGGGTCTGCAGGGTCAGCAAGGCCGCTTCGAGCCGGCCGATGCCGAACAGGCGGGTGATGCCGAAATAGGTTTCGATCGTCGCTTCCAGGGACGCTGATGTTTCACGTGAGACAGAGGCGATGTCCGGCACCAGCGACAGCAGGGGCAGAAGCGCGATCTCGCTGGCGAGATCGGTGGGCACTCCCTTTTCGATCCAGCTATCGGCGCGGGCTGTGGCCTCGGCGCGCGCGGCGTCCGTCGCCAGATGCAGCAATTTCGGCTTCAGCTGATCAAGGGCGTCCCGGCTGCTCACCACCGCGCCGGTGAGGCCGGCCTCGAAGAGCTCGTTCTGGGCGTACCAGCGGGTCGTGCGGTGGAGAAACCGCCCGATCTCGGCGTAAAGCGCATTCTGGGTTTCGCCGGACAGCTGGCCGTCCAGTGCGTCCACCCGCTCATAGGTCGCATTGATGTCGAGGCCGTCCTTCGCCGCCACAAAAGCGCGCACGATCTGCGAAGGAGACGCACCGCGCGCCTCGCGCATGACGGTGACGAAGGTCGGGCCGGTGCGATTGACAATCTCGTTGGCCAGAACGGTCGCCACGATCTCGCGGGACAGCCGGTGGCCGCGAATATCCCGGGCGAAGTCGTGGCGCATCGGGACAGGAAAATAGTCCAGCAGCCGATCCTCGAAATAAGGATCGTCGGTCAGCGTGCCGGCCACCAACTGGTCGAACAGGGTGATCTTGGCATAGGCGATGAGGACGCCGATTTCCGGTCGCGTGAGGCCGCGACCGCTGCCCCTGAGATCGCCGATCGCCGTTTCTCCCGGCAGGGTCTCGACGGAGCGATCGAGGGCCCCTTCCGCTTCGAGAACCGTCATGAACCGGGCCTGGAGCGCCAACGCGCCGGCTCCCTCCCGCTCTTCCAACGACAGCGCCAGGGTCTGCTCGTAATTGTTGGCGAGCACCAGTTCGGCGACCTCGTCGGTCATGCCGGCCAATAGCGCATCACGGTCGCTTCGCGTCAGGCGGCCGGCCTCCATCGCGTTCTTCAAGGCGATCTTGATATTGACCTCGACGTCGGAGGTGTTGACGCCGGCCGAGTTGTCGATCGCGTCGGAGTTGATCCGGCCGCCGCCGCGCGCGAATTCGATCCGGCCCTTCTGGGTGACGCCGAGATTGGCGCCTTCGCCCACTACCTTGGCCCGAACCTCCAGGCCGGTCACGCGGACGGCGTCATTGGCGCGGTCGCCGACATCGGCGTTGGATTCCGCCGTGGCGCGCACATAGGTGCCGATGCCGCCGAACCACAACAGATCGGCGGGCGCCTTGAGGATGGCCGTGATCACTTCGGCGGGTGTTCCAGAGAGTTTGTCCCAACCGATCGCGGCCGCAGCCTGCTCCGAAATCGTGATCCGCTTCTCGCGCCGGGAAAAGACTCCGCCGCCGGCCGACAGCTTGTCCGTGTCGTAGTCGGTCCAGGATGAGCGCGGTTTTTCGAACAGGCGCTGGCGCTCGGCGAAGGAGACGGATGGGTCGGGATCGGGATCGATGAAGATGTCGCGATGGTCGAAGGCGGCGATCAGCCGGGTCTGGCGCGACAGCAGCATTCCGTTGCCGAACACATCACCGGACATGTCGCCGCAACCGACGACGGTGAACGGCTCGACCTGGATGTCACGATCCATTTCGCGGAAATGACGCTTCACGGCCTCCCACGCGCCGCGCGCGGTGATCCCCATCGCCTTGTGGTCGTAGCCGGCCGAGCCGCCGGAGGCGAAGGCGTCGTCCAGCCAGAAATCGTTCGACTGGGCAATGGCGTTGGCGGTGTCGGAGAAGGTCGCGGTGCCCTTGTCGGCGGCGACGACGAAATACGGATCGTCGCCGTCATAGCGGGTGACGTCGGCTGGCGGCACGACCGTGTCGCCGACGATGTTGTCGGTGACCGACAAAAGCGAGGCGATGAAGACGACATAGGCCGACCGGCCGGCGGCGAACCAGGCATCGCGGTTAGAGGCGTCCGGGAGGCGCTTGGGATAGAAACCGCCCTTCGCGCCAACCGGGACGATGACGGCATTCTTGACCTGCTGCGCCTTAACCAGACCGAGCACTTCGGTGCGATAGTCCTGGGCTCGGTCCGACCATCTCAGACCACCGCGGGCGACGCGCCCGAAGCGCAGATGCACGCCTTCGACGCGTGCGTCGAAGACGAAGATCTCGCGGAACGGAACCGGGGCGGGCAGCCCCTCGACCGCGGCGGATTCGAGCTTGAAGGCGAGTGCCGGAGCTACCCGCCCAGGCTCGGAATCCGCCTCGGTCGACGTTCCGTCGATGGCGAAGAAATTGGTCCGCAAGGTGGCGAGGATGGCGCCCATGAAACGCCGGATAATACGGTCATCGTCGATGGAATCGACCGCGTCCAGCGCCTCGATGATGGCGGCGTGAACCGCCTCGGCTCCCCGCTCGGCGGCCAGGCGGACCTGACGGGCATCGGGCTCCTCGATCGCATCGCGGCCGGTGGCGGCGCCGCCGCCGCGCAGTGCGGATTGCCCCGGGCCGAAAGCGGTTTCGAACAGCTCCCAGAGCCGTGCCGCGATCGCGGGATGGCGCAGCAAAGCGGTCGCCAGAAAGTCCGGTGAGTAGGACAGTCCGGCTTGCCGCAAATAGCGCGAATAGGCGCGCAGCACGTTGGCCTTGCGGAAATCGAACCCGGCTTCGAGAACGAGCGCGTTGAAGCCGTCATCCTCGATTCCGCCCGCCGTGACGGCGGCGAAGGTTGCCTGCAGGGCTGCACCGTCATCGTCCAGCAGGATGTCGCCGCCATGTCTGCGGGTAAGATCCATATCGTGGAGATGCACGCGCTCGCCATCGGGCCGCGTGACGGGAAACGTGCGTTCGGAAACGACGGAAAATCCCATGTTCTCGAGGATCGGCACCCGGGTCGACAGGGTGACGGCGGCTCCGAGGTGATAGATTTTCAGACGCAGCAAATCGCCGCGGTCGCCGGCGCGTCGGTAGAAATCCACCTTGAGATCGCGGTCCGGCGACAGGCCGTCGATGACCTGCGCATCGGTAACGGCTTCCTCCGGGGCGATGACGTCGCGATAGCTTTCCGGCAGACCGGGCACCAGTTTGCCCAGTTCGTGCGAGCGGCCCGCCTGGGCGAGCGCGCTGACGAAGGCGTCCTCCCAATTCTTCGCCAGTTCGACGATCCGCTGCTCGATACCCGTGACGTCGACGTCCGGCGTGGTGCCTTCCCCACGGCCGATGATGAAGTGAACCCGCGCAAGAGGCCCCTCCGGAAAGGCCGGGTAATAGGCCGAGACGCGACCGTCATAGGCCTCGGCGAGCAACAGGCCGATGCGTTCGCGCAGCCGCGTGTCGTAACGGTCGCGCGGAACGAAGACGAGCACGGAGACGAAACGGTGGAACCGGTCGATACGCGACAGAACGCGCACGCGCGGGCGCTCGCCGAGCTCGACGATGGTGGTCGCGAAGCGCTCCAGAAGGTCGACATCCATCTGGAAGACCTCGTCGCGCGAATAGGACTCCAGCGCGTTGAGAAGGGCCTTGGCGGAATGGGATCCCGGACGAAGACCTGAACGGCTGATGACCGTCTCCGCCTTCAGGCGGAGATAGGGGATGGTGAGAATCGACTGGGTATAGGCGCTCGAGGTGAACAGGCCGACGATGCGCAATTCGCCGGTGAAGTTGCCGGCGGCGTCATATTGCTTGACGCCGACATAATCCATGTAGGTCCGACGGTGAACGATCGAGCGGGCATTGGCCTTGGTGACGATCAGCGGGTTCGGGGCTTTCAGGAAAGCGCGAATCTCCGGTGTGGTCGTCATCGACCGGCCGTCCCGCCCGAGAATGCGGAGGCGGGGATCGGCCAAAATGCCGAGCCCGGCGTCTTCGCGTCGCTCCAGCGCCTCGCCCTCGGCATCGCCGAGATAGTCGTATTCGCGGCAGCCGAGAAAGATGAAATTGTCGTCGCGCAGCCACTCGAGCAGATTGGCCGATTCCTCGACGATGATCCGGGTGCCGTCCGAAGCGAGGCCTCCGGCCCGCTGGCGCAGCCCGTCGACCGCGTCGCTGACGCGATCGCGCATGGCGCCGAAATCGGCGTTGGCCTGCGCGACCTGGGTCAGGATTGCCTCAAGCCGTGCGCGCAACGCCGGCGCGGCATCGGCGCCGATGGGATCGATGGCGAACTGGATGAGGCTGGTGCGGTCCGGCTCTGCCTGGGTCTCGTCGCTCGCATGCGAGGCGGAAAAGCTGTTGATCTCTCCGTCAGCGCCCCGCACGACGTCCAGAATCGGATGGGAAATATAGTGGATCGCCGGCGCGGTCTCGGCGATCTCGGCGGTCACGGAATCGAACAGGAACGCCATGTCGTCGCTGACCACGGTGACCAGGTCCTGCGGCTCGTCGCCGTGCAGAAATGCTTCCGGTCGTTCGATCGCGACGACGAACCGGCCCCGGCGATGGGCATCGAGCGCGGCGATGCCGGCCCGCGCGGCGGCGGCGAGGGCCTCCGGCTTGAAGGCGGCAAGATCCTCGGCTGGCGGGCGGGCGAACAGCAGCGGTGCAAGAACCGCTTCCGGCCGACCGCCGCCGATCACTGCCTCGACGGCGCTGAGGATCTCGGATTTGCTCATATCGTGATGGTCCATAATCGCCATCCCTTTCGGCGTCGCCTGTGGTCTACAGAACCCTATCATAGGGGAACGCGGGCGATCTGCGACGTTTCGCCGTGCAGGTCGCCCGCTGGGCGTTTTTCGGAGGAAGCATGACCAAGCATGATGACCGCGCGGTTACCGCGCTCGATCTCGGCGTCGCCGAGCCGTTGTCGGAACGCACCAGGGCCTATTTCGCCAAATGCGAGGAGAAGCTGGGCCTCGTTCCCAATGTACTCATCGCCTACGCCTTCGACGAGAAAAAGCTCGAGGCGTTCTCGACCTTCTACAACGAGCTGATGCTGGGGGAGAGCGAACTCGACAAGCTCGACCGCGAGATGATCGCGGTCGTCGTTTCCGCGATCAACCACTGCCATTATTGCCTGACCGCGCACGGCGCCGCCGTCCGGCAGCTTTCGGGTGACGCGAACTTCGGTGAGACGATCGCGCAGAACTGGCGGGCGGCCGGGCTCGACGCCAGGCGGACGGCGATGCTGGATTTCGTGGTCAAGCTGACCGAGCGGCCGGACAGTATCGTCGAGGCGGAGCGGCAGGCGCTGCGGGATGCCGGCTATTCCAATCGGGCGATCTTCGACATTGCCTCGGTGGCGGCGTTCTTCGCCATGTCGAACCGGGTTGCGTCAGCCACCGACATGAGGCCGAACGCGGAATACCACGCGATGGCGCGGGAAAGAGGGGTGGACCCGCGAGCTATGATCCAACAATGAAACAGATACGCTAATCATGTTTCAGATTTGGCGATGACGGTCTCCGACCCTTGATGGCCATTTCCGAGCGATCCGACTAATCCTGAAAACTGCCGTCCGATCGCGGCCTGGTCCGTTCGCGCATCAGACCATTAAGCTTCAGGAGTACCCCATGCCGCTGACGAACTTTCTTGTTCCAACCTACATGCAAATGCTCCGCGCTCTATCGGGTTGGCTCGACAAGGCACAGAAGCAGATACCAGACGCGGACGCCGAGGCGCTGCTGTCCGCGCGGCTTGCGCCGGACATGTATCCGCTGTCGACCCAGGTTCGCTTTGCCGCCTTGCAGGCGCAGGAAGCGACGTTCCGGCTTCGGGGGGAGCCTTTTCCGGCGGCGTTGGAGCAATTGCGCAGCGAGGGCCGGAACGCGGGTGAGGCGCCGGGGTCAATGGCGGATGCGCAGGCCCGGATCGGCGAGACCCTGACGTTGCTGGGCGATCTTGGATCAGATGCGCTCGACGCGGGCGTGGACCGGGCGATCACGATCGAGATTCCGGGTGGCATGATCTTCGACATGACGGGGGAGCAATATGCGCGGGACTGGGCGCTGGCCCAATTTTATTTTCACCTGACCATGGCTTACGCCATCCTGCGGAGCCAAGGGATCGAGCTCGGGAAAGCCGATTACGTGCCCCACATGTTCGCGTATCTTCGGCCCGGATCGATGCCGCAAGGCTGAGGGTGCAACGGCTGTGGCGGCCAACGCCACAGGAAGCCGGAAGCGGCCTGACGGGAATCCAACCATCTCAGACGTTCGTGCCGAGACAAAATCGTCGCGTTCGGCTTACCAGTGAGGCCGCCCCAGATCTCCACCAGCCGGTCGTCGAGGGTCATGTCGGCGTGTGACCGGACTCGTGAAGGGAGCCGATGCTCAAAAGTCGTGTGAGCCGCCGCTCGCCTCGATCGATTGCTCAACTGCTTCCGGGTAGTACGCGATCGTCCACAAAACGGCACGCCCGGCGGCGTCGGGCTTCGAGCGGCCTTGCTCCCAATTACGGATGGTCGAGACGTCAAGCCCGTAGCGGAGTGCGAACTCATCCTGTGACAGGCCGGTCTGCTCTCGCACGAGGCGCGGGTCGACTTCTGGCGTTTCGTGGGGGCGCGCGACGACGCCAACGGCAGCCAGCTCGGACAGAAGCCGGTCGCGGTTTTCGACACAAGGGGCGAGCAGGACGGCGCGCCTTGAGCCTGCCACGAGATCGGATAGCGCGCGATGGGCTGTTCGAAGCGAAACATGCCGTCGGGCCAAAATGCGCGCGGCTTCGGGCGTATTTGGTGCGTCGCCAAGCTTAAGGCTCAGCCTTACGGGTGAACCGGAGGGGACGCGGTCGATTTCCCGGATTTGCACCCGTTGTCCGAACCGCTCCTTCAATGAGGATTTCGTCGACATCGAGCTTCTCCATGATGCCTTTCATCAAACCGCGCAATCGCGCCGTTCCCAAATGACCTGATCCCGCGCCGCCTATGTGCACTTCGCGAAGCGTCACCGAACGCTCGGTCAATTCGATGACGCCCATCACAGACAGCGTTCCATGGGGTGAGCGAACTTCGACTGTGACGATGGGATCATCCGTGCCATCGACGTCGAGCGTCAGGTCGATGTGATCGGGAGGCACCCGTGACTATTTTATATATACGCAAATTGCGTAGTTATCCAGACTCATGATCAATCCCTAACCTGACATTTCTCTTCAGATCTCCACCAGCCGGTCGTCGATCTCGTTGGGATTGGCGTGGTCGCCGGGAAAATGCGCCGTCAGGATCGCGCTGGCTGCCTGGATGGCCTGGACATAACCCTCGGCCAGGCGGTCGTCGCGCGCGGCGGCGATGAGGTCGGCGACGATGGAGTCCCAGGCCTCCTGCGGCACCTTGGCAGCGATCTCCGCGTCGGCGACGATCTCGGCATAGCGCTCGGCTTCGGAGACGAAGATGAGAACGCCGGTGCGCCCGACGGTCGCGTGGATATTGTGGGCGAAGAATTGCGACAGCGCCATGCGATGGGCGCGGTCCTCGGCAACGGCACGCGGCACGAACACCATGCGAAGCCGGGGCACGAGCGCGAACAGCGCCAGCAGAGCGAGGGTGGCGGCAAGCTGGCTGGTCACCAGCGCAAGGCCAGAGATCGCAAAGCCGGCCAGCGGCGCGAACAGCGCCGCCAGCAGCGCGGCGACCAGCGACAGGGCGAGTGCGATCGTCGTCGGCACGAAGACATAGGCATCGCTGGTGCGCGCGAAGACCGCGTAGATTTCCCCGGTAGTGCCTGCTTCCGCGGCGCTGATCGCCGCGGCGATGCGGGCGTGGTCGGCTTCGGTGAAAGAAAGATGCGCCATATCTACCAGCTCCCCGACGATCCGCCGCCGCCGAACGATCCACCGCCGCCGGAAAAGCCGCCGCCACCGCCGCCGAAGCCGCCGCCGCCTGAAAATCCGCCGCGGCCCGACCGCCGCGATGCGCCGGCCGCATTGAGCGCCCAGATCATCCCGAGCCAGCGATAGCGGTTCTTGCCGATTTTTTTGCCGTGCCGGCGGGCGAGATTGGTCATCACGAAGCTGCCGATCACGAACACCCAGACGCCGACGAAGAACAGCGTGAACAGCCAGTCCGAGACCTCGCCGCCGGACCAGGATTCGTTGCGCTTGGCGCGGGCTTCCAGCTCGGCCGCGTCGCCCGACAGGACCTGCAGGATGCCGTCGACCCCCTTTACGATGCCGGCCGGATAGTCGCCGCTTCGAAAGGCCGGCAGGATGTCGTTCTGGATGACCAGCGTCGACAGCGCATCGGTCAGGGTGCCCTCAAGGCCGTAACCGACCTCGATCCGTACCTTGCGATCATCGCGGCTGACCAGCAGCAGGACGCCATTGTCCTCGTCCTTCTGGCCAATCGCCCACTCCCGCGCCAGCCGATTGGCGTAATCGGCGATCTCGGCACCCTGAAGATCGGGAACCGTTGCCACCACGACCTGGTCGCTCGATTGCGCCTCGAAGGCGGCCAACTTCTCGGTCAGCGCCGCCTCCATGCCCGGATCGAGCAGATCAGCGGTGTCCACCACGCGGCCGGTCAACGGCGGGAAGTCCTGCGCCGCCAAAGGAGCCATGCCCGCCAGCCACAGAGCCAGCGCGAGGAGCAGCCACGCGGCGGCGCCACGGGTCCGCGGCGTGACCCGGCCCAGTGTTGGCCAAGGCCGGGTGGCGGGCGTCTCGGCCCACGGCATCATCGCCATGCTGGCGTGCTCCTCACTTGCCGAAGTCGACCTTGGGCGGCGTCGCGGCCCCGGCTGTCGCGGTAAAGGCCTGCATCTCCTTGGCCTCCGGATAGAACAGCGCGGCGATCCAGCGACCGGGAATGGTCTTGAGCTCGGTGTTGTAGACGCGGACCGCGTCGATATAGTCGCGGCGGGCGACCGAGATGCGGTTTTCGGTGCCTTCGAGCTGGCTCTGAAGCGCCAGGAAGTTCTGGTTGGATTTCAGGTCCGGATAGCGTTCGACCGTGACCAGCAGGCGCGACAGTGCGCCGGACAGCTGATCCTGGGCTGCCTGGAATTTCTGGATGGCGGCCGGGTCAGTCAGTTGGTCGGCGTTGATCTGCGTCTGCGTCGCCTTGGCGCGCGCCTCGACCACGGCGGTCAGCACCTCGCGTTCCTGCGCGGCGAAGCCTTTTACCGTCTCGATGAGGTTGGGGATCAGGTCGGCGCGGCGCTGATACTGGTTCTCGACCTGTGCCCAGGTGGCCTTGGCCTGTTCTTCATAGGTGGGGATTGCGTTGATCCCGCAGGCCGACAGCAGCGGCGCCACGATCGCCAACACGAAGGCGGTTACGATCGGTCGGAACCGGGGCGGTAGGGCGGCGGCAAGTGACGGCATGGTGGGTCTCCGGTCAGGGGCGGCGCGGCCCGTCGGCGCTTATGTAGACCATCTTCGCGCTTTCCAGAAGTCGAATGACACGCCCAAGGTTGCTCTCTTCAGGCTTTTGCGACAGAGATTTCGCATGACCGGCCATCATCACGACGACGAGCGCCAACGCGAGGCGAAAGCCATCCTCGAACGCGTGCGGCAGGAGACCGAGCCGCAGGTCGGCGGCCACACCGAGGCGATGCTGTTCAGGACGCGCGATCATTTCATGGCGCGCGACGCCGATCCGAACGATCGGATCGAGGTCATCGGCACGCGCATCGGACGTCTTGCCGCGATCGTCGGCTTCATCGTCTTCGCCGTCCTTCTCGCCATCCAGCTCGCAAGCGATTGAACGGCCGCCCCATGCCGACAGCCAAGTCCATTCAGCAGAGCGACCGGCCGGCCGTCATCTCGGTGTCGAGCCATGTCGCGCGCGGTACCGTCGGCAACCGCGCGGCGGTGTTCGCGCTGGAAACACTCGGCTTCCCGGTGTGGTCGGTTCCGACCGTGACGCTGCCCTGGCATCCGGGCCACGGGCCGGCGACTCGCATCGTGCCGCCCGGCGCCGAATTCTCGGACCTGATGGACGATCTGGCCGGATCGCCCTGGCTGGGTGAGGTGGGTGCCATCCTTACCGGCTATTTCGGCGCCGAGGATCAGATCGCGCCCACCGCGCGGCTGGTCGAAGCCGTCAAGCGCGCCAATCCGAAGGCGATCTATATCTGCGACCCGGTGATCGGCGATGGCGGCCGAATGTATCAACCGCAAGCGACGCTCGCGGCAATCCGCGATCTGTTGATCCCGCTTGCCGACATCGCGACGCCCAATCGCTACGAGCTGGAATTCCTCAGCGGCCTCGAATTGACCGACAACGCCCATCTGATCGAGGCGGCGAGCGCGCTCGGGCCGCCGACCGTCATCGTCACCTCGGCCTTTGCGATGCTGCGCGGGGGGATCGGCAATCTGCTGGTGCGCGATTTCCAGGCAATGCTTGCCGAGCACAGGATTATCGAGAACCCGCCGCATGGCCTCGGCGACCTCACGACGGCGGTGTATCTAGCCCGCGTGCTTGCCGGCGTCTCCGAGGAAAAGGCCCTGCAGACCACCACGGCGACCGTGTTCGAGATCCTCGCACGTACGACGAAGCGCGGTGCCGATGAACTGACGCTCGAAACCGACAGCGATAGCCTCAGGCATCCGATGGCGATGGTCCAGACCCGCCGCCTGGCCTATCCGGGCGGCAATCGCCGAGCTTGATCGGTGCGACCATCGGCCGAATGCGGACGACCACAGGGCAATTGATTGCGCCGCAGCGAATCGCTACTGATCGCGGCATGACGAAATTTCTTCCCGACCACCTTATCAATGGCTACCGCGCCTTCGTCGACAAGCGGCTGCCGCAGGAGCGCCAGCGCCTGCGCCAGCTCGCCGAGGTCGGACAAAGCCCCAAGACGATGGTCATCGCCTGCTGCGATTCCCGCGCCGCGCCCGAGACGATCTTCGACACCGCGCCGGGTGAGATCTTCGTCGTGCGCAACGTTGCCAATCTGGTGCCGCCCTACGAGCCAGACGGCGAATTTCACGCAACCTCGGCCGCGCTGGAATTCGCCCTGCACGCGCTCAAGGTAGAGCATGTGGTGGTGCTCGGCCATGGCGGCTGCGGCGGCATTCATGCCGCGCTGTCGCCGGCCGCCGAGCCGTTGTCTCCAGGCGATTTCATCGGCAAGTGGATGAGCCTGCTCGATCCGGTCACGCGGGCGGTCGGCGCCAACGACCACATGACGGCGAACGAGCGGCAGGCGGCGCTGGAGCGCATCGCCATCCGCTATTCGATTGCCAATTTACGGACGTTTCCCATGGTCGAGAACCTGGAAAAGGAGGGTAAACTGTCGCTGCACGGGGCCTGGGTCGACATCCGGTCCGGCGAACTCTGGGCGATGAACCCGGAAACCGGGGATTTTTCCCGCGCGCTGGCCGACGCGGCCTGATCAAGCCGGCCGCTGCATCGACGCAGCGGCGGTCCGCCGGGCCGGTTTTCGTGGATTGTGGGTCACAGGATGGGATTTCTGTTGCATTTCGACACAATTGCGCCTTGCGAAGCGTGGCACTGGTCCGCTTTATGACAGGGAAGGTCTTGGGCGGTGTCGACCCGGGACCGCAAGAGAAAAGACATGCACGGGGAAATCTCATGACCAATTGGACCAGGACGGGAGCCGTTCTCGTCACGCTGCTCCTGGCGGCAGGCTGTTCGCGATCGATGCCGTCCTTCGAGAGCAGTGGGCCCGCGCCGCTGACGCCGGCGCCCCGGCAGCGGGTCGCGGTCAGGAAGCTGCCGCCGCCACCACCGCCGCCGGCCCCGGCCGCGTCACAGAATTCCTCCTTTGAGAGCGAAACCGACGTGACGGCCAACGAGACGGACCAGAATGCCTCGTCCGACAATTCGGCAAGTCAGGAGACCCAGGTCGCATCCGTCAGCAGCGGGCCGATCTCACGCAACTCCGTGCTCGGCGCCTACAAGGTGACGACGACGGGCGGCAATTGCCAGATCATCCTGTCGCTGACCAAGTGGACCGGCGGCTATCGGGCCGCCTCGCGCGGCTGCCCCGGCGCGGTCGCCGACGTCAGTGCCTGGGACGTCTCCGGCAACCAGGTGGTGCTGAAGGATTCCGGCGGCTCCAACGTCGCCAATCTCAACTCCTCCGGCGGATCGCGCTACGAGGGCCGCACCAAGAGCGGGCAGCAGATCAGCCTTTACCGGTAGGAACCGGCGTCGGACAGCATCGCTCGCCGCGCTGTCCGGCCACGCTTTGAAAATGCCGGCCTCGACGGCGCGTCCGCGAGCCTTCGTCGTGATCTTGGCGCGGGATGCGGTGGACCCGGCCTGTCGCCAGCTTTCCCAACCACCCTTCGAGGAACGATGCCGAGTACCGCCATGCGCGACGACAGGAAGGCGCAAGGACCTGTCCGCTCGGCGCTGGAGCATTTGATCGCCATCAAGGAGATCGAGGCGGACCCCGGCCAAAGAGCGCTTGCCGACCGGCTCGACCACATCGATCAGACACTCTCGGCCGCCACCGTCGCCTCGAAAAAGAGCGCCCTCGGCTGGCTGTTCGGCAAGAAGCGCGAAGCCGACCCGATCCGCGGCGTCTATATCCACGGCGATGTCGGCCGCGGCAAGACCATGCTCATGGATATGTTCTTTCGCCAGAGTTCGGTGTCGGCGAAACGGCGCGTGCATTTCCACGCCTTCATGGGCGACGTCCACGAGCGCATCGGCGCCCATCGCAAGGCGGTGAAGGCGGGCACGGCCAGCGGCGACGACCCGATCGGCCCGGTCGCCGGCCAGATCGCCAAGGATGCCCGCCTTTTGTGCTTCGATGAATTCGCGGTGACCGATATTGCCGACGCGATGATCCTGTCGCGGCTGTTCAAGGCGTTGTTCGAGCAAGGCGTGGTGCTTGTCGCGACGTCGAATGTCGCGCCCGACGATCTCTATCGCGATGGTCTCAACCGGCCGCTGTTCCTGCCGTTCATCGACATTCTCAAAGCCCACACCGACATCGTCGCGCTCGACGGCGCGGAAGACTACCGGCTTGCCACAATCGGCCGTGACGACGTTTATCTCTCGCCGCTCGATTCGACCGCCGAGACCCGTATGGACGCGATCTGGCGGACGCTTCTCGACGGCGCCAAGGAGGGCGTCGCGTCGCTGTCGGTGAAGGGGCGCACGGTCAAGGTGCCACGCGCCGGCAACGGGGCGGCGCGTTTTTCCTACGACGATCTGTTGAAGCGCCCGCTCGGCGCGCAGGATTATCTGGCGATCGCACGGCGCTTCCACACGGTGATGCTCGACCGGGTTCCGGTGATGGACCTGGCTGAGCGCAATGAAGCCAAACGCTTCATCACCCTCGTCGACGCGCTGTATGATTCCGGTCGCCGGCTGGTAATGTCGGCCGAGGCATCGGCGGAGCGGCTCTATCGCGGTCGCTCCGGCGCCGAGGCTTTCGAGTTCGACCGCGCCGTCTCGCGTCTCGTCGAAATGCGCTCGGACGACTATCTGGCCCGGACGTCCGGCGCCTCCGGTTAAAGCGCAGTCTGACGGAACTCGCCTGCCGGTCGCTGGGACATCTCGGCCCAGGCCGCGACCGGTTCCGATGGACGGGTGACGGCTCCATCGCGCGACCGGGCAGCCCGCGGTTTTCGGGCGGCTACGACGCAATTTCGTCCGGCGGCCTTCGCCCGATAGAGGGCGGCATCGGCGTCACGCCTGACCGACCCGGGACTGCCGCAGCGGTCGGTCTGGCTGACACCGATGCTGACCGTCAGGGGGGCGGCGTCGTCGATCTCCCCGAAGTGCTTCGCGGCGATGAGACGCCGTAGATGCTCCGCGCGGCGCATCGCGGCCGGCAGATCGCAATTCCAAAGCAGAACCGCGAATTCCTCGCCACCGTATCGCGCCACCATATCCTTTTCGCTTTCGAGGCGCCTCAGCACATCGCCGACGGCGGCAAGCGCGCGATCGCCGCAATCATGGCCGAATCGGTCGTTGATCGTCTTGAAGTGATCGACGTCGATCATCAGCAGCGCAAACGGCCGAAGCGGCTGCACCGTCGTCCATTCCTCGAGCCGCTGGTCGAACGCCCGTCGGTTGGCAAGCCCGGTCAACGGATCGGTGAAGGCATCCATGAGCAGGGATTCTTCCCGCGCGATCAAGCTATCCTCACGGCGCATCAGCGCGCCGAGAAAAAGGGTGGCGAGGATACAGGAGGCCATGAGCGCGGCGACCGAAAGGCCGATGGAGGTCGCGGAGGCCTGGATCGGCAGCAATGGCAGGAGCAGGGCCTGGCAGGAGATCGTCAAGCCGAGGGAGAACAGGCTCGCGAGGCTGGCATGGCCACGCCGGCGCCAAGTGTGCCGCCAGAGCAGACCGGCGACGACCGCGAAGCCGAGAACGGCGAGACCCATGCCCGTTCCCGCGCCGCCGATGGCGATGCGGTAAAGACCTGCGGCGGCGGCGGCGATCGTCGCGGTCAACGGCCCACCGAAGGCGGCGGCCAGCGCGACCACGATAATTCTCGCATCGACCATGATCCCCGGCAGGGGAATGGACGCCTGCAGCATCGTGGCGATTGCCGCGGCCCCGAAGACAAGCCCCAGGGTCACCGCTTGCGGGCCGCCGGGCCAGCGGGCGCGGCGAAGGGCTCCGTAGCTTATGGCGAGGAGGGCCAGCAGGCCGACATCGTTCGCCAGATCGATGATCAGATTCACAGGCAGGTACATTCGGGTCGGCATCCTCGTCTGGCGGTCGAGCCGGTCAGGAGCCGGTACGATCCCGGATCGGACGGCGCGATGCCAATCGTTGATCCACTGCAATTACGTTCGGCGGACCGGTTTTGATCCTCGCAGTGACCGGCGACGGTCGAAGAGGGCTAACAAGGAGCTAATACGCGACCGCCCATAGGATCGGGAACGTCCAATCTTCTTACTCTTACGTAATACCTGGATATTATAACCGATTGAATTCGCTAGGGTCCAATTGCCATGGTTGCATCCGCGGGCGGCCCGGTCTATTGCGTCGCCGCAACGGGGGCACCGTCCAGGGGCTTTTGGCATCGCGCTCAGCCGAATGTGCTGTTGCGGCTCCCCGCGACGATGGATTTCGGCGACCGGAGCGAAGGCTCCCTTGGCCCGGTCCGCGCACAACCAGCGGTCCGCTCCCGGTCTGACGCCGAAGCCGGCCGGTAGCAGGAGGAAAGCGGCCTTGGCCCGTTCGAAGATCGCACTTATCGGTTCCGGCATGATCGGCGGCACGCTCGCACATCTGGCGAGCCTGAAGGACCTCGGCGACGTCGTCATGTTCGACATCGCCGAGGGCACGCCGCAGGGCAAGGCCCTCGACATCTCCCAGTCCGGTCCGGTCGAGGGCTTCGACGCCCGCCTTTCCGGCGCCAACGACTATGCCGCCATAGAGGGCGCTGATGTGTGCATCGTCACCGCCGGTGTGCCGCGCAAGCCGGGCATGAGCCGCGACGATCTGCTCGGGATCAATCTGAAGGTCATGGAGCAGGTCGGCGCCGGCATCGCCAAATACGCGCCCAATGCCTTCGTCATCTGCATCACCAACCCGCTCGACGCGATGGTCTGGGCGTTGCAGAAATTCTCCGGCCTGCCCAAGGCCAAGGTCGTCGGCATGGCCGGCGTGCTCGACTCGGCGCGCTTCCGCACCTTCCTCGCCGAGGAATTCAAGGTCTCGGTCGAGGACGTCACCGCCTTCGTGCTCGGCGGCCACGGCGACACGATGGTGCCGCTCACCCGCTATTCGACGGTCGCCGGCATTCCGCTCACCGATCTGGTCAAGATGGGCTGGTGCTCGAAGGAGCGGCTGGAGGAGATCGTCCAGCGCACTCGTGACGGCGGCGCGGAGATCGTCGGCCTGTTGAAGACCGGCTCGGCCTATTACGCGCCGGCCGCCTCGGCGATCCAGATGGCCGAATCCTACCTCAAGGACAAGAAGCGGGTGCTGCCCTGTGCGGCGAACCTGAAGGGCGAATACGGCCTCAAGGACATGTATGTGGGCGTGCCCTGCGTGATCGGCGCCGACGGTATTGAGCGGGTGATCGAGATCGACCTCACCAGCGACGAAAAGGCGCAATTCGAAAAGTCGGTCGCGGCGGTGAAGGGCCTGATGGAAGCCTGCGCGGAAATCGCGCCGAAGCTGAAGTGATTTTGCCGGGCCGCCATTGAGCGGCCCGTTCCTTTTCCCCTCCGCGCCGAGGACGACCGATGAACATCCACGAATATCAGGCCAAGCAGGTTCTCAAGGGTTTTGGGGCGCCGGTGGCGGCGGGCGTGGCGATCACCGAGGCCTCGCAGGCCGAGGCGGCGGCGCGGCAGTTGCCGGGGCCGGTCTATGTGGTCAAGAGCCAGATCCACGCCGGCGGCCGCGGCAAGGGCAAGTTCACCGAACTCGGTGAGGGCGCCAAGGGCGGCGTCCGGCTGGCGAAATCCGTCGAGGCCGTCGTCGCCGACGTCAAAGAGATGCTCGGCAACACGCTGGTCACCAAGCAGACCGGCCCGGCCGGCAAGCAGGTCAACCGGCTCTATATCGAGGACGGCGCCGATATCGATCGCGAGCTCTATCTGTCGCTGCTCGTCGACCGCACGGTCGGCCGCGTCGCCTTCGTCGTCTCGACCGAGGGCGGCATGGACATCGAGGCGGTGGCCGAGGCAACGCCGGAGAAGATCCACACTGTCGCGATCGACCCGCTGGCCGGCGTCACCGAAGCCGACGCCACCAGGCTCTGCGACGCGCTGAAGCTCGACGGGCCGGCCCGCGCCGACGGCATGAGCCTCTTCCCGATCCTCTACAAGGCCTACATCGAGACGGACATGAGCCTTCTCGAGATCAACCCGCTGATCGTGCTCGCGGACGGGCATCTCAGGGTGCTCGACGCCAAGGTGTCGTTCGACGGCAACGCGCTCTATCGCCATGACGACATCAAGGCGCTGCGCGACGAATCGGAAGAGGACGCCAAGGAGATCGAGGCCTCGAAGCACGATCTGGCCTATGTGGCGCTCGACGGCGACATCGGCTGCATGGTCAACGGCGCCGGCCTTGCCATGGCGACGATGGACATCATCAAGCTGTACGGCAAGGAGCCGGCGAACTTCCTCGACGTCGGCGGCGGCGCGACCAAGGAGAAGGTCACCGAGGCGTTCAAGATCATCACCTCGGACCCGAACGTCAAAGGCATATTGGTCAACATCTTCGGCGGCATCATGCGCTGCGACGTGATCGCCGAGGGCGTCGTCGCGGCGGTCAAGGAAGTCGGCCTCAAGGTGCCGCTGGTGGTGCGGCTGGAAGGCACCAATGTCGACAAGGGCAAGGCGATCCTCAACCAGTCGGGCCTCGCCATCACCGCCGCCGACGATCTCGACGACGCCGCCCAGAAGATCGTCAAGGCCGTGGGCTGATGAGACGTGTGGGAGTTTTGGCCATATATCGCCGGTTCTGGCGTCTTATTCGGCATCCCGCCGGCACTGGCGCCTTGGCTGGTCAGGCCGAAGCACGGGCGCATCTGGCTGGCTCTTTGGATCGGAATAGCAGTCTCGGTGGCATGTGCGATCGGCCTGTTGATGACCACAGGCGATATCGCAAGAACATATGCAGGCACATTCATGATGCTTGGCGCGCCACTCTCTGTAACTCTCGGCGTCGTCAGCGCCGCTGTACGACTTCCGCCAACGCCGCCACCACGGCCCTGAGGTGAAGGGTGTGAAGGGAAGCCTCGTCAACATCCTCGGCGGCATCATGCCCTGCGACGTGATCGCTGAGCATTTCGAGGCCGTGCGGAAAATCGTTAGAGCAGCCACGAAAGGCGTCGTTGCGGAGCGCCGCACAGCTACACATAATATGTGTGACCCTGAGGCAAGAGACTGGTCATGACCCGCAACATTACCCTGACGGTCGACGACGATGTGCTGACGGCGGTGAAAATCATCGCCGCGGAACGACGAACCAGCGTCAACGCGCTGGTCCGGGACTATCTCTGCCAGCTCGCGCGCAAGGAAGCGGAAGCCGACGAGGCGCGGGAGGCGCTGGTGAAACTGATCCGGGAAGCCGATGGCGACATGGGCTCCCAGAAATGGAACCGGGAAGCGCTCCATGATCGCTGAGTGTTTCCTCGATACCAACGTCCTGATCTACGCCGCGCTCGGTCGGTTCAGCGAGCCGAAAAAATATCGGCGTGCGCTCGAATTGGCCGAGACGGTGAATTATTCGACCTCGGCGCAGGTGCTGCAGGAGTTCTACGTCAACGCGGTGCGGAAATCCGATAAGCCGTTGACGCCTGCGAAAGCGGCCGAATGGGTCACCGTGATCGCGCGCAAGCCCTGTCAGGATCTCGACCGATCCGTCGTCTTCGCCGGTATCGAGAACACGATGAAATACCAGGTGTCCTACTGGGATGGCGGGATCATCGCCACCGCCGAACGGTTGGGCGTCGACTTCCTTTATTCCGAAGACCTCAACTACGGACAGACCTACGGGACCGTCAAAGTGGTCAATCCATTCCTTTGAAGCCGATCGACCTGCCAGGAGTCATACCCCAACCATGTCCATCCTCGTCGACAAGAACACCAAGATCATCGTGCAGGGTCTGACCGGCAAGACCGGATCGTTCCACACCGAGCAGGCGCTGGCCTATCACGGCACACAGATGGTCGCCGGCACGCATCCCAAGAAGGGCGGCGAGACCTGGCAGGGCAGCGCCGACGGCCGCGCCGTCGAGCTGCCGATCTTCGCCTCGGTCGCCGAAGCGAAAGCCAAGACCGGCGCCGACGCCAGCGTGATCTACGTGCCGCCGGCGGGCGCGGCGGCCGCGATCGAGGAGGCGATCGCCGCCGAGATCGGCCTGATCGTCTGCATCACCGAAGGCATCCCGGTGATGGACATGGTGCGCGTGAAGGCCAGGCTCGACACATCCAAATCGCGGCTGCTCGGGCCGAACTGCCCGGGCGTCCTGACCCCGGACGAATGCAAGATCGGCATCATGCCGGGCAACATCTTCAAGAAGGGCAATGTCGGGATTGTCTCGCGCTCCGGCACGTTGACCTATGAGGCGGTGTTCCAGACCACCCGCGAGGGGCTCGGCCAGACGACGGCGGTCGGCATCGGCGGCGATCCGGTGAAGGGCACCGAGTTCATCGACATGCTGGAGCTGTTCCTGGCGGACGACGCAACCCAGTCGATCATCATGATCGGCGAGATCGGCGGCGCGGCCGAGGAAGAGGCGGCGCAGTTCCTCAAGGACGAGGCGAAGAAGGGCCGCTCGAAGCCGACGGTCGGCTTCATTGCCGGGCGCACGGCGCCGAAGGGCCGCACCATGGGCCATGCCGGGGCGGTGGTCTCCGGCGGCAAGGGCGGCGCCGAGGACAAGATCGCGGCGATGGAAGACGCCGGCATCCGCGTCTCGCCCTCCCCGGCCCAGCTCGGCAA
>DRFF01000142.1 GCA_011050685.1 Aurantimonas coralicida
AATCAGGCCGCGGCTCGCATGTCGCGCTCTATCCCAACCTCAACGTCACCGACCCGGTCTGGCGCCAGATGATCCGCGACGCCGACTTCCGCCGAGCCCTCTCGCTCGCCATCAATCGGGCCGACATCGACAAGGCGATCTTCTACGGACTGGCCGAGCCGGGAGCCAATACGGTCCTTCCGGGTTCCCCGCTGTTCACCCCGGATCTGCCGACCCGCTGGGCCGCCTACGATCCAGACAAGGCGAATTTGCTTCTGGACAGCCTCGGCCTCAAGCGCGCCACCCGTGGCGGGCTGCGGCATCTGCCGGATGGGCGCGAGATCCGCATCGTCGTCGAGACGGCGGGAGAAAGCAGCGAACAGTCCGACGTCCTGCAGCTCGTGCGCGACGATTGGCGCAAGGTCGGCGTCGATCTTCTGATCCGCGAATCCCAGCGCGAAATCTTCCGCAACCGCATCAAGGCCGGCTCGACCCTGATGTCGGTCTGGACGGGGCTCGACAATGGGCTGCCGACCCCGGCCACGGACCCGGCGGAACTGGCGCCCTCCACAGCCGAACAAATGCAATGGCCGGGCTTCGGCATGTGGGTGGAAACCGGCGGCACGGGCGGCGAGGCGCCCGGCGACGGCCCGGACCTTGCCGGCATCCGCGAGCTCATCCAACTCCGCCAGCAATGGATGCGGACGACCGACACGGCGGAGCGCAGCGCGATCTGGAACAAGATGCTGCGGATCTCGGCCGATGAGGTCTATACGATCGGCATCGTCTCGGGCGTCGATCAGATCGTGGTGGTTTCGGACACGCTACGGAACGTGCCGGAGCGTGGCGTCTACAACTATAATCCCGGCGCCTATTTCGGCATCTATCATCCCGACGGATTCTGGTTCGATTGCCCCTCGAATGTGGCTACAGGCTCGCCCTCGTGATCCGCTACGTCGCCCGCCGTATCGTGACCATGGCCTGGACGCTGCTAGCGATCAGCGTTCTCGTCTTCATCATCATCCAGCTGCCGCCCGGCGACTATCTGACCAGCTACATCGCCGAGATCCAGGCACAGGGCGAGAACGTCTCCGCCGACAAGATTGCCTTCCTGCGCGAGCAATACGGCTTGGACAAGCCCCTCTGGGCGCAATATCTTGTCTGGGTCAGTGGCCTCCTCCAAGGCGATCTCGGCTATTCCTTCGAATACAATCAGCCGGTCGCGGACGTCGTCGGCGATCGGATACCGATGACGATCCTGCTCAATGTGGCGACGGTCGTCTTCGTCTATCTCGTCTCGTTTCCGATCGGCATCTATTCGGCCACTCACCAATATAGCTGGGGCGACAACGGGCTCAGCGTCCTTGGCTTCCTCGGCCTGGCGACGCCGAACTTCCTGCTGGCGCTGATCCTGCTCTACCTCGCCAATGTCTGGTTCGGCACCTCGATCGGCGGATTGATGGCGCCGGAATACATCGACGCGCCGTGGTCGCTCGCCAAGGTCGGGTCGGTCCTGTCGCATCTGTGGGTGCCGGTGCTGGTGATCGGCACGGCGGGTACGGCCGGCATGATCCGGCGGCTACGGGCCAATCTCCTCGACGAGCTCAACCGGCAATATGTCGTCACTGCCCGCGCCAAGGGGCTGCCGGAGCGCCGGCTTCTGCTCAAATACCCGCTGCGCATGGCGCTCAATCCGTTCATCGCCGATCTCGGCAGCCTGCTACCGCAAATCGTCTCGGGCTCGGTGATCATTTCGGCGGTGATGTCGCTACCGACCACCGGGCCGATGCTGCTCTCTTCGTTGCGCAGTCAGGACATGTATCTGGCCGGCTCTTTCCTGATGTTCCTGGCGCTTTTGACGGTAGTCGGCATGTTCGTCTCCGACATCCTGCTGGCGATACTCGATCCGCGTATTCGCCTCGGCCGGAGTACGGCGCGATGAGCCCCACGCCCCACTTCGTCTCGCGCGAACCGTTCGATCCGGAGGCGACCATCGCCGCGGGTTCGACGGTGTCTCGAGCCTACATGGAGGCCTCCCAGACGAAGCTGATCTGGTGGCGATTCCTGCGTCACCGTGTGGCGGTCGTCTCGCTCGCCTTCCTTCTGTTCAGCTATGCCGCGATCGTCATCGTCGAGATGATCGCACCCTACGAACTCCAGACCCGCAACACAGACTTTATCTTCGCTCCGCCGCAACCGCTGCATCTCGTCCACGACGGCCGGTTCGTCGGCCCATTCGTCTATCCGCTCGATTACGAATTGAACCTGGAGACATTGAAGCGCGAATACAGCGAAAACACCTCCCGGCCGCTGCCGCTGCGGTTCTTCTGCCAGGGCGACCCTTATGAATTGTGGGGCATTGTCGAAGCCCGGTTCCATTTCGTCTGCCCGCCCGAGGGGGGCACATTCTTCCTGCTGGGCACCGACCGGCTCGGCCGCGACATGTTTTCACGCATCTCCTACGGAGCGCGCATATCGCTGACCGTCGGCCTCGTCGGCGTGACTCTCAGCTTTCTTCTGGGAATTACTATCGGCGGGCTCGCCGGTTATTTCGGCGGGTGGGTCGATTCCGTCGTGCAGCGGACGACGGAAATCCTGCGGTCGATCCCGGAACTACCGCTCTGGCTCGCCCTTTCCGCCGCGCTCCCGGTCACCTGGAGCCCGCTACTGATCTATTTCGGCATCACCCTGATCCTGGCACTGCTCGACTGGCCGGGGCTGGCGCGCGCTGTGCGCTCGAAACTCTTCGCGCTGCGCGAAGAAGACTTCGTCGTCGCAGCCGAGATGCTGGGCGCCAGTCCGCGGCGGATCATCTTCCGGCATTTGCTGCCGAATTTCATGAGCCATCTGATTGCCTCGGCGTCGCTGTCGATCCCGACGATGATCCTGGCCGAGACGGCCTTAAGCTTCCTCGGGCTGGGTCTGAGGCCACCGATCACCAGTTGGGGCGTCTTGCTGTCGGAGGCGCAGAACATCGAGGCAGTGGCGCTCTATCCGTGGTTGCTGTTGCCGATGCTGCCGGTGGTCCTGACCGTGCTCGCCTTCAGTTTCGTCGGCGACGGCTTGCGCGACGCGGTCGACCCGCATCACTAGCGCATCGATTATTCACCCGCGCCGGCGGCGCGGAGCGGTACGGCCTCGGCCAGACGCGGCGTGAACAGTTCCATCCGCCGCTCCACACCGCTGAGGGCATGGACGCCGACCGTATCCCAGCGTTCGGGCAAAAGCGCGGCGACCTCGGCGCTGGCGAGCACGCTGAGATCCATCGTCTTGGTCAGTTTCTCGATGCGCTCGACCTCGGTGACCGTCGGTCCGATCACCGTGAAGGCCAAGCGCTCGGGCACGCCGATATTGCCGAAGACGACGTTGCCGATATTGAGGCCGATGCCGAAATCCATCGTATCGAGGCCGCGTTCGCGCCGGGCCGCGTTGGCCTCCTCGCGCATCAGGAAGGATTCGCCGACAGCCTCCAACACCTTGGCGCTGAGGGCCGCGGCGTCCGTCGCGTCGTCCAGTGGAAAGATCACCAGCACGGCGTCGCCGATAAAGGCGAGCACCTCGCCGCCGGCCCGGATCGCCGGACGCGCGGCGCATTCGAAATAGTCGTTGAGAAGCCGCAAGAATGCGGCGCTCTCCAGCCGACCGGTCAATCGGGTCGAGTCGCGCAGATCGGAATACCAGACCAGCGCCCTCGTGGTCGCCCCGTCGCCGAGGCGGATATTGCCGTTGAGTACGCTATGGCCGGCCTGCCGTCCTAGATAGGTCTCGACGATGTTGGTGGTGATACGCGACTGGATGATCGTCTTGGACACAAGGGCGAAAGTCTGCTGGATCGCCTGCAGAACGCCGAGGTCCTCGTCGGTAAACCCGGAAGAGCGGTCGCTCGCCCAGATCACGAAGATTCCGGCCGTCGCCATATCCATGAACGTGCTGTGTTGCGAAAATTCGGTCGAAAGGGCGATGTAGTCGGTGTAGCCCTCGGCCGCGAGTTCCTCGAATAGCGGGAAGTCGAGAAGCTTGCCCGGCCCGGTCAAACGCCGCCGCAGGACGGGAAGGTCCGCTTCCAGCATGTAGCGCAAAGGGCTTCTCTGCCAGGCTTCGGTGTTAGCGTCCTGATGATGGAAATGCTCCAGGACCGTGTCGTGGTCCCGCTGCCACTTGATCATTTCGGCTCGAAACAACGGATGCAGGGTCGGCCAGTTCAGCCGGGCGCGAGCGATCGGGATGCCGATGCCGCTCAGCCTCAGGCAAAGCTGATGGAAGAGTTCCTCCAGATTTGGATTGCCGAGTGCCTCGCGGATAAGCCAGTCGTCGACTTGCTTTGCCAGCCCCATCTCAGCCGCCTTCCAGGATTCGCACGCCTTCGCCGATCTCGAGGGTCAGGCCCGTGCGTGCCACGATCGCTCCGGGAAAGGCATTCTGCGCTGTCGTCGCCAGAGCTTCCAGCCATGCGTCGGTTCGCGAGATATCATGATGGAAGATAATGAGATTTTCCACGCCGGCGGCGCGGCAAAGCCGCACACCCTCCTGCCAGGTCGAGTGACCGAAGCCCTGGAAGGTGGGAAATTCCTCGTCGGTATACATGCAATCGTAGATCATCAGATCCGAACCGGCGATGAAATCGCGGATCGCGGCGTCAGGTTTGCCTGGCTCGTGCTCGGTATCGGTGATGTAGCAGAACGAACGCCCCGCATACTCGATCCGATATCCCACTGCGCCGTTCGGATGATTCAGTCGAACCGTTCGGACGCGGATGTCGTCGGCAAGCGTGAGAACGTCCGGCGGACGAAAATCGCGGTAATCGATGCGCGCCGTGAACTGCTTCGGCGTCACCGGGAAATAGGGCGGGCACATGAAACGCTCGACCATGCTGCGGCAGCTGGTTTCGTCCAGGAAATGCCCGGCGTGAAGCCGCACCACGGCCTCCTCCGTATAGAGCGGAAACATGAACGGCAGGCCCATGATATGGTCGAAGTGGCAGTGGGTGAAAAGGATGTCGAGGTTCCGAACGCCCTCATAGCAGAGCTCGCGGCCGCAGCCGACGATCCCTGTGCCTGCGTCCAGCACCAAGACACGGTCGCCGCAGCGCACCTCGATACAACTCGTATCGCTGCCGAAGCGGGTGTTGGCGGCGGCCGGCGCGGGAATGCTGCCGCGCGCGCCCCAGATCTTCAGCTGGAAGCGGGTCAAGCCTCGCCATCCCGTGACGCGGCCAGATTGCGCGCCCGGACGAGTTCCTCATTGGTGTGGGTCAGGCGTTCGGCCAGGCTGCGCATCACTTCCGCAGCGATCTCGGGGAACTGGCGCAGGAGCTGCAAGAACGAATCCTTGCGCACCCTCAGCGCCGACACATCCGTGCTGGCAGTCACCGTCGCCGTTCGCGGAGTATCGCAAAGGATCGATATCTCACCCACGACATCGCCGGGTCCGAGCGTGGCGACGACGTAGTCACCGGATTCCGTCTCGACCGAGACCTCCGCCTTACCCTCGACCAGCACATAGGCCGCGTCGCCCGGTTGTCCCTGCCGGACCAACGCCTGTCCGGCGCGATAGGCGATCGAATCAGCGGTGAAGGCGATCAGCTTCAACCGGCTCGGCTCGATGCCGGCGAAGATCGGGACCGACCGCAGAAGGTCCATTTCGGATTTAAGAAGCGTCACGTCGTCCCTCTGCCCGCGGTCGTCTGAATCATGGCCATACCCGTATCCCTCAGGCCGGCTCGTCGACCGCGCGATCGACCTTGCGACGCGAGGTCGTCATCCGGCCGTCCCGAAATTCGATCGTCCGATCGAACAATTCCGCATGTTCGGCATTGCTCAGAACCCACAACACTGTCTGCCGTTCAGCACCGAGGGCCTCGCGCGATGCAAGGACGCGCTCAATTGTCGCCCGCTGGCTGTCGCCGTCAAGAGCGGAAATCGGACGGTTGAGAACGAACAGATCGGCGCGCTTGAGCAGCGCCCTGGCCAGGGCCAGCTTCTGCCGCTGGCCGGAGGACAGGCGCTTGGCGCCGCTGCCGATGTCGAAATCAAGCCCGATCTCGAAGACGACCTGGGATAGGCCCGTCTCGCGCATGGTCTCCATCAGTACTTCGTTGATGCGCGCCGAAGCTTCCGCATAGCGATCGACGACGCGGCCAAACAGCACGTTGTCCTGAAAACTCGCGGCGCGATTGACCGCGTCGGGCGAATGAATGGAGACGGCCTGGGCCATGTCAGGCTCGAGGCCTTGGCGGAACCGTTCGCGACCTTCAAGGATCATCGCCTTGCTATCTTCGTCGAGGAGCCCCAGTCGGTGGCGTGGCTCGACATAGCCGAAGGCCAGTTCCTGGAACGCGCATCGATCCTCGTCCGAGACGTCCCGCTCCCCTGAGGCACGGCGCAGGGCGGCGCGAAAGAAATCGACGTCGTCGGGCGACATCAGGTCGACATTGTCCATCAGCGGGTTGTCGGGAGACAGATCGCCGAAGATTTCGATGAGGGTTTCGGCGATCTGCTGTCCCATGTCGAACAAAATCCGGTCGAGCCCGGTCTGCTTCAGGACCGCCCGCATCTGCGGCCGCGCGGCGAGCGGCTCTCCCTCGGTGGCCTCCGCCAACGCAATGCCGAAGACCAGATTTTCAAACAGTGTCGCGTAGTCCGAATAGCGGTCGGCGTCGAAGGATTCGAAATAATCCTCTTCGCCGCCCTCTTCGAGCCGGGCACGAAAACGCTGACGCGCCTCGAGAATACGTTCGGCCACCTCGTCGGGCAGGTCGGACGGCAGGCGGTTGCGCAGTCCAAGCCGCGAGATGTCGAGCCGCAGCCCGGCAATCTCCAGCACCTCGGCAAGACGCGGCGTCAAGGCCTCCGGGCCATCGACACCCGCCGCCTTGTAGTCGATCCAGTCATCCCGGATATCGAGGTCGATATTGCCGGACTTTCGCGCCTCCTCGAGCCGGACCGCCTCATCGCGTCCACGGCGCTTCTCGCGGATCAGCGGGGCGTGGCGCAGACCATAGACCAGCGCCTCGCGGATCGACATTCTGGGAAAATAGAGGCCGGCCTCGGTATAGGCGATGCGGCGCCCCACAAAGGATTCCGGCAGGCCATCGAGTGCCTGGCCGTCGATGCTGATGCGCCCTCCGGCGACATCCACCAGCCGGACGAGCGCCTCGGCGAGGTATTCGCCGCCGCCTCCGACGGGCCCGACGACGGCCAGCGCCTCGCCGGCAGTAATCCGCAGGCTTGCGGGCTCCAGCAGATCGTTGCCCGCCTCGTCGGCGATCCTCAGGCCGACGATGGAAATATCGCCGTCGATGCGCGGCGGCTCCTCATAAGACACCGCATGGATCGTCGGCGAGAGCAGGTTGCCCAGGGCGAACTGCTCCCGGATTTGCGCGTATTTTGACTGCACGTCGACGCGAAACTGATCCCAGGTGATCAGCTCCTTGAGCGGTCCGGGCAAATCCTTATAGGCCGCGATCACCGCGACGAGCTGGCCGATGTCGAGCCGACCGACGATGACGAAATAACCGCCGATCAGGTAGAAGATGAATGGCGTGGTCTGGGCAAGCAGGTTGTTGACGAAGTTGGTGAGGAATTTCCACCGAAAGAAATCGTAGCGAATCCAGAGGATTTTGCCGAGGCGGCTGCCGAGTTCGGCTCGCTCCCAGTTCGAGGTGTCGTTGGTGCGGATCGACGGGATGCTCTCGACGATCTCGCCGATCCGGCCGGACAAAAGCCGGGCGGTGAGCTGGCGAGCGCGGGCAAGGACGACGAGGCGCCGGCGCATCTGGGGGATCAGGATAAGCTGGATGAGCACGATGGCGCCGGCAATGGAGCCGAGCCAGACATTCTGCAGGAAAATGAATACGAGGGCCGTCAACGCCTGGCTGAGCAGCAGCGACGGGTCGGCGAACGCGCTGCCGCCGAAGCCGCCGACGGGTTCGGTCTCGTCCTTGATCATCGACGCGATCTCGGGCCCGCGGATCTGCTTGAAGCGGCCGGTCGGGAAGCGCAGCACCCGGTCGACCAGCTGATAGCGCAGGCGGCGAAGCAGCCGCTCGCCGAGCTGGCCCTTGTAGTTCGACAGGTAGAATTTGAAGAGCCCATTCACGACGACGAAGAACAGGAAGGTCAGGCTGAGGCTGAGGAGAACGCCGAACCGATCCAATTCGATGCCGTCGAATAGCGCAAGCGTCCCGCCGCCGAGAAAATCGGGGATCGGCAGGATCACCTCGAAGACCGTTTCCGTTTTACCCGGCTGCCATTCGCCCTGGATCGGACCGTTGACGATGCGCTTCGGCAGATCGAGCGTCAGATAATAGAACGGCAACGAAACGACGAGTACGAGGAACAGCCATATCTGCTGACGACGCGTATGTCGCCAGACGTAGCGGAAGATGCTTTCGTCGAGGCTGTCATGCACCGCCATCTCAGCCGACCTTTGGCGGGGCGACGGACATGGATGCCAGGAAATCGAGATTGGCCGCCCGCACGAAATGATCCGGCCGGGCCTCCAGCAATGGCCGATCGATCCCCTCGACTACGGTGAACGGCTCCGGCCATTCGCGACGGCCGATCTCGCCGGCCGAGGGTATATGCGCGAAGTCGAGCGGCCGCGAGGGATCCGCATGCGGCACCGCTTGCATGAGCATCTGCGTATAGGGATGCAGCGGTGCGTGAAACAACTCCCGGCGCGGCGCGAGCTCAACGATCTCGCCGTCGCACATCACCGCGATACGATCGGCGACGTAATTCACGACCGCCAGATTGTGGGAGATGAACAGGTAGGTGAGCCCGCAAAGGCGCTGCAGATCCTTCAACAGGTTGAGGATCTGCGCCTGAACCGAGACGTCGAGGGCGGCCACCGGCTCGTCGCAGATGAGCAATTCCGGTTGCAGCGCCAGGGCGCGGGCGATGCCGATCCGCTGGCGCTGCCCGCCCGAAAAGCTGTGGGGATAGCGATTGGCGTATTGCGCTTCCAGCCCCACCGCAGCCAGCAGGCGCTCGATCCGACCTTGCTTCTCCGATCCGCCGCTCTTGCGGTGGATCTCGAACGGTTCGGCCAGGATCGCGCCGACGGTCATGCGCGGATCAAGCGAGGAGAACGGGTCCTGGAAGACATATTGCAGGCAGTTGCGAACCGCGAAGAGTTCGGCGCGGTCGGCATTGACGAGGTCGACGGGCCCCGTCTCAGCGTTGAACACCATGGAACCGGAATCCACCGTGACGGCGCGCATGATGGCGCGCGCCAGCGTCGTCTTGCCGGAACCGGATTCGCCGACAAGGCCAAGACACTCGCCCCGGCGAACGATCAAGGACACATCCTTGAGCGCATGCACACCCGGCGTTGGCGCCCGGGAAAAGAGACGTTTGTCACCACGCCGCGAAAAGCTCTTGCTGAGCCCCTTGAGTTCGAGCAGCGGTTCGCCTGGCACGCCCGCCGTCTCCCGCGTGAACAGTGCTTCGGCATCGACCTTGATCTCGCGGATCGGCTTGAGACGTGGTGCTTCTTCCCGGTCGAGATCGGGAACCGCCTTCATCAGCGAAATCAGATAGGGGTGCTGCGGGCGCGCGAAAATCGCCTCGGCCGGGCCGGACTCCATGACCTTGCCGTGGTGCATGACGACCACTTCCTCGGCGAGATTGGCGACCACGCCGAGATCATGGGTGATCAGCAGAACGGCCATGCCGAGTTCGGCCTGCATGTCGCGCAGGAGCTTGAGTATTTGCGCCTGCAAGGTGACGTCGAGGGCGGTTGTGGGCTCGTCGGCGATCAGCAGCGCCGGCTTGCAGATCAGCGCCATCGCGATCATCGCCCGTTGGCGCAGGCCGCCCGACAATTCGAACGGATAGGATTTCAGCGCCCGCTCCGGTTCGGGAAACCGCACCAGCCGCAGCGTCTCGATCGTGCGCTCTCGGGCCTCCGCGCCACTGCCGCGTCCGTGCACTTCCAGCACTTCGCCGATCTGGTCGCCGAGCGTGTGGAGCGGCGAGAAGGAGGTCATCGGCTCCTGGAAGACGATGGAGATGGACTGGCCGCGGATCGCCCGGAAGCGAGAGCTCCTCGGCGACAACGCCGCAAGATCGATGAAGCCCTGCAGAGGGTCGCGGAACAGGATCCGGCCACCGGTGATCAGGGCGCCCTTCGGCAACAGCCCGAGGATCGCCTGCGAGGTCACGGTCTTGCCGGAGCCCGATTCACCGACCAGCGCAACGGTTTGTCCGGCGCCAATCGTCATCGACAGGCCATTGACGGCCCGGACCATGCCGGCCATCGAGCGGAACTCGACCGACAGGGATTGGATCGACAGAAGCGCCAAGGCGTCGCTCGGCCCGGTCTCCGGACTATCCGACACGGGCCGTTCCAGAGTCGCCGTCTCGCTCGCCACGCCCATCCTCCCCTGCGCCGCCCGACGCTTCCCGGCGGGAGGCGGAGCGGCCATCGCACCGATTGCACCACGATCCCGCAGGCGAAGTCATGCGATTTCTCGATCGCATGGCGTCCATCTACCGGGCCATCCGGCTGCAATCATCGCCGTTGCCAAGTGCCTCGATCATTCGTGCCGCATGTGCCGCGCCATCGAGATCGATCGACGGACGTTTGGCGCTCGGTCGCTCCAGAGTCTCGGCGATTGCCGCCGCCATCGTCGGCGGGGAGAGTTCGGACGTCTTGACCACTGATAAGAGCCCCATGTCCCGCATGCGTTCCGAGCGGTGCCATTGCTCGGTCTCCTCGCCCTCGTCATACGGGACCACCACGGCGGGCGCCTCAGCCCTGAGGAGATTCATCACCGTGTTGTAGCCGGCCTGCGAAATCGACAGGGCGCAGCCGTCGAGCAGTTCCTGGAAATTCGGCGCGAAGCGCGAGACGACGGTTCGCTCGTCCGCCATCGCGGACAACTCCTCGAAGGCCTCGGCGGGAAAGCGCGGCCCGGTGAAGAAGCGCCAGACCCGGTCGGCAAGCGGCGTCGACGCACGGGCCGCCATCGCCGCGCGCATCAAATTGCCGGCGGCCGCACCGCCGCCGGCCGAGACGATCACCTCACCGTTCGGCGCTCCGCGAACCCGCTCGGCCGGCTCGGTCACATAGCCGGTGTAGCCAATGAGATCGGCGAGTTCCTCCGCATGCGGATAGGTCTCCTCGAAGGCGAAGAGCGACGGGTCGGAATGGACGAGCACGGCGTCCAGATGTGCGCGCGCAATCGCCGCGCCCTTGGCTGCCCGTTCGGGATGCTTGGTCGCGACCAGGATGTCCCGGACCGAGGTGACGCATTTGACCCGCGGCTTGTCGCGGGCGGCGCGTTCGAGCAGCGGCAGGAGTTCGAAACCGAAACGCCAGCGCCCGAAGGGATACATCTCCAGGAGGACGATATCGGGCTGGATTTCGTCATAAAGCTGCAACAGCGCGTCCCGCCGCGCCGCGCGCCAGGCATCGGTCACCGGCTCGCCGTCGGCGTCGTAGAACACCTTGAAATCGGCGCCCTTGAGCTTGGTCGCAGGCAATTGCACGACATCGGCGCCAGCAAAGGGCATTTCGGGTACCGGCATGCCGCCGAGCGCGACGGTCACCGCCATGCCGCGCTTGGCCATGGCATCGGCGAGAAGCTCACCGCGCCGCAGATGCCCGACGCCCAGAAGATGCTGCACGTGGAAGAGAACCCGCATCACATCATCTCTCGTTGGGGCACGGACCGGCTGCGGGCGAGCGTATCACCCAGCGCGCCGTCGAGCGCCTTCGACGCCACGGCGAGGTCGTGCCGCGCGAGCATGCGCTGCCGAGCGGCGCGGCCCATTCGCTCTCGCACGGCTGGATCGAGCAGACGCCGAACGCCGTCGGCAAAGGCCGGCGCATCGCCTTCCGGAGCGATCACGCCGGTCACTCCGTCCTCGACGACGCTTGGAACGCCGCCGCTGCGGCCGGCGACAACGGGCACGCCCGCAGCCTGCGCTTCGAGAAAGGCCATGCTCCAGGATTCCTTGATTGCCGGCCAGACATAGAGGTCGGCCGCGGCATAAAGAGCCGGCATCTCGGCAGGGTCGGCCGCGCCGTGAAAGGCGACGCGGGAACCGAACCCCGCGAAGGTCTGCCGCACCTTTTCCTCGGCCGGTCCCGCGCCGACGACAATGAGCTGAACCGCCGTGTCGCCGAGAGAATGCAGGGCCTTGGCGAGCAATCGGTACGAGGCGAGCTTCTGGTCCTCCCGCATCATCGCGACAGTCATCAGCCAGGGACGGTCGTCAGCGAGGTCGTGTCGCGCAGCAAGCCGCGCCCGCGCGGTCGTCCGGTTCGCTGCGGCCGCCGCGTAGGGCCGGGTATCGAGGAACGGGGCGAGGTCCAGATAGCGCGTCTCGGGCCGCATCCGGGGGGCGACGCAAGCCCGGTCGGCCGGATTGAGACCGACAACGAGATCGGCCCGCGCGAGCGCCGCCAGGCTCGCTTCATACCCCCGGCGCCAAACCCCGCCCTTGCGCTTGTCCGCCACCGACGCCTCGGCGACCACATAGGGAATGCCGAGATCCGTGGCGAGGCGCGGTCCCAGCCAATCCGGCGCCTTGTGATAGAGATGGTAGGTGAACCAGATGTCGATCGGCGGGCCTTCACGCCGTCGCACAAGCCTGTCGCCGATTCGCCGTCCGATCCGCTCGATGCGCGCCTGCCGCACCGGGTCGCCGCGATCGTAGCTGCGAAAATCGAATGGGATCACAACGTCGTGTCCGGCAAGCCGCAGCGCCTCGACGAGGCCGCGCGCCACGGTGCGATCCCCGGATGGATGCGAATCGCGCGGCGATTTCATCGGCGCATAAAATGCGATCCTCATGCCATCCCGGCCTTGGAGATCGGACGCATGCTCGCATGCTTCCACTCGTAGGCGTCCGTCTTCTTCGTTCGACCGGCGGCGATATACTCGTCCGCGCGCTCGCAAATGGTCTTCAGGCCGTCGAGAATACCGGGAATCGCCGCGGATTTCGGCCCAGCCTGTCCCGGCAACGCCCGGATGGCGTCCGCCATCGCCGAGGCGTCGTCGAGGCGATCGTCGAGCAGCATCGTCAACAGTCCCAGATCCTCGGCCTGGGAGGCGCGGATATATTGCTCGAGTCGCGGCTGCCGGCGCGGCACGACGACGGCCGGTTTGTCGAAGGAGAGGATCTCGCAAAAAGTGTTGTAGCCGCCCATGGCGACAACGCCTTCGGCCCGCTCGAACAGCGGCTCGATACTGGCCGCGAAGGTGATCACGTCGACGCTGTCGAGCTTCGCCGCCCGACGCTGGAAATCCGCCTGGAAGCCCGGCTCCATGAAGGGACCAAGAACGATCTTGGCGCGAACCCCGATCGCCGGGTCGCTCTCGTAGGCCCGCAGGACCCAGTCGACCAGCATCGTCCCATCGCCGCCGCCGCCGGTGGTGACGAGGACATAGGGTCGCTCGCCGATCCGGATACGGTCGGGCAGCGCGCCCGACGGCTCGTCCGCCCTGTGCAGATAGCCGGTGAACACCGCCTTCTGGCGGACCCGTTCCGACACGCCGATGCCCTCCAGCGGATCGCAGATCTGCGGCAAACCATAGACCCAGATGTCGTCGTAAAATTCCTCAAGCGCCGCGAAGGCGTCCTTGCGCTTCCATTCCTCGACGAGACGCGAGGGCTCGTCCATGATGTCGCGCAAGCCGAGGACGAGGCGCGCGCCGGTGGTCTTCAGATGACGCAGCGAAGCCTCGACCTCCCCGCGCATGCCCAGCGGTTCCTTGTCCACCAGGAAGATGTCGGGATCGAAAATCTCGGCCGTCTTCTTGATGACGGCGCTGCGAATCTCGGTCAGATCCTCGATCGACAGGCCCGGATTGGAGGGGGCGTAATTGTCCGCCCCGAGCTTGACGACCCCCGGCACGCGGATGAAGTCCACCTGCGGCGGAAAGCTGAACGACCCGACGACCGGGGAACCGGCGACGAGCAGGATGGCGATATCCGGACGATGGGCGACCAGCGCCTGAGCGATGACGCGGCAGCGGCGCAGATGCCCCAGTCCATAAGTGTCGTGACTGTAGATGAGGACGCGCGGAGGCCGGGCTTTCATGAAATACTCCTGGCGCTCGTGCCGTGCTCTCTGCACGCCACACTGGCGACTTTCCTTTTAGGGCGCAAGATCGCACTATCGGCGGTGCACCCAGTTACAATGCGGCGCTGCCCGATTGGGGCACAACCCGACATAGGAAGGCGGCAGACAGTTCACGAGCGGGCTGCTTCGATCGTAGTATGAGCAAACGCGCCAAACTCGTTTCCCCCTTCGTCCGCCGCCGGTCCGCCGGCGCGATCCCTGACCGGGTGCAGGAGGTCGTCGCGGAGTTCGAGGCCGACAGCGAGCGCCTGATCGGTTGGGTGCAGTTCGGCATCGGCGTTTTCATCACCATTCTCTACCTCGTCTCTCCACGTCCGAGCGACGCGTTGATGCAACAGCCGGTGCCGGTCAGCCTGGCGATCTATCTCGCCTTCACCGCGCTGCGCCTGTTTCTGTCCTATCGGACCCGGTTGCCTGGCTGGTTCCTGGTCGTGTCGATGCTGGTCGACATCGCGCTGCTGTACGGGCTGATCTGGTATTTTCATATCCAGTACGGCCAAAGCGCCGGCTTCTCCTTGCAGGCGCCGACGGTGATGTACGTCTTTATCTTCATTGCCATCCGCGCGTTGCGATTCGACCCGATCTGGGTGATCTCGATCGGCGCGATCGCCGCCCTCGGTTGGGTCGGCATGACGTTCTACGCCATACACGCGGCGGGCATGCAGGCGATCACTCGCAGTTTCGTCGAGTATATCCAGAGCGATCGCATCCTGGTCGGCGCGGAAATCGACAAGATTGTCGCGATCCTTGTCCTGACCATCGTTCTCGCGCTGGCACTAACGCGCGCCAAGCGACTGCTCGCGGCGGCCGTGCTCGAGCATGTCGAACGCGAGGAAATCCGCCGCTTTCTTCCCGCCGACGTCGAGCGGGTCATCACCAAGTCGCCGGTGTCGGTGGTGGCGGGCGACGCCGAAGAACGGGACGCGGCGATCATCGTTCTCGATATTCGCGGCTTCACAAAATTTGTCGAGGCCAACGAACCGAAGCGGGTGGTGGAGACCCTCGTCGGTCTGCATGCGTTGATCGTTCCGATCATCCAGCGCCATGGCGGGATCGTCGACAAATATCTCGGCGACGGCCTGCTCGCGACCTTCGGCGCGACCTCGCCCTCGCAAACGGCGGCGGCCGACGCGCTGCGCGCCCTCGTGGAGATCATGGACGTTTCGCGGCAATGGTCGCGGGCCATGAGCGAAGAACACGGTGACGGTTCGCTGCGGGTCAACGGCGCGGCCACCGCCGGCCCGGTGGTCTTCGCCGCGCTCGGCGACGAGTTCCGGCTGGAATACACCGTCATCGGCGATGCCGTGAACCTCGCGGCCAAGCTGGAGAAACACAACAAAGTCGAGGCAACGTCCGCCCTCACCACACGGGGGACATACGACTTGGCATGCATTCAGGGTTTTTCCGCCGAAGAGCAGGCTACGCAACGCGGTGGTTGCCAAGTCGCGGGCGTCGAAAAGCCGACAGACCTCGTCGTCATCGCCGCCTGAACGAGACGCGCCATCAGGGCAGCTTCTGATCGAGCAGGATCACTTCGGAATAGAGGTGATCGACGTCACGGCGCTCGAGGTGCGGCGAGCGGAACCAGCGCGGCAGCACAATGCGTTCCACCGCGCCTGGATCGTCCCCCGCCGCCATCCAGCGCGAATCCACCGCCAGCACGCCGCGCTTGCCGGTCACGATCGTGTCTGCAATGGCCTGTGCGTTGGCCGACAGAAACGCCGTATCGCTGGCGTGCAAAATTTCGTGATAGGCGATCGCCTCGCCCTTCAGCTTGCGCTGCCAGACCAGCCAGACGCCGCCGACGATCGCCTGATGCAGATCGAAACCGGCATGGCGGGCGAATACCTCCCGTTGCGGCGGGGTGAGGCGAGAGCCGACCGCCGCGAGGTCGCGGACACAGGGAAGCGGCGCTGAGCGCGGCTCCGCAAGGGGACGGAACAGGCTGCGCGTATCGTCGAGAATGTCGAAACCCAGCGCGCGGATTTTGCGCCCCGTCGCCCGCCGGGCGGTCATCGTGTGATAGGTCACGTCCGGTTTTGCCATTCCGGCCTGGAGCAACGAGTCGCCGGTCCCATCACCGCGATAATCGGCAAGCAGATACCAAGAGGAAAGGTCGCAGAAGCGATGCATTCGCCCGGCGATGTCCCGGTCGCTATAGATGGTCGCCATGAAACCGACGAAGACGTCGCGATCCTCGACCAGCCAGCCGCGCTCGACCCCGGCCGGTCGCCAGGGATAGTCGAGGAGCAGCCGCCAGCGCTCGGGCGGAATCTTCGCGTTCATATGTTCGTGAAGAAGCCGTGCTACCGCCTCGATATCGGCCTCGCCGGCCGGTCTGACGACGACGCTCATCGCTGATTCGCTTTGACGCCGGGCGCGGCGTCGTCAAACAGCGCGCCGGCTTCGGCCCAGCGCACCGCCGGGTGCGCGGCCAGCAGTCCCAGGATATCGTCGAGAAACGCCCAGGTCTCGCCATCATGGTCGAGATGGTGAGTGAGAAGACCGAAGGGCTCGTCGGGATCAATCCGGCCGCAGCGGCGATCGGCCAGCCGCTCGGCGCAAAGCCGGAGCAGCTTGTCGTGCCCGGCGAAACGCACGCCGCCCTTCCAGGTCAGAAGGTCGAGATGGGCGTTAATCGCGAAGCTTCCCGCCCCCGCTGGGTTGGCCGAACGCGGGCCGAACACCGAAACTCCGACAAAGCCATGAACGGGTAGCGCCATCGCAATCGCCGGCTCGATGCGATTCCAGGGCGGCACCATGACCGGGCAAAATCGCGATCCGAAAGCAGCGGCAAGGCGCGCGCGGCCGGCTGTCAGCTCGTCGAGGACGGCTGTTGCGAGCCGATCGCCGCCGCATTCGACCGCGCGCTCGCCCGCCGCCGCATGATTTTGGTGGGCAAAGCCGTGCTGCAGGACGCTGACCAGCGGATCATCGACGGCTGGAATGAGCGCATCGGACATCAGCGCCGGGATTACCGCCAGTGCGAGCGGCGCGTGGCAACGCTGCGCCGCCGCGACAAGCTGCGCAAGCGCCGGAGTGGGCTGCGTCGCATCGTCGTCGCGCCACCACACAGCCACGGTTCGGCCGTCGGCCGCCCAGCGGTCGAGTTCACGGAGAAGAGCATCGGCACCTTGCATCGCCGACGCTTAGCTGGAACGCGGTTTGCGGGCAATCGGCCGGGTTGTCGGGTTCAGCGCCGGGTCAGTGTCAGTATTTTTCTTCTTCTTCCGCGTCCTGTTCCTCGATGGGGATGTCCTTGCCGATCAGGCGCTCGCCGTCCTTCTTGCCGCGAAAGGCATTGTCGGTCCGCTCCACGGCGTTGCCGAGAACGTCGCCATCGGTCCCGCTAGTGTGCGGCTCTTGGGTGTTTTTAGGATCCGGCATCGTCGCTCTCCATGCTCAGGTGACAAGGAAACCGCGATATTGCCCCATCTGTTCCCTCTGGAAGCCCGATCGGCCGCGCCGAGGCGGCTTTGGGCAGGATGCTCATGACGACAAAAGCGCCCGGCTCCGAGAGGGACGGACGCTCTGAACAACAGCTTGATGCGGAGAAATCTGATTGCGGCTCGGGCGCCGCCGTACCATCGGGCGGGAGACATCCTGTTCCCCCTTCCCCCTCACATTTCGACGGGCCCCTACTCCCGTCAACCCCGGACCAATGCGGCCCTCAGGCAGTGATGGCGCTCGGCAGTGCCGGCGCCTCATCCACTCAGATGATGTCGAGGCTGACCCGTGCGGTGCCGGACTGGATCATGCCGATCTTCGAGGCAGCGGCCTTGGACAGGTCGATAACCCGGCCGCCGGCATAGGGGCCACGATCGTTGATACGGACGACGACGGACTTGCCGTTGCGCTGGTTGGTGACCCGGACCTTGGTGCCGAAAGGCAGCGTCTTATGGGCCGCCGTCATCGAGTTCATGTTGAACTTTTCGCCGTTGGCGGTGGTGCGGCCGTGAAAGCGTTTGCCGTAATAGGAGGCCGCGCCCGAAGCGGCTTTATGGGCACCGTGCGCGGCGACCGGCGCGACACTGACGGTGTATCCGGTCACCAGCGTGCTGGCGAAAAGTGCGGCGGCCAGCGCGGCTTTGGGCAGAAACTTCATGACAAGTCCTAATATTGCGTTGCGACATTCGCGACGCCGGCCTTGTCGGTAATTGCTGTGACGAAAAGTTGAACGGACCCTGGCAGCAATGGGGTCATTCCGTGATCATGGAACTTTTTTGGATTTGGCCGCAACGCCCCGCCAAACCTGAGACATCTGGATGCGTCGGCCCGGTCAATGTGGCAACGACATCGGATGCACGCCACATTCGGCGCCTGAATCGCCACCGCCGGTCGCCTTTCACAGCGAGAGAACCGGGGTGCGGCCGCTGTCTTCGAGCTCCCATTGCGCCGTCCAGGCCGCGTCCGCCCGCGACAGAACCAGGTAATTTCGCTCGCCGGTATAGATCGCGCGCTTGGACGGCAGTGGCCGAAGACGGATCTTGCGCTTGGGAAGCGGGCTTTCGCCGACCCGCGCCAGGAGACCGAGCATACGTGGATAAAAATCGCGCGGTGCCGGATGCGAGATGCCGGATGCGACGAGTTGGTGCAGCCTCGATCCGTCTTTCAACCGCATCTCGCCACGGGTCGCGAGATGGATTTCGCCGGAGACTACCGTGATACAGCCGCGATGACCCTCCTGACGCTCGGCGAGGAGGCGCAGGAAGCGCTTCCATTCCTCCCGGTGCGCGCGACTCTGCCACTGATCGCGCAGATCGTCCTCAAGCTCGCGGATCTTCGGCACGATGTCGGCGACCGCCTCGACCCAGCTCAGCCGAGGGCCGAGTGCGGGAACGCTCGACATCAACAGGATGCGCTCGCCATCGGACGTCGCGGCCATGGCGCGTTCGAGCCCGGACCAGCCAGCGTCGCCCATCACCCGGTCGGGACGCCGTTCGCTTCTGAGATCGGGAGCGACGATGGCCAGGCCCGGATAGCGCACAGCCACGCCGAGCGTCCGTCCGCTTGGATCGAACGCCATGTCGGGCATCGCGCCGTCATTCGCCGCGAGTTGGAACAGGAGAAACATCTCCCGCGCCGCCTCGAAGAGGCCGCGCCCGACCGGGCTGTCGAGCAGGGGCTCGGGATGGCTGCCCCAGCCGTCGATGATGTCGTGATCGTCCCACATCATGATCGAGGGAACGCGTGCCGCCAGCGTCCGCATCGCCGGCCGGGCGAAGGTGGTCAGATAGCGGCGGAAATAAAAGTGCCGGACGGCCTCGTGTGCGTCTTCGGTGAAGGCAATGTCGGCCCGCTGCCGCTTAGGCCGCTCGGCCCAGCGCCGAACCGCCTCATGCGCGGTCAGCACGTCGTCGGCATAGAGCTGATCGCCGCCCTGCAGCATCAGCGCGAAGGGCGCGCGCGTGTGTTCTTCGACGAGACGGTTCCACATCGCGTCGCGCTCGCCGACGTCGCGGTCCAGATCGCCGTTCTCCTGGCCGTTGCAGGAGACATAGGCGATCCGAACGTTCGGATCGTCGGGCGGCATGATTTCGAACCGCTCGCCGCCTAGCCGGTAGGAAGCGGGCTGGGCCGCCGGCAACGAGAAATCGTAGCGCCAGACCACGACGCCGAACAGCGTCGCGATCGGCTGTGCCTCAATCGCCACGCCATCGTCGTCGACGTGCAGTGGCGCTGGCTCGTCGCTCTCCGGCCGCACGACAAGCGCAGCGAGATGATTGCGATGACCATCGCCGCCACGCGCGTAGAGAATCGGTCCGACCCGGTCGATGGCCCGATCACCCTTGCTCTGTTCAGCGAACATCGACCCCTGCCCGGATTATCGTCAAACGCCCGCGCATCAGCCGCTCGGAAGAGCGGCGGCGGCGTTGCGTTTTCGATATAGGTCTATTGGCCCCGGATTCCGCCGACGTCGGACGCTGGATCGTTCGCAGTCGCGACGGAGGTTCCGGCCGCAAGCTCGGCCGAGACATCCGGCAATTCGGCGTCGCTCGAAAGTCTCCCGGACTTCCCCTGCGGGACTGGGGCGGCCGCGGCAGCCTGCGCCTCGGCGGGCTTTTGGGTGGGCGACTCGGTGGTCAAACCCTGCCAGAGCGCCAGAAACTGACTGTCTTCCGGCGTCCGCGCCTTTGTCTTTGTCTTTGCGACCGCAGCTACTTGTGTCCCGGCGTCCGTCTTCGGCTTCGGGTTCCGCCTGATCCGTCCGATGGCGCCGGAGGCGCCCGCTCCGCGGATTTCCGCTTGGGAGGCCATCCTGACATCGCCGCGACGGCTGCGAGAGACCTTTTCGTAGAACGCGTTGCCCCCCGCGATCGCCTTGTAGTTCATGTTATTGTAAGGAAATCTCAGCCCGGCTGTATGAAAGAACTTGGCGTTCTCCACGCCGCCGTGCCGCTTGCCGGAGAGGACCTCGGCGGCCGTCTGCATGGCGAGTTCCTTCCCGGCCCCCATCTGGCGCGTCATCACACCGGGGGCAAACTGGCGCGGTTGGCCGACGACGTCGCAGACATTGGTGGGATAGCGCCCCGATTCCACCCGGTTCATCACCACGGTGCCGACCGCCAGCATCCCCTCGGGGCTCGAGCGGTTGGATTCGAAATACATCGCCCGCGCCAGACACTCCTGGCTTGGCCCGTAGCTCATCGGCTTGATCACATCCTCGATTTCCGGCGTTCCCACGCAGGCGGCGAGGACGAAAGGCAACAGGATGATGGATACGCTCGCGAGGCGGCGGAAAGATCGGATGCTCGTCATGCCGCATCCGTGATGGGAGAAAATGTCCGGAAAGGGGACCGGCGGCGCGATTACGATCCATCGCGGCCGTTTTGATCGCCAGTGTGGCAGAGTCGCCGCACACGCCGCGGCCTCTCGAAGCGAGGGAGAGACAATCACCGGCGTTCAGACGCGGCGCTCGACCATCATCTTCTTGATTTCGGCAATCGCCTTGGCTGGGTTCAGCCCCTTCGGACAGGACTGGGTGCAGTTCATGATGGTGTGACAGCGATACAACTTGAACGGATCCTCCAGATCGTCGAGCCGCTCGCCGGTCGCCTCGTCGCGGGAATCGATCAGCCAGCGATAGGCCTGCAGCAGCACCGCCGGGCCGAGATAGCGTTCGCCGTTCCACCAATAGGATGGACACGAGGTCTGGCAGCAGAAGCACAGGATGCACTCGTAGAGACCGTCAAGCTTCTCGCGATCCGAATGGCTCTGGCGCCACTCCTTCTCCGGCTCGGGCGTCTCGGTCTTCAGCCAGGGCTCGATCGAGCGAAGCTGGGCGTAAGGCACCGTCAGATCCGGGATCAGATCCTTGACCACCGGCATATGCGGCAACGGATAGACTTTCACCGGCCCGGCGATCTCGTCCATGCCCTTGGTGCAGGCGAGCGTGTTGGAGCCATCGATATTCATGGCGCAGGAGCCACAGATGCCCTCGCGGCAGGAGCGGCGAAGCGTCAGGGTGGAATCGACCCTGTTCTTGATCCACAGCAGCGCGTCAAGCACCATCGGCCCGCAATCGTCGGTATCGACATAGAAGGTGTCGGTGCGCGGATTGTTTCCGTCGTCCGGCGACCAGCGATAGATCTTGAATTCGCGGACGTTCGCCGCCCCCGCCGGTTTGTCCCAGACCTTGCCTTCGTTGATCGTGGAATTCTTCGGAAGGACGAGTTCGACCATGACGCTTTATCCGGTGCCGGTTGGATTGGCCGCAACATAAAGCGTGCGCTGCAAAACACCAGAGACGAAACAGCCCGGCAGCGGCGCGAATCGTTTGAATGTCCGGGTTTTTCCCGCATTGGCGAGGCGGGGGACAGCAAACGGCCTTAAACAGTTGCGCAAGCACCCCGACCTCATTAACAAAGCCCCGCCGCACGCCCCGTGCCTGGTGCAAGCGTTTCAAACCCGTTTGCGCGGCGGATCATCATTGCACAGGGCCCACCATCGCACAGGGCGAACGGCGCCGGGGATGACGGCCCGATCGACCGGGCGGCTCCTCCGTATTTGATCGACAAACCGACGCCGGCCAAGCCGCGCGTCGCTGAAACCGGATGACGCAATGACCTATTCGGTCAAGGAGATTTTCTACACGCTTCAAGGCGAGGGCCGAAACGCCGGGCGCGCGGCGGTCTTTTGCCGCTTCGCCGGCTGCAATCTGTGGTCCGGCCGGGAGATCGATCGTGCGAAGGCGATCTGCCAGTTCTGCGACACCGATTTCATCGGCACGAACGGGACCGGCGGCGGCAAATTCACCGGCGCGCGGGCGCTCGCCGCCGCCATCGCCGCCACCTGGGAGGGCGAGACGGTGCCCGGTCGCCTCGTGGTGCTGACCGGCGGCGAGCCGCTTCTGCAGATCGACGGTGCCCTCGTCTCCGCTCTCCACGCGGAAGGCTTCGAGATCGCGGTCGAGACCAACGGCACCTTGCGCGCACCGGAGGATATCGACTGGATCTGCGTCAGCCCGAAAAGCGGCGCACCGCTCGTCCAGACCAGCGGGCAAGAGTTGAAACTGGTCTATCCGCAGGCGGGAGCCGAGCCGGAGCGTTTCGCCGATCTCGACTTCGACACCTTTTTGCTGCAGCCGATGGACGGACCGGAGCGGGAGGCGAACACGGCGGCGGCGCTCGCTTATTGTCTCGCGCATCCGCGTTGGCGCCTCACCCTGCAAACCCACAAGCTCCTGGGAATCAGATGAAAATCACCCAAGCCTTCACCTTCGAAGCCGCGCACCGGCTGCCCCATGTGCCGCAAACGCATCGTTGCCACCGGATGCACGGCCATTCCTACCGGATCGAACTGACGCTCGAAGGGCCAGTGGACCCGCGAACCGGATTCGTCGTCGACTTCTTCGACGTCGAGGAAGCCTTCACGCCGCTCCTGGAGCGGCTCGACCACCACACGCTGAACGAGGTCGAGGGACTGGAAAATCCGACGTCCGAGAACATCGCTGTCTGGATCTACGATCGGATGAAGGCTGCCCTGCCCGTCACCGCCTCGGTGAAGGTGTTCGAGACGCCGCAGTGCTGGGCCGAATATGACGGCCGCTGATCAGACCGCCGAACAATCCGCGCTGGTGCTGTTCTCGGGCGGGCAGGATTCGACGACCTGCCTTGCCTGGGCGCTCGATCGCTTCACCCAGGTCGAGACCATCGGCTTTGACTATGGCCAGCGCCATGCGGTGGAGCTCACCGTGCGGCTCGACGCGCTCGCGGCGATCCGTTCGCGATTTCCGGCCTGGGGCGAGCGGCTGGGGGACGACCATCTGGTCGACCTGACGACGCTGGCGAAGCTGAGCGAGACTTCGCTGACGCGTGACGTCGAGATTTCCATGCAGGCCGACGGCCTGCCCAACAGCTTCGTGCCCGGCCGCAATCTGCTGTTTCTGACCTTCGCGGGGGCGGTCGCCTATCGGCGCGGGATCAAGCACCTCGTCACGGGGGTCTGCGAAACCGACTATTCCGGCTATCCCGACTGCCGGGACGACACGATGAAGGCGATGCAGCTGGCGCTCAATCTGGGCATGGAGCGCCGCTTCGTCATCCACACCCCGCTGGTGTGGATCGACAAGGCCGAGACCTGGGCGATGGCCGGGGATATCGGCGGCGAGGCCCTCCTCGACCTTATCCGCGACGAGACCCATACCTGCTACAATGGCGACCGGAGCCACCGACACGAATGGGGCTATGGCTGCGGCACCTGCCCTGCCTGCGAGCTTCGGGCGGACGGCTACAGGCGCTTCCTGGCGGGCATTTCGACCGCGTAGGGAACCGAGGAGCCTGCCTATTCCCGCGCAGTAAAAACGCCTTCACCCGCTTCTTCGCGTCGTCGCTGTTCAATGGCGGCGCGAACCTCGTCGACAACCGATGGTCGCGCCAGACCCGATTCCGCGGCGTGTTCCGCCGCCATCTCCAGCGTCGGTGCAATCGTCACGGCGACGCCAAGGTCCCGCAGTTGCCGTAAGGCGTCGTCGGCGTGCGTTGCCAGCAAGCCCAAGGTGACGTCGCGGATATGGACGGCCAGGATCCGGCCGGGATATCGGCGCACTACCTCGGCATAGATGACGGCGTCGCGCTGGCCGGAATCGCCGACCAGCACGAACGGCAATTGCGGATGGGCCGCCATGACGCGCTCGATCATCTTCAGCTTGTGGTCGTCGTGGCCCCCCGTCAGCCATTTGGTGGCATCGAGGCCGAAATCCTTCAGAAGCATCGGACCGAGCGGGATATCGTGCAGCACCATGAAACGCTCGAACAGATCGAACAGATTCCAGGGACTGGACGAGACGTAGAAGACCGGATTGGTTTCCGGGCCAGCCTCGCCCTCGGCAAGCCTACGATAGAGGTGCGTGACGCCGGGAAAGGCGGTCCGGCTCTCGGCCGAGTTCGCCGCCACGGTCCGCCAGTGCTTCAGGAAATTGGTCGCGCCGGTCTTCACGATGGTGTCGTCGATATCGGAAATGACGCCGAACCGGGCTTTTGGCGAAACGATACGGATTTCCGCCTTCGCTCCCAGCGGCCGCACGGCGTAATGCGGCGCCTCGGTGAGGATCAGCTCGACGGGAAGCCATGGGGACGCCTCGCTGAGGGCCGGAAGTTCGATGGTCAGATCGAAATATCCCTCTTCGTCGGTCAGCACCTCGCCACTGATACCACCCGCCGAATAAAGGATTCGCGCGCTCCGGATCTCGTCGGTCTCGTAGCGCTTGAGACTGAGCCACACATTGCCGACGATCGACTCGGTGTGTTCGGCCGAGATCACGCCCTGATCCTCGACCACCCGACCGCGCAGCCACAGCCCCTCCGGGGTCTGAAACCCGCGATAGGCGAGCAGAATGGGCGTCCCGAGAAGCCCGGCGGCGCGTTTCGCGCGGAAGCGGATCCTGTCCCAGAGATTTTCGGCGCGGTGCGCAAGCGCGTGAATTTTTTCGGTTGCCATCGAGCAGACGATAGGGCTGCCCGACGGCGCGGCGAGGAAAAATTTGGCTGGTGGGCGAAGGGCCGATCGCTCGGCAACCGGCCCTGTCCGCGGCGGATGATTACTTGGTAGGCACGGCTGCCGGCGCCTCGGACTTGACCTCGGGCGTCCGGACGAACGTTCCGGTCGCGCAGGCGTCCGCCGTCTCGTTGAGGAAGGCGAAGATTGTCGTCTGATCGGCGTCGCCGACGCGGCGGTCCTTGAGCATGCGGTCGGCGACCGGCGGCGCCACCACGCTGGCGATGAGATAATCGCGCTGCGGGTCCGACAATTCGCTCATCGCTTCGGTCGCAAGACAGGTGCAGGCGGCCGGCGTCATCGCTTTCATCTGCACGCCGCAGAGCCCGGCGATCATCTCGATCTGGTTGTCACCGCTGACGCGTGGCAGCTCGAATTTCTCGCCGACCTCGTTCGACGGCGTGGCGCTGCGCTCGCTCTCCGCCGTGCCTGGCCCGGCCGCTGACGTCGCCGAGCCCGCCGGCGAACCGGAGGCCGTCGCATCGCTCGCCTCGCCGCCCGAAGCGGCTGGTTTCTCAGGCGTTTCCGTCGCGGCTGGGTCGGTCGGCGTAGGCACGCCCTGTGTCGTCGGCATCTCGGTCGTCGATTGCGCAAGGGCTGGCGCATTCATCAGAGCGAGCGCGGCGATTGCCGCGAGCCCGGCGCCTGTGGATCGAATCATGCAGTTCCTCCGAAATGACTGAATGTCGGCCGCTCAAGCGGACCGGTCACCGGTGCCCGACGACACACTTAGCACGCGGATCGGAATGCGGCAGTCCGGATAGGCAGGGATCCTGTGAGATTGCGCGACGCAGAAAGCCGTCGAAAATCCCCTTTGGATCGAACGATCACCCGGCTTTGCGCTTCAGAGCCCGTTCCACAGCCGGCATCAGATCGTTCTTGGACTCGATCCGCAGCATCCTAACGTCCCGAACGGAGGGCGCGAACCAATCGAATTCATCCTAGCGTTCTAATTTGAGGCTGATGGCGGCGCGGGCGGTGTAAAGTCGCGATTCGTCGTATCGTGTAAATATCGCCAACTATAGAGCGTTTTCCCTACCCATTTCCGCATAGCAGTCGAAACTGATGTGCACACATTTTCGGCCAGTGCTTCAACGGCTGCGTGAGCGCCCTGCTGATACCCGCGACGGTAGGCCGTTTCGGGATCGTTGTATTCCGGTCCGCTAGGCATTCCTGTCTCCCGCTGTTATGGCCGATCCGAGTCATCGAACCTCCGTCAACGGGAGAATGGAGCGTCCCGCCTCCGCGATCAATACACCCGCGTTTTCGGCTCGATATAGTCGATCTCGTTCGACAGCGTGTAGGCATGGACCGGCCGATCCTCGAGCGTCACGGTCTTGGTGCCGGTGTCGCAGAAGCTCAGCGTGTGCTTCATCCAGTTGGTGTCGTCGCGGTCGGGGAAATCCTCGCGGGCATGGGCGCCGCGCGACTCCGTCCGGTTGCGCGCCGAATCCATCGTCACCACGGCCTGGGCGATCAAATTGTCGTATTCGAGCGTCTCGATCAGATCGGTGTTCCAGATCAGCGATCGGTCGGTGACCCGCACGTCCTCCGACGCCGACCAGACATCGTGGATCTTCTGATGACCTTCCTCCAGAACCTCGCCGGTGCGGAAGACCGCGCAGTTCGACTGCATGGTCTGCTGCATCCGGTCGCGGAGCTCGGCCGTCGGCGTCGAGCCGGCAGCGTTGCGGAACCGATCGAGGCGAGCGATCGCCTTGTCGCCGGCAGCGGCTGGCAGCGGCGCATGCCCCTCGCCCGGCGTCAGAGTTTCGGCGCAGCGCAGCGCAGCGGCGCGGCCGAAGACGACGAGATCGATCAGCGAGTTCGAGCCGAGCCGATTGGCGCCATGGACGGAGACGCAGGCCGCCTCGCCCACTGCCATCAATCCCGGCACCACGGTATCTGGATCGCCGTCCTTCTTGGTCAAAACCTCGCCGTGATAGTTCGTCGGAATGCCGCCCATATTGTAGTGGACCGTCGGCAGCACCGGGATCGGCTCGCGGGTGACATCGACCCCGGCGAAGATCTTTGCCGATTCCGAAATGCCGGGAAGCCGCTCGTGCAGCACGGCGGGATCGAGGTGGTCGAGATGCAGGAAGATGTGGTCCTTCTGCCTGCCGACGCCACGACCCTCGCGGATTTCCAGCGTCATTGCGCGGCTGACCACGTCGCGCGACGCCAGATCCTTGGCCGACGGCGCATAGCGCTCCATGAAGCGCTCACCCTCGGAATTGGTGAGATAACCGCCTTCGCCGCGCGAGCCCTCAGTGATCAGGCAGCCGGCGCCGTAGATGCCGGTCGGGTGGAACTGCACGAACTCCATGTCCTGCAGTGGCAGTCCCGCCCGGAGCGCCATGGCGTTGCCGTCGCCTGTGCAGGTGTGGGCGGACGTCGCTGAGAAATAGGCGCGGCCATAGCCGCCGGTGGCCAGGATCGTCTTCTTGGCGCGGAAGCGATGCAGCGTGCCGTCGTCGAGGCAGAGCGCGATCACGCCACGACAGACGCCCTCCTCGTCCATGATCAGGTCGATGGCGAAATATTCGATGAAGAACTCGGTGGAGTGGCGCAGCGACTGGCCATAGAGCGTGTGCAGCATCGCGTGGCCGGTCCGGTCGGCGGCGGCGCAGGTGCGCTGCGCCGGGGGACCCTGGCCGAAGTCGGTGGTCATGCCGCCAAACGGGCGCTGGTAGATCTTGCCGTCCTCGGTGCGCGAAAACGGCACGCCGAAATGCTCCAGCTCGTAAACCGCGGCCGGCGCCTCGCGCACCAGATATTCGATGGCGTCCTGGTCACCCAGCCAGTCCGACCCCTTGACGGTGTCGTACATGTGCCAGCGCCAATCGTCCTTGCCCATGTTGCCCAGCGAAGCGGCGACGCCGCCCTGCGCGGCGACGGTGTGCGAGCGCGTCGGGAACACCTTGGTGATGCAGGCGGTCTTGAGCCCGGCCTGGGCGGCACCCAGGGTGGCGCGAAGGCCAGCACCACCTGCCCCGACGACGACGACGTCGAAGGTGTGGTCGGTGATCGGATAGGCCTTGCCGTTCTGGGCCGGGGCGCTGCGATGCGGCTGCCCGGCTCTATTTCCGTCGGCGGTTCCATTCGTTGCCATGGTCAGACTCCGAAGCTCATCTTGACGATCGCGAACAGGCTCGCGCCAGCGATGGCGACCGCGAAAAACGTATTGAAAATAACGAGGACCACCTTCATTCCGCCGTGGACGTAGTCCTCGATGATGACCTGCATGCCGATCTTCATGTGGATTGCCGCTGACACGGTGACCAGCGCCATCGCGATTCCGACCAGCGGATTGGCGAAGGCGGCGCGCACATCCGCATAGCTCTCATTGTGGAGGGCGATGACGAGGATCACGAAGAAGCTGATCAGAAACAGGTTGGCGACGGCGGTCAAGCGCTGCTGCCAGAAGTGCTCGGTGCCACTGGCCGCCGAACCAAGGCCACGCACGCGGCGCAACGGTGTTCTCATGTCGGTCATGGCGCGCTCCCTCAATCGAAGATCAGAATGCCGACCCAAAGGATCAGCGTGACGGCGAGCGAGGCAACCAGCGTCGCCTGGGCCAAAAGGGTCGAGGTTTCCTTGCCCAGTCCGTGCCCGGTATCCCAGATCAAGTGCCGAATGCCGCCGAACATGTGGTGGAGCAGCGCCCAGGTGTAGCCGAACAAGATCAGCTGGCCGACGATCGAGCCAAAGAAGGCGGAGGCGTAGGAGAAGGCCTCAGGACCCCTGGCCGCGGCGACCAGCCACCAGACGAAGAACAGCGTCCCGACGTAGAGCGCACCGCCGGTGATTCGATGCAGGATCGACATCACCATGGTGGGACGGAATTTGTAGATGCTGAGATGCGGCGATAGGGGCCGCGTGGATGGGGCGTCGGACATCGGTGCTCTCTCGTCCTCGAATTTCCCTTGCACCATGCAGCTTATAGGCACAGGCCCCGCGCCGCACAGCGCGATCGGATGCGTCCTTAAAAGGCTTATCGCAACTGCGAAAGCAAGTCTTTCGCGTTGCGGTAGGGACGGCGAGGCCGGCTTAATCGATTAGGCGCGGCAAGCGGGCGCAGCAAAACCGTCTGGCGCCGCCCCGCACTCTTACAAGTTTCGAATCACTTCGGCGAGGGTTCGCGGTCGATAAAGCGGATGACATAGCTCGACCAGTCGGCCGGATCGGCGATCTTTTCGTAAAGACGCCGCCCGTTGCCGGGGTTTCGCGGCGAATGCAGCACGAGCTTCGACCAGCCGCGACCGTCAGCTTCGTCGGCGAGAAGATCGATCATCGCCTTGGCGATGCCTTTGCGGCGGTGGCGGTGATCCACATAGATGTGGTCGGCAAGACCCGAGCGCATGCCGGTCCACACATCCGGTATGTCGTAGAAAAGAACGAAGCCGACTAACTCGCCATCAAGCCGCGCTCCCAGGACCTCCGCCGTCCGGTCCTGCAGCAATTGCTCCGCGTAATAAGGGTCCGGGGACCCTGGCGCGCCGCGAAATAGCGATTGGTTGTAGGCCGAGATCAGCGGTGCCAGATCGCGGGCGTCGCTGAGGCGCAGTCGCCTGATGTCGATGTCGGGGGCCGGCGTCTCCATGGACGGAAGCCTTTCACGCCTGGGGAGGCCGGCGTCAAGACCCCTTGCCGGCATCTCGTCAACTGCGACCGTCCGACGGCATCTGATAGCCGTCCTCCCCGAAAATTTCCGCTAGGTCGCCGCCCGCAAAACCGGTCGGGGCACTCCTATCCGATTGTTTTCATACATAAATCTCTAGTTGCAATCCCAAATCAATACTACACGCAACTTAAGAGCTCCGTTAACTTAAGCCGGCTACAGTTACTCCTGCAACGGCTCTGGCCGCTTTTTGCGCTTTACCACCCTTCTCATCGGTTGCTCCCGAAGAGACCGTCTTTCAAATACGAGTCGACATGAGCGAAGCAGACATTCTGGCCTGGTGCGTGCCTCTCGCTCTAGCTGCGGTCTCGGGGGTCTTTCTCGTCCTTGGGGTCACGGTTCCCGGCGGCGTCTCATGGGGCGTCGCCTACGCGCTGGTGGCTATCGGCTATGCGACGGCGATCTTTCCGGGCGGGGACTACGGCGTCGCGAAAGCGATTCTCGAAGATTCGCTGTTCCTGTTCGCCATGGCGGCGATGGCGCGAGGCCTATCCCAGCGGTTCCACCGCCCTCCGCACGACTTCGCCGCCTTGGCCATGATCGCGCTGACGCTTCTCATCGCCGGACTCGCTCTCGTCCTCCACGATAGCGTTCCGGCCGAGGTCGCAGCCGTGCAGACCGGATGTGCCGCCTTTGCCCTCTTCGCCGCCGCCCAGATGCGGGGAGCGCTGCAAAAGCCGATCAACCGAGCGTTGTTCGCACTCGCCCTGCTGCTGGCGGCAAACCTGATGGCGCAGAATTTTATCTTCCTCGTCGATCCGTCCCCACACCTCACAACCGCCGATTGGCGCCAGTCGAGCTGGGCGTTCTTCTTCCAGCTCGGCGGCATTGCGTTCGGTCTTCTGTTCGCCTTCACCGCCCTCATCGCCATCGGTCTCGATGCCGTCGAGCGCTACCGTGTTTCATCCGAGACGGATCTTCTGTCAGGCCTGCTCAATCGCCGCGGCTTCGAGCTGCAACTGCGTGCCGCCACCGAGCGCCGGGGAGCCGAAGGTGCGCTCGTCTTGATCGACGTCGATCACTTCAAGGCCGTGAACGACCGCAACGGTCATGCGGCCGGCGACATGGTGATCGCAGGATTGGGCGCGCTTCTTGGCCTGTTCGCGGACCGCCTCGGTTTTGCCGGACGAATGGGCGGCGAGGAGTTCGCGATCTTCGTCGAAGGCGCCGATACGTCGGCGGGCGCGGCGAAGGCTCTCGAAATCCGCGAGGCGCTGAAGGGCGTCGCCTGGCCGCTGCCGCTGGACGGCATACAGATCACCGCCAGCTTCGGCGTCGCCGCCGCTCGGCCGGGCGAGAGCTTCGAGGCCGCCTACCGTCGGGCGGACGACAGGCTCTACCAGGCAAAGCAAGCCGGCCGCGACTGCGTTATCGCGGCCGAGACGGCAATTGTTGTCACCAGACCACCGGACGAAGCGGAAACAATCTCGCGGGTCGCCTGAACCCGCTCGCCCAATGGCGATCGGCCTTTATTTCCAGGTTCTGATGTCGACGAAACGACCGGCAATCGCCGCCGCCGCCGCCATCGCCGGCGACACCAGATGGGTGCGCCCCTTGGAACCCTGACGGCCCTCGAAATTACGGTTTGACGTCGAGGCGCAACGCTCGTGCGGCTTCAGCCGGTCCTCGTTCATGCCGAGGCACATCGAGCAGCCGGGCTCGCGCCATTCGAAGCCGGCCGCCGTGAAGATCCGGTCGAGCCCTTCTTCCTCCGCCTGCGCCTTCACCAACCCCGAGCCGGGCACGATCATGCCGGAGACGCCCGTCGCCATACGGCGCCCTTCGACCACCTTGGCGACGGCCCGCAGATCCTCGATCCGGCCGTTGGTGCAGGAGCCGATGAAAATCATGTCCACTGCAATATCGGTGATCTTCGTGCCGGGAGTCAGGCCCATATAGTCGAGGGCGCGCTGCTTCGACTTGCGCTTGTTTTCGTCCGGAATCGCCGCCGGGTCGGGCACGACGCCGTCGATGGAGACGACGTCCTCGGGCGACGAGCCCCAGGAGACGATCGGCGGCAAATTGGCCGCGTCGAGCCGCACCACCTTGTCGTAATGGGCGCCTTCGTCCGATGTCAGCGTCCGCCAATAGTCGACGGCCATCTTGAACGCCTCGCCCTTGGGCGCGCGCGGCTTGTCCTCGATATAGGCGAAGGTGGTCTCATCGGGCGCAATCAACCCGGCCCGCGCGCCGGCCTCGATCGACATGTTGCAGATCGTCATCCGCCCTTCCATCGACAGGGCGCGGATCGCCTCGCCGGCATATTCGATGACGTAGCCGGTGCCGCCCGCCGTGCCTATTTCGCCGATGATCGCCAGGATGATGTCCTTGGCGGTGACGCCTTCGGGAAGCTGGCCGTTCACCTCCACCAGCATGTTCTTGGCCTTTGACTGGATCAGCGTCTGGGTGGCCAGCACATGCTCGACTTCGGAGGTGCCGATGCCATGGGCCAATGCACCGAAGGCGCCGTGGGTCGATGTGTGGCTGTCACCGCAGACGATGGTCATGCCCGGCAGGGTGAAGCCCTGTTCGGGACCGATGATGTGGACGATGCCCTGCCGCCGGTCGACCTCGTTGAAATACTCAATGCCGAAATCGGCGGCGTTCTTCGCCAGCGCCTCGACCTGGATGCGGCTTTCCGGATTGGCAATGCCGTGCGAGCGATCGGTCGTCGGCACGTTGTGGTCGACCACGGCCAGCGTCTTCTCCGGCTGGCGCACCTTGCGGCCAGCGAGACGCAGACCCTCGAACGCCTGCGGGCTCGTCACCTCATGGACGAGATGGCGATCGATATAGATCAGGCAGGTGCCACCCTCCTGTTCCTCAACCAGGTGTTCGTCCCAGATCTTGTCGTAGACGGTGCGGGGCTTGGCGTCAGCATTGCTCATGGTTCGGTCCTTGTCCGACGGCCTCTCGGGCCGCAGTCGGTCGAATGACGAAAGGATGGATCGGTTTGCGCCAGCGGGGCGCTCGTCGGTCGCTTTACCGGCCGTCGGCGGCGATCAGCCGGTAGAAAAAACGGCCGGGCAGGCGCGCATGGTCTGAGAGCTTGGCGAAGCCCTCGCTAGTCGGCAAATGCGCCCGTGCTCTCCGGTTCCGGACTCTTGTCATGGCCACGAAATAGCAATTGCCGGCTCAAGTGACAATCGGCGCGTTCGCCTGCGGCGCTCAAGCAGCGGCCCGGCTATTCCGGCACCACCAGATCCTCGATGAAGCGCGGCGTGTGCCGCGCCTCGAAATCGGCCTCGCGCACCAGCCCGTCGAAATGCCGGGTCAGCTCCATGACCTGCCGGCGCTCGCGAAAGGCGAGATAGAAGCGGCCGACATAAACCGCCGCCTGCAGCGGGCCGAAGATCGTCACCGGCGCGGAGAAGACCTTCTTGCGGTCGAAGAGATACAGCCGGAGCGAGGGATACAGTTCTTCGGTCAGCCGGGCCAGCCGCTCGAGCTGCGCCCGTCGCTCGGCTGACGGCAGGCCGCGCCAATAGCCCTCGCCGGCCGCGAAACTCTCCAGCGCATCGATCGGCATGGCGATCTCGTAATCGGTATCCGGCGCTCGGAGATAGGCAAGCCGGTCGCGCATGTCGGCGATCGCCTGATCGGAGGTGCGGCCGAGGAAATCGCCATATTCGAAACGCAGCACCGATTCCGACTTCAGCATATCCGGCAAGGTCGCCGGAACGTGCCGGATCTTGTAGCCGCGCGCCTCCTCGTGCCAGCGATAGATCGACTTGTCGGAGGGCGCCCGCGCCGCTTCCTCGATACGCATCGCCACCTGCAGGACATCGGCGCTGCGCTCGCGCCGGTCGGTGAGCCCCAGCAGCCAGTCGCAGGACACCCCGAGCGCGGTCGCGCATTCCGCCGCGAATTGCGCGTTGGGCAGCCGGCCCTCGTCGGACGACAGAATCAGCGAGACGGTCGAGCGATCTGCCCCGGTGGCACGTGCCAACGCACTCTTCGACATCGCCGCCGAGGTCATGGCGGAGGCCAGGCGTTCGCGGAAAAGGCGGGATCTTTGTCGTTTATCCATGATTGTTGATAATTGTCATAGTTCACGAAGAAAATCTACATTTGTGAATCAAACCATGAGAATTCACAGAATTCCCGTGAGTGGCTGAAAAGCCTATGGTCGTCACGTTCCCTCCCAGGGCGCCGACTTTCCACCTGCCTCCCAAGCTGGCGTCGGCGCCCCCGGGACTTCGACAAACAATCGAATCTGCCCATCGGTGCGACGCACCGCGACGGACGGATTCGCCTCGGCCAATGGAGATTTTCGATGGAAACCCGCGTACGGAGCCTAGTGAAAGCCGCGTCCTGGCAGCTTCTCGGCCTCGTGACCATGTCGATTCTGGGGTTTCTGTTTACCGGCTCGCTCACTTCGGGCAGCGCTCTGGCCGCCGCATCGGGCCTGCTCGGCTTCTTCACCTATCTGGCGCACGAGCGGGTGTGGGCCGGTGTTCGATGGGGTTGGGTCTCGGCGACCGGCACGATCCGCGAGGCGGCGACCCTCGATCGTTAAATCCACCGCGAGGGCGCTCCGGGTCGATACTGGAAACGCCGTCCGCCGGGGCTTTGAGGAATTTCATCCCCCAAACGCAAGAAAGCGGCCCCAGGGGACCGCTTTCCAAATTCTGTCCGACCGAGAGGTCGGCTTATTCGGCGGCGTCCTTGGCCGCCTGCTTCTCGGCCTTCGCCTTGTCGCGCTCGGCGACAGCGATCTGACGGGCGTCGTCGTTCAGCTTGCGGGCGCGCACATTGGTCGCCTCAACGATACGGGCCGACTTGCCGCGGCGATCGCGCAGATAATAGAGCTTGGCCCGCCGTACCTTACCGCGCCGCACGATCTCGACCGAATCGAGCTGCGGCGAATAGAGCGGGAAGACGCGCTCGACGCCTTCGCCATAGGAAATCTTGCGGACCGTGAAGTTTTCCTGGATGCCCGCGCCCGACCGCGCGATGCAGACGCCTTCATAGGCCTGGACACGCGTGCGCGTGCCCTCGGTGACCTTGACGTTGACGCGCAGCGTGTCGCCGGCGGAAAATTCCGGAAGGGTACGGATCGCGTTGATACGCTCGGCCTCGGCGGCATCGAGTTCGGAGATAATGTTCATGGCATAGCCTCAATTCGTTTCATGCCGGAAAAGTTAGTCTCAGCCGACATGGCCGCGGGTACGGTCAAGTTATTCTGAGGAAATCGGTGTCGCCCATACACCGCTTTGCCGCCTTTGTCACTATCCCGCGTCGACATCCGACACGACTTTTGCAAGGACCAAGGCGCCAGCGGCAGTCGCGGCGGTTCGATATATGCCCGAACGATGCGGCAGAGTCGATCAAGCAACGTCAGTCGTCGAGCAAATCCGGTCGTCGCGCGCGGGTGATCCGTTCCGCTTCGGCCTGGCGCCAGCGTTCGACTGCCCCGTGGTCGCCCGACGTCAGGACATCGGGGATCGTGCGCCCCTCCCATTCCGCCGGCCGGGTATAATGGGGATGTTCGAGGAGACCCGTTTCGAAGCTTTCCGTCTCGCCCGATTGCGCATTGCCCATGACGCCTGGCAAAAGCCGGACCACGGCGTCGAGCAGCACCATCGCCGCCACCTCGCCGCCCGACAGGACATAGTCGCCGATCGAGACCTCCTCGAGGTCACGCGCCGCGATCACCCGTTCGTCGACCCCTTCGAAGCGCCCACAGACGATCACCGCGCCATCGCCAGCGGCCAGTTCGCGCACCCGCGCCTGGGTCAGCGGCTTGCCCCGCGGGCTCATCAAGAGCCGCCGGCGTGTGTCGCCCGCCGGCGAGGCCGAATCGATCGCGTTGGCCAGCACATCGGCGCGCATCACCATGCCGGCGCCGCCACCGGACGGCGTGTCGTCGACCATACGATGACGGCCGACGCCGAAGTCGCGAATCTGGACCGTCTCCAGCGCAAAATCGCCGCGTGCGAGCGCCTTGCCGGCCAGCGAGACGCCGAGCGGTCCGGGAAACATCTCCGGATAGAGCGTGAGGACGGAGGCGCGGAAGCTCATGATCGGATCAGGCGAGCGGCTCGCTCTTGGCGACCTCGATGATCTTCAGATCGCGCCCGAGTACCTCGACCTCGCTGAGCGCAGCCCGCCAGGCCGCGATATGGTCGGACTGGGCGTGGCGCGTCAGATCGGCCCGGCTTTCCCACTCCTCGTAAATCCGCACCAGACCCGGCTCGGTCAGATCCTCCGCGAAGGAATAGACGAGACAGCCGGGCTCGGCGCGGGTCGCGGCGATGGTGGCGTTCGCCTTGTCACGCAAGCGCTCCAGATCGGCGGCATGAAGACGCTGGGTTCCGGCGACGATAATCATGAGGCGTTCCTTTCGATGGCGGCGGGATCAGAGAATCGCGCCGTGGGCAAAACGAGAGATGGGTTACGCGCCACAAGGCGTGGAGTAAACGACGGGGACGACGCCGGAGCCGGACGTCAATCGTCGTCCTCCGGTAGCTCGGCCGCACCGTCGGGCTCATCTGTCTCGGCCTCGGCAAGCCCGGCGGCGAAGGGTTCGACGATCATCACGCCGCGATCCGCGTCGATCTGCGGAACCGCCGCCTCTGAAAACGGGATCATCACGGTCTGGCCTTCCGGCGGCTTGATCTCGACGATGTCGCCGGCGCCGAAATCGTGGAACGCCACGACCGTGCCGACGGCGACGCCCGCCACCGTCTCCACGGCGAGGCCGACGAGGTCGCCCAGATAGAACTCGTCCGACTCCTCCGGCTCCGGCAAGGCGGATCGATCGATGAAGAGTTCACGGCCGTTCAGCCGCTCGGCGTGGTTGCGATCCTCCACCTCGGCGAACCGGACGACGACGACGTTCTTCTGAAGGCGAGCGCTCTTCACAGTGTAGCGGTTGCCGGCCGTGTCGAAGAGCGGCCCATAGGCGCCGAGCTCGACGGGGCTCTCGGTAAACGAGCGGACGCGGCATTCGCCCTTCAGTCCGTGTGCGCCGCCGACGACGCCGAGCAGGACGGGATTTTCCGGTTTGGTTTGGTTTTGCGGCACGACGTTGCAATCCAGCGAGCGGAGAAAAGCGGCTTGTTGGCGCCTCACAGGGAGGGTCTTATGCCAACGGATACGGCGATGACACCCTTGCGCCCCCAGGCAACGAATTCTTGAGGCCATCGGACAGGGCGGAGGCGCCTGGCACAAGGTCAATAGCTTGATGAGAGCCGCGCCCCATCACACGAACGGCGCCAAATGGCGCCGTTCGTCACACTCAATAATCCGGGATGCGAACTGAGCGCCTTATTCGGCCGACGCGGTCTCGGTGTCTTCAGCCGGAGCGTCCTCAGCCGCAGCCTCTTCGGCCGGCGCGTTCTTGGCCGCCTCAGCGTCGGCGGCGGCCTGCTCGGCCGCTGCCTTGGCGTCCTCCTCGCGCTGCGCACGCTCGGCTACGCGCTCCTGCGCCTTCTTGCCCGGCTTGCCCTTCACCGGATTGGCGCGGGCGGGACGGCTGAGAATGCCGGCCTTGTCGAGGAAGCGCATCACGCGGTCGGTCGGCTGGGCGCCCTCGCTCAGCCAGTGCTTGATGCGCTCTTCGTTCAGGGTGACACGCTCGACGTCCTTCGGCAACATCGGGTTCCACGAGCCAATCTGCTCGACGAAACGGCCGTCACGCGGGCTTCGGGCGTCGGCGACGACGACATGGTAATAAGGCCGCTTCTTCGAACCGGCACGGGCAAGACGCATTTTCAGGGGCATCGGGAATCTTCCTTCTTTTCAATGTCGGCATTCCTATCGGGTGCCGGATTTTTCGTGTTGGTCAGGGTTCATATTGCCGTGGCCAGGCCACCGCCGCTGCTACTTCTTCTTCTTGCCCGTCAGGCCGGGAAGCCCCGGCAGTCCGCCAGGCCCCCCGAGACCGGGCGGAAGTCCTTGGGAAAGCCCCGGCATGCCACCGCCCTGCGCGGCCTTCGCCATCGCTTCGAGCTGCTTGGGATCCATCTTCGACAGATCCGGCATGCCGCCGGGCATACCGCCCATGCCGCCCCCCGGACCCCCAAGGCCCATCTTGCCGGCAAGGCCGCCCATCATCTTGCCCATCATGCCGCCCTTGCCCTTGCCCATCGACTTCATGACGTCGGCCATCTGGCGGTGCATCTTCAAGAGCTTGTTGATCTCGGCGGACGAGGTACCCGAGCCGGCTGCGATGCGCTTCTTGCGGCTGTGCTTGAGGATGTCGGGGCGCGCGCGCTCGGCGGGAGTCATCGACGAAATCACGGCGAGCTGACGCTTCAGCATCTTATCGTCGAGACCGGCGGACGCCATCTGGTCCTTCATCTTCCCCATGCCGGGCATCAGACCCATCATGCCGCCCATGCCGCCCATCTTCTGCATCTGACCGATCTGCTCGGCGAGGTCGTTCAGGTCGAACTTGCCCGACTGCATCTTCTTGGCCATCGCCGCGGCTTTTTCCGCGTCGATGTTCTCGGCCGCCTTTTCGACGAGGCTGACGATGTCGCCCATGCCGAGGATGCGATCGGCGATGCGCGAGGGATGGAAATCCTCCAGCGCATCCATCTTCTCACCGGTGCCGATCAGCTTGATCGGCTTGCCCGTAACCGCGCGCATGGACAGCGCCGCGCCGCCGCGCCCGTCACCATCGACGCGCGTGAGGACGATGCCGGTGATGCCGACACGCTCGTCGAAGGAGCGGGCGAGATTGACCGCGTCCTGACCGGTCAGCGAGTCGGCGACGAGCAGGATTTCGTGCGGCGTCGCCCGCGCCTTGATCTCCGCCATCTCGACCATCAGCGGCTCGTCGATATGGGTGCGGCCGGCGGTGTCGAGAATGACGACGTCGTAGCCGCCGAGCTTGCCGGCCTGATGGGCTCTGGCGGCGATTTCCACCGGTCCCTGCCCGGCGATGATCGGCAGCGTGGCGACGCCGGTCTGCTCGCCGAGAATCTTCAATTGCTCCTGCGCGGCCGGGCGACGCGTGTCGAGCGAGGCCATCAGCACCTTCTTGCGCTGGCGCTCGGTCATGCGCTTGGCGATCTTGCCGGTGGTCGTGGTCTTGCCCGAACCCTGCAGGCCGACCATCATCACGACGACCGGCGCCGGAGCGTTGAGGTCGATCGGAACCTGGTCCCGGCCGAGCATTTCGATCAGCTCGTCATGGACGATCTTGACGACCATCTGGCCGGGCTTGATCGATTTCAGGATCTCGGCGCCGACAGCCTTTTCACGCACGCGGTCGGTGAAGCCGCGCACCACTTCCAGCGCGACGTCGGCTTCGAGCAGCGCCCGACGGACCTCGCGCAGCGCCGCACCCACATCCTTGTCGGAGAGCGCGCCGCGACCGGTGAGACCGTTCAGGATGGACCCGAGGCGGTCCTGGAGCGAGTCGAACATCAAGCTTCCTTCCGTCCTTCCGAATTGCCCCGGAAGGTGGTGCGCATCCCCAAGGACCGCAAACCCTTCATGCCCGGAGCAAACGATGCTCAAAGCATGATCGCATCCGCGGGCGAAACTCGCTGGCGGATGGGGACCTCCATGCGGCTCCAAAAGGAGGGGCATGGTCGGCGGGTCGCGGACGGAATGTCGCGGATTTGGCCGGCAACAACACCAATGCGCTCGATTTGTCAAATCCGATGGCTGGGAAAGCGACCGGAGTCGCCGCGTGCGGGTGGGTTGGAAGGCTGTCCCGCGGACCCCGCTGCCAGCAGGCAGAACGCCCGTGGCCTTGTTCTGCGCCGCTTGCGATACAATTGCTCGACCAAGATCGACCTGTTCCGGCCCTCGAACTGATCACTCCAACGGCGTTGAACTTATGACCGCTGCCATAATCCTGACCGCAGTCACGGCGTTTCTGCTCTTTGCGACCGGCATCTCCTTTGCCCGTATCGCGCACGGTTTCGTCCGGGTTTTCGCCTTTCCCCGGCTGCAGTTCCTCGCCCTGACGCTTGTGCTCGTGCCGCTGACCGTCTGGCTTGTGGCGCCCGCCATGTGGATGTGGAGCCTGCTTGCCGGACAAGCCATCGTTCTGGTCGTACAGGCGGTGTCGATCGCGCAGTTCACGCCGCTGCGCAAGCGCCAGTCCCAACGCTACGAGGGTGACCCGAACGGCAAGAACACCGTGTCGGTCCTTTCTTACAACGTCAAGATGTCCAACCGCGACTATGACAAGGCAATCGAGCTGGTTCGCGATGCCGATCCGGATATCGCGATCTTCATGGAGACCGACGGAAATTGGGCGGAGGCTCTCAAGCCTCTCTCGGAAGGCAGGCCGCATGGTGTCTCGCATCCGCTGGAGAACTCCTACGGCATGGTTCTCATGTCCCGCCACGATTTGCGGGATACCAAAGTGCAATATCTCGTCATGGAGGGTGTGCCCTCGATCATCACGACCGTCGTCCTGCCGGACGATCAATCCCTTCGTCTTTTCTGCGTCCATCCCGAGCCGCCAGTCCCCCATGTGGATTCAGCCGGCCGCGACGCGGAACTGGTCAAGGTCGCCAAGCTTGCCCGCGAAGATCCGATGCCGGCCATCGTCTGTGGCGATCTCAACGACGTCGCATGGTCCCACACGACACGCCTGTTCCAGCGCATATCCCAACTGCTTGATCCGCGTGTCGGCCGGGGGTTCTACAACACCTTCGACACGCGCTTCTGGTTTATGCGATGGCCGCTCGATCACCTTTTTCACGATGCCCGCCTCCATCTGATCGCGATGAAGCGCCTGCCGGACATCGGCTCCGACCACTACCCGATGTATTTCAAGTTGGCCCTGACGGCATCCGCCGACGAGGCCGAGCTGCCTGAAGCCGCCGATGCCACGGATCGCGAGGAATGCGCCGAGATCGAGCAGGATGCGCGCGAGGTCGACCGGGACGCCATTGGGACTGACTGGGAAAAGTAGAAGGATCCAGGCTGAATCCTCGCCTCTCTCGCTGAGCAACGAAAAATAGTTGCGCAACGCAGCTGTTAGTCAGGAACAATTATCAACCTGTGACATTTTGAGGAGCGAAGGGCATTTCTCGTTGGGATTAACTTTATGAAACTTCGAAACATTCTCGCAGCTGGCGCCGCTACAGCTATCGCCGCAACGGCTATGCCAGCGTTTGCTCAGACGGTTGTCAAAGCGACGACCGACCTGAACGTCCGCGCTGGCCCAGGACCGAACTACGAGATCGTTGGCGTGATTGCGAATGAGGGCAATGCCACGGTCGAGGGCTGCATCGAAGGCGGTTCCTGGTGCAAGGTGACCGTCGACGGCCAGGAGGGCTGGGCTTATTCCGACTATCTTACCGCCGACATGTCGGGTGAGCAGGTCGTCGTTACGACCCGCCGGCAGGAACTGGCCGTTCCGGTGGCAACCTACGAAAACGATGCGGGTGGCGGGCTCGCCGGCGCAACGACGGGCGCCGTCGCGGGAGCCATCGTAGGCGGCCCGATCGGCGCGGCGATCGGCGGAGCGGCGGGTCTTGCCGCGGGCGCTGTCATCGACCCACCCGAAACCGCTGTATCCTACGTCCGCTCGAACCAGGCCGATCCTGTCTATCTCGAGGGCGAGGCCGTGGTCGGCGCCAGCCTTCCCGAGACGGTCGAACTTCGGGAGATTCCGGATTACGAGTACCGCTACGTCTATGTGAACGGACAGCCGGTGCTCGTCGAAGCCAGTACGCGTAAGGTCGTCTACGTCGTCCGCTGACGGCCGTTGCGCATCACAGGAGCGCCGGAAAAACCGGCGCTCCTCCCTCGCCCGGCACGCAGAAGCGCCGGCGCCTCGAAAGGAGCACATCCATGTCCGACCCGCGCGACGTCCCACCTCCGGTGGGCACCCCCCCTTCCCGGGAGGACCGCACCGTCATCGTCAACAACGATCGCGTCGACGGTCCTAGGGGCGGCGGCAGCGGCGGCATGATCGCCGCCGCAGTTCTCATTCTCGTTCTTCTCATCGGTGCCTTCTTCCTGTTTGGCGACGGCCTGTCTGGCGGCGGAGACGCGGGCGACAGCAGCACCAGCGTCACCGTCGACACGCCGGACGTGAACGTCGAGGCACCCGCCGCTGAGAGCAACGCAGCCCCGGCCGCATCCGAGGCACCTGCCGCCGCTCCTGAAGCTCCGGCCGAGACGACGGCGCCGGAAGCCCCCGCGGCCACCGAGCCCGCACCGGCCAACTAAGGCGAAGCGGTCGGCTCTCGGCGCGCAACTCGCGAGACCGAACCGGGCGTGGCGGTGGACAGTCGTTCTACCGTCACGTCCTACCGACCGTGTTCGGCACGAGGAGGCCTCCAACGCCTCTGTCCGCGTGGCCTCCCCACGCGGCCTCCTTTCATTTGCCACCATGATCGGCCATATAGCCGCCATGACCGAGAGCGCCGGCACCGCCGCTGAGACCGCCATCGCCTTCGCGCGGATGAACGGGCTTGGCAACGAGATCATCGTCGCCGATCTGCGCGGCACGAATGCCCGCATTTCGGCAGATGGCGCGCGTGCGCTGGCCACGGACCCTGCCACCCGTTTCGACCAGATCATGGCGATCCATGATCCCAAGACCCACGGCACCGATGCCTATATCCGGATCATCAATCGCGATGGCTCCGAGGCAGAAGCCTGCGGCAACGGCACTCGCTGCGTCGTCAAGGCGCTCGGCGTCGAGACCGGCCGCACCGATTTCACCTTCGAGACCCGCGCCGGCATCCTGACCGCGAACGAACGGGCCGACGGCCTGATTTCCGTCGACATGGGCAAGCCACGCTTTGGTTGGCAGGAGATTCCGCTGGCCGAGGAGTTCCACGATACCCGCGCCATCGAATTGCAGATCGGACCGATCGACGCGCCGGTGCTGCATTCGCCGTCCGTTGCCTCGATGGGCAATCCGCATGCGATCTTCTGGGTCGATCGCGACGTGTGGAGCTACGATCTCGACCGCTTCGGCCCGATCCTCGAAAACCATCCGATCTTTCCTGAACGGGCCAATATCTCGATCGCCCAGGTGTTGAGCCCGGAGGCGTTGACACTGCGGACCTGGGAGCGCGGCGTCGGCCTGACGCAGGCCTGCGGCTCGGCCGCCTGCGCCGCCGCCGTCTCGGCCGCGCGGACACAGCGGACCGGGCGCACCCTGACCGTGACCGTGCCGGGCGGCGATCTCCTGCTCGAATGGCGCGACGACGACCATGTCGTCATGACCGGCCCTGCGGCGTGGGAGTGGTCGGGCCGCCTCGACCCGGCGACGGGCGCCTATGTCCGCGACGACCAGACCACTGCGGAACCCGCCTGATGGGCGTCGCCGTCGTTTCCTTTGGCTGCCGGCTGAACACCTACGAGGCCGAGGTGATGAAGCGCGAGGCGCTGGCCGCCGGCCTCGGCGAGGACGGCGCGGAGGCGATCGTCTTCAACACCTGCGCCGTCACCGCCGAGGCTGTGCGCCAGGCGCGCCAGCAAATCCGCCGGGCCCGGCGCGACAACCCAACGGCCCGCATCGTCGTCACCGGCTGCGCGGCACAGACCGAACCCGGCCGTTTCGCCGAGATGAGCGAAGTCGACGCGGTGATCGGCAATGAGGACAAGCTTGCCGCCGCATCCTATCGCGCCCTTCCGGATTTCGGCGTGGCGAAGGAAGAGAAGATCCGCGTCAACGACATCATGAGCGTGACCGAGACCGCCGGCCACATGGTCGACGCGATCGAGGGCCGTGCGCGCGCCATCGTCCAGGTCCAGAACGGCTGCGACCACCGCTGCACCTTCTGCATCATCCCCTTCGGACGCGGCAATTCCCGCTCGGTGCCGATGGGCGCGGCCGTTGATCAGGTCAAGCGCCTCGTCGCCGGCGGCTACAACGAGATCGTCCTGTCGGGCGTCGACATGACCAGCTGGGGCGCCGATCTGCCCGGCCAACCAAGGCTCGGCGACCTCGTCCAGGCGATCCTGCGACACGTGCCGGACCTGAAGCGCCTGCGGTTGTCCTCGATCGATTCCATCGAGGCCGACCCGGCGCTGATCGAGGCGATCGGCTCGGAAAAGCGACTGATGCCGCATCTGCACCTGTCGCTGCAGGCCGGCGACGACATGATCCTGAAACGGATGAAGCGCCGCCACAACCGCGACGACGCGATCCGGTTCTGCGAAGACATGCGGGCGGCGCGGCCGGACATCGTCTATGGCGCCGACATCATCGCGGGTTTTCCGACCGAGACCGACGCCATGTTCGAGAACTCGCTGAAACTGGTCGAGGAATGCGGGCTGACCCACCTCCACGTCTTCCCGTTCTCGCCGCGCGAGGGCACGCCGGCAGCGCGCATGCCGCAATTGCCCCGTCCGATCGTCAAGGAACGCGCGGCGCGGCTGCGCGAGGCCGGCGAAGCAGCCCATGCCGCGCATCTGGCCCAGCTGGTCGGCACGGCACAGAGCGTGCTCGTCGAGCGGGACGGCATCGGCCGCTGCGAGGATTTTACCCTGTGCCGTATCGACGACGGTCTCCCCGGCGAGATCGTCGACGCTATCATTGTCGAAGAACGTGGCGGCCAGCTTTTCGCCCGTGCCCTCCCGATTATCGAAGAGATTTGACGTAACCATGGCTGAGCAAAAAGGCTTCTTCCGGCGCATCTTTTCCTTCGGCTCCGACCGAGAGGAAGATCGCGTGCCGGAGAATGGTGAGCTACCGCGCCCCTCCGACACCGAAGTCGGTCGTGCTGGATCGCCGGACCCGGACATGCATCCGGAGGCAGCAGCCAGCTCGGTCGCCGACAGCGAGGCCGGCGCCTCGGTGGAGGATGGCGGCGGCATCACTCCGCTGGCCGAAGTCGCGGAAACGCGTGCGTCGAGCGAGGCTGGCGACGATACAGTCACCCGCCAGACGGATACGGCTCAAAAAAAAAGCGCTGAAATCCTCCTAGACCGACAGGAACCGCAGCAAGCGGAATTCGATAGCCCGGACGAGACGGTGGATTTTTCATGGCTCGAGGCGCCCGAGCCGGAGGAAGCGATAGCGGAAAGCCCCGACTTTTCGTTTCTGGAAGAGCCGATTCTTCCCGAGGACGAATCACTGCCGCCCGTCGCGGGCGAACGGCGGGAATCCTCCGAGGCCGCCGACGCGGCGGCCCCCGTCGTCGGGCCGGCCTCCGAAGCCGATCATCTCGATGGGCATGTCGACGGGCAGGGCGACGATCTGCCCGACGAGGAGGCAGACTTTTCCTGGCTCGACCAGGACTTGCCGGCGGACGACGAAGACGACGCGCTTGATACGGCGGAACGAATCGATCCCGCTTTCGACGAGGTCCCCGACGACGGCGCCGATCACCCGCTTCCCGCCCCGGCATCGCAGCCTGCGATCGCGCGGCCGCCGGTGGATCCCAATGCCGGCTTCCGGCTTCGCGAGCAGGCGGCGCCAGCCGCGCCCACCCCCGAGGTCCCGGCACCCTGGCTGCAACGTTTGCGCCAGGGACTGTCGCGCTCGTCCAACCAACTCTCCGGCTCGATCGGCTCGATCTTCACCAAGCGGCGCCTCGACGAGGAGACGCTGCAGGATTTCGAGGACGTGCTGATCCAGGCCGATCTCGGCGTCGAGACGGCGCTGCGCATCACCGACCGCCTGTCGGAAGGCCGCTTCGGCCGCGAGATCGCCAGTCAGGAAGTCCGCTCGATCCTTGCCGACGAGATCGAGAAGACGCTGGCCCCAGTGGCGATACCGCTGGTACTCGATCTGGAAAAGAAGCCGCACGTCATTCTCGTGGTCGGCGTCAACGGCACCGGCAAGACCACGACGATCGGCAAGCTCACGGCGAAACTTTCCCGCGCCGGGCTCGAGGTGACGCTGTGCGCCGGCGACACCTTTCGCGCCGCCGCCGTCGAGCAATTGAAGATCTGGGGCGAGCGCACCGGCTCCGAGGTCGTCGCCAAGCAGATCGGCGCCGATGCGGCGGGACTCGCCTTCGAGGCCTACGACCGGGCGGTCGAGAACGACTCCGACGTCCTGATCATCGATACGGCGGGGCGGCTGCAGAACAAGACCGAGCTGATGGCGGAGCTGGAAAAGATCATCCGCGTCCTCGGCAAGCGCGAGCCCGACGCGCCGCACACCGTGCTGTTGACCCTCGACGCGACCACCGGCCAGAACGCCCTCAACCAGGTCGATATCTTCCGCAGTGTCGCCGGCGTCAACGGGCTGGTGATGACCAAGCTCGACGGCACGGCACGCGGCGGTATCCTCGTCGCCATCGCCGCCAAGCACAAGCTGCCCGTCTATTTCGTCGGCGTCGGCGAGGGCATCGACGACCTCGAACCGTTCAAGGCGAAGGACTTCGCCAGCGCCATCGCGGGGACCGCGCCGGCGGCGGCGCCGTAGCGCCAGCCCACATTAAAGATCGACAAGATTTCGGCGATCGCCGCCCGGTGGCCTATCATTTGCCGCGATCCCGAACGATATGAGGGCGAACACGGAGTGCCCATGACCGACCACATCATCGAAGAAGAACCGAATTCCCCGGCCCGCAAGGAGATGAACCCGCTCCTGAAATTCGCGCTGGAGCTCGGGCCGCTGCTGGTCTTCTTCTTCGCCAATGCGCGCGGCGAGCAGATCGCCGACGCCTTTCCGGTGCTGCAGGAACTGGGTGGCCCGCTGTTCGTGGCCACCGCGCTGTTCATGGCGGCGATGGCCATCTCGCTGAGCGTATCCTGGGCGATCACCCGGACATTGCCGATCATGCCGCTGGTCTCCGGCGCGGTCGTGCTGGTGTTCGGCACGCTGACCCTGTGGCTGCAGGACGAGACCTTCATCAAGATGAAGCCGACCATCGTCAATGGCCTCTTCGCCGGCGTCCTGCTCGGCGGGCTCGTCTTCGGCAAATCGCTACTCGGCTACGTCTTCGATCAGGCCTTCAAGCTCGATGCCGAGGGCTGGCGCAAGCTGACCCTGCGCTGGGGCCTGTTCTTCATCTTCCTCGCCATCCTCAACGAGGTCATTTGGCGCTCGTTCTCGACGGATTTCTGGGTCGCGTTCAAGGTCTGGGGCACGATGCCGATCACGATCCTCTTCATGATGGCGCAGTTCCCGCTGATCAAGCGCCACGCCACCGAGCCACTGGTCAAGGAGCACGTGACCGCGAAGAAGTGACGCCGGGCCAAAGGCTCGCCGTCAGAACTCGCCGATTTTGAGTGTTCGCCCATCGGGCATGACGTTGCCGGTAGCGCCGTCGGGATTGCCGAACGGCACCGGCGGCGCGCCGGCTTCCGCCTCGCGATCGTGGTTCAACGCCCAGTGGACCGAGGGAAAGGCCAGCTCGTCCCACGGAATGGCATCGAAAGCGAACATATCCACGGC
>DRFF01000143.1 GCA_011050685.1 Aurantimonas coralicida
GGTTGAAGTCTCGCAACTCCACCTTAGCCGGCCATTCCGGTGGCCACCTCCGTCACACCTTCTGACGTCCGATTTTCCACCACCAGCGCGGACACTACCAGGAAGCCCGCATGCAGCCAGGGTAGCGTCCGCCGACCCGGCCCCCATATGTGGCTCCGATGGTCGAGACACGGCAAGGCTAGTTCCACCGGCTTTATACCAACCTGCGGTGATAGGAACCCATTCGACCGGCCATTCCCCGCACCTTGGCGCCGACGCCTGGCGAGGAGCGGGACGACGCGCGATGCGGCGCATCAGGCAAGGCCTGCGACGAAGCCAGGCGCGGCGAGCGCCCGGCCATAGGTGGGCTGAACGGGCTTGTCCGGCCAGGAGCGACGCGCAGTTCGATGCGGCGCATCGGGCAAGCGGTGCGACGCCGTCCGGCAAGCCCGTTCAGCGCCATCGAATAGGTCCCTATCACCGCAGGTTGGTATTACCCGCTGCAATCCCGTCGTCGCATCGCGACGATGGGCTCATTCGAGACCCCGGGGGCGTCCGGCCAGAAGTATGTTTTCTATTGCCTTCGAACCTTGCGGCTGTTTATCCGGGAGGCCCTTTTTTTGCCCGCCTTGCATTCTGGACTTGGAAATAGCGCATGATGATCACGGTGATTGGTAGCGGCTATGTCGGGCTGGTGGCGGGAGCATGCTTTGCCGATCTCGGCAACGATGTCATTTGCGTCGACACCGACCCCGCCAAGATCGCCATGCTGCGGCGAGGCCAGGTGCCGATCTTCGAGCCAGGTCTGGAGCCGCTGCTGCAGCGCGGCCGACAGTCCGGACGGCTGGAATTCACCACCGATTACGACCTGGCGGTCGGGCGCAGCAACATCTTCCTGATCGCCGTCGGCACGCCGCCCGACGAAGACGGCAGCGCCGATTTGCGCCATGTCCTGTCCGCCGCCGCGGCGATCGGCGATCGGCTGACGCAAAAATCGGTGATCGTCAACAAATCCACGGTTCCGGTGGAGACCGCGGCAAAGGTCGAGGCGGTGATCGCCGACAGGCTGCAGTCTCGCGGCGTCGATGTGGCGTTCTCGGTGGTCAGCAACCCGGAATTCCTCAAGGAAGGGGCCGCCATCGCAGATTTCACACGTCCGGACCGCATCATCATCGGGAGTTCCGATGACTGGGCGACCGAGGTCATGCGCAATCTGTACGCGCCTCTCAATCGTCGCCAGGACAAGATCATCGTGATGGATCCGCGGAGCGCGGAACTGACGAAATACGCGGCGAATGCGATGTTGGCGACGCGCATCAGCTTCATGAACGAACTGGCGCACCTCGCGGAAGCCGTGGGAGCGGACATCGAAGCGGTGCGGCGCGGCATCGGAAGCGATCCCCGTATCGGCCTTCGGTTCCTCTATCCCGGCTGCGGATATGGTGGCAGCTGCTTCCCCAAGGACGCGCGCGCGCTGATCAGCATGGGCGCGGAGCGGGAGGTGCCTCTGCGCGTCATGCGGGCGGTGGAAGAGGCCAACGAACGCCAGAAGCACGCGCTGTTCGAAAAGCTTGCCGCCTTTTACGGCGGCGAGACGAATCTGCAAGGCAAGACGATCGCGCTCTGGGGGCTGTCATTCAAGCCCGATACGGATGACATGCGCGAAGCGCCCAGTCGCGTACTGGTGGCGGACTTGCTGTCCCATGGCGCTCAGGTGCGCGCCTACGATCCAGCGGCGATGACACAGACACGGCAGATTTTCGCGGATGCTTCGCGGCTCACCCTGTGTCCCAGCGCCGCCGATGCTCTGGAGGGGAGCGATGCCCTTGCCATCGTGACCGAATGGCGCGAGTTCCGTAGCCCCGATTTCGGCGAAATCGCGTCGCTGTTGAAGGACAAGGTGATCTTCGACGGCCGCAACATGTACGAGCGTAGCGTGACCGATGCCGCCGGACTTGCCTATTTCGATATCGGCCGAAATCCCGTCTCGCCCCAGGAGTAGACAGAACCGCGCAAGTCACCGCGGGACACCCGCAACGAACCCGGCCTCAACGATCGTGAAGGTCGGATTTGTCGTAACCGGCAGCGGTAAGAGCGACGTGTTCGGCCGGGCGCACCTGCGGGCTGCCCTGCATCATGGCAAGAACCTCCTCGCCCGGGCTGAATTCGGTGACGGTCGCCTTCAATAGACGCAGGGCTCCCGCCACGTCATTGGTGTCGATCAGACGCCGCATCTCGTCGAAGATACGCACGATGACGCCGCGCTCGATCGCGCGCGGGAAAGCTACGAGGATTCCGTCGATATCCGTCTGCGCCAACGTCTCGCGGGAATCGAACAGCTCTTCATAGAGCTTTTCGCCAGGCCGCAACCCCGTATAGACGATCTTCACGTCGATATCCGGTCGCAAGCCAGAGAGCCGAATGACATTGCGCGCGAGATCGGCGATCTTCACCGCGGCACCCATGTCGACCACGAAGATCCGCCCCCGTTCCTCGGGGTCCTCCAGGCTATGGGCGGCCGATTGCAGCACCAGAAGGCAGGCTTCCGGTATCGTCATGAAGTAACGTTCGATCTCCGGATGGGTGACCGTCAGCGGCCCACCGGCCTTCAATTGCTTTTCGAAAAGCGGAACGACCGAGCCGGCCGAGCCAAGGACATTGCCGAAGCGGACGGTGACGAAACGCGTTCCGGCCTTATCGGAACCCAGATCCATCGCCTGGCAGAACATCTCCGCCATGCGCTTGCTGGCGCCCATGACATTCGCCGGATTGACGGCTTTGTCAGTCGAGACCATGACCACCGCGCCCACCTTGGCGCGCATCGCGGCCTCCGCCACGTTGCGGGTCCCAACGGCATTGGTGAACAGTCCTTCGAGCGGTTGCGCTTCGACGATCGGAACATGCTTCAGTGCCGCGGCGTGAAAAATAACGTCCGGCCGGTGCGCATCGACAATTCGGGCGATCGCCTCCTTCTCACGCACATTACACAACAGCGGATACAGGGCGTATTGCGGGTTGCCTCGACGCAGTTCGCCGTCGATCGCGTAAAGCAGGTACTCACTGGCATCCACAAGGATCAGGCTGGCCGGTTCCAGGGCGACGATCTGACGGACGAGTTCCGATCCGATCGAACCCCCCGCTCCTGTGATCAGGATCTTCTGGCCCTTGATCATCGTCGCCATTTTCGGAACGTCCAGGCGTAGCGGCTTGCGCTGCAACAAATCCTCCAGCTTGATCGGGCGGACTTCCACTTCCGCGCCGACTTCGCGAAGGTCGAGAACCTTGGGCAAGCGCAGCATCTCCAGACGATGCTCGCTGGCGATGTCGATCAAATCCTGAATGCGCGCGTGGCGCTCGAAGTCCTCGCGCGTTCGCGTCAGGATCAAGGCTTCGGGCCGGCGCCCACGTCGATCGAACCGCCGGATGATCTGCGGCAGTTTCTCCATCCCCCCCAGTACCGGAACGCCGCGAATGAACCGGCCGGTGCGGCGTCCCCGCTCGTCGATGATCGCCAGAACATCGAAGGATTGTCCGCTTCGTTCCGCGATGGTCTTCAAGAATGTCTCGGTGTTATCGCCGGCGCCGATCAGCAAGACGCGCTTGGCCGAGCCGCCGTCCCTGTCCCGGGCGCGGCGCGTATCCCGCCAGTTGCGGTAGACCCGATAGACGGCGCGTGGCGTCGCCAGTAAGACGATCAGAAACGCCCATGCGATAATCATCGACGAGCGCGGGATCGCCTCCAGCCGCACCAGCAGGAAATGCGCGACGATGAAAATCGCAACCGAGATGGTGGCCGCCTTGATGATCGCCACGAGATCCGGGAGCGAGGCGTAGCGCCAGACCCCCCGGTTCATCCCGAGCACGAATCCGACGATGCCAACGACTGCGCCAAAAACAAGCGTCGCAAGGCCATATTCCAGCAGGTTGGAAAGGACCCTATCCAGATCCAGCCTCAGGACCAGAGCCAGAAACAGCGCCGCGCCTCCCATGACGGCATCATGGACTAAGGCTATACCTCGAATGAAAAGCATTCGAGAGACGTGACTTGAACTTGCCATAACAACCATCCACCCGCAGTGGAAATTTAAAGGATTAAGAGTTTCTTACCCAAAAAATCCGTCGAGGGATAGGCTGAGGCCCCCAACCCCGGACCGAACCAGCACAGCATGCTTCATGGCTAGAGTTCGGCTTGGCGCCAAGACGACCGTATGACAGCCACCGCCCGCTCGAGCGAGCGGCTGACCGGGGTGGTTCATTCGTCGATTATCGCCACCAGGGTCTGGAGCTTGAACTGAAGGTGCTCCTTCATCAAACGGCCGAGAAGAGGGGCGTCCCGCCTCGCAAGCGCGGCATGGATGACCTCGTGTTCCCGCGTTGCGGCGAGCCAGCGCTCGGGTGTCAGATTGGCTTGATAGCGCGCCCGGTAGACCCGCCGCGCCACCATGGCGTGATGCTGGATGAGCGTGGGGTTGCCGGCGGCCGTGAGTATGGCCGCGTGGATCGCCTGGTTGATCTCGAAATAGGTGGGGCGATCCTGCATCTCGTGGCTTTTGCGAAGACGGCGTGTCAGTTCGCCAATCGCCGCAATATCCTCATCGGAGGCTCGTTCGGCCGCCAGTTCGCCGGCCAGACCTTCCAGCGCCGCGATCAACGGGAACAGTTCCGCCAGTTCCGACAGGGTCTGCCGCGCCACGACGGCACCTCGGTTCGGGACGAGTTGCACGAACCCCTCGTGCGCCAAAACCTTCAAGGCCTCACGAACCGGCGTGCGCGACACGCCAAAACGTTCGGTCAGTGCTTTCTCAGGCACTTTCTCGCCGCCCTTCAGCTCGCCTTCCATAATCATCCGCCGCATCCGGTCGGTCAGTTCGACCGCCAGCGCGGGACGCGTCAGGAAGGCTTCGGAGTTCAGGTCGGCAAGGCTCATGTCTCATTGTCCTGCGTCAGTATGGCGATCCGCCAACCGGCCGTCGCGCTTGATCTCGGTCCCACCGCAGCCCACGGCGGACGGGATGTCTGCTGCTACGCCGCCGCGAGCGGCCGGTCCAGCGCGCCGGCGAGAACCTCGGCGACATGAACCGCCTTTCGGCCTGCACCGTCGGTGATCTGGTGGCGACAGGAGGTGCCGTCCGCGACGATGATCGCATCCTCCGACGCACTTCGCACGGCTGGCAACAAGGACAACTCGCCCATCGCCAACGACACGTCGATCGTCTTGGCATCGTAGCCGAAAGCGCCGGCCATGCCGCAACATGAAGATTCGATCACCTCAAGATCGAGGTTCGGAATCAGCCGCAACGCGCCTTCGACCGCCGACATCGCGCCGAACGCCTTTTGGTGGCAGTGTCCGTGCAAGTAGGCCTTTCGGTCCAGCAGTCCGAGCGGCAAGGACAGGCGGCCAGCCCGGTTTTCGCGGACCAGAAACTCCTCAAACAGCATCGCGGCGGCGGCAACGGATTCGGCGTCCTCTCCGGGCACCAGCGCCAAGAATTCGTCGCGCAGCGTCAGGATGCAGGACGGCTCGAGACCGACAATCGAGCGCCCCGCCCGCACATGCGGCAGCAGCGCCGCGATGGTGCGCCGGGCCTCCTCCCTGGCTTGATCCGCCATGCCCGCCGCGAGGTAGGTCCGGCCGCAGCACAGCGGCCGCTCGCCAATGCCGAGACTGGCGGTCGCAACGCTGTAACCGCCCGCCTCAAGCACTTTGACGGCCGCGCGCAGCGTCTCGGGGTCGAACCAGCGGCCGAAGGTGTCGGCGAAAAGAACCACACCACGTTCGCCCGCTCGCGGCAGCGGCTCGCCCCGATCCCCCTCCCCGTCGCGGAACCAATCGCGCCGAAAGATCGGAAGCGTCCTGCGGCGGGAGAAACCGAACAAGCGCTCCGACAGCGCGGCAAGCCCGGGAATACGGTCGCGCAGCGCCAGCAATCCCGTCAGCCGCGCAGCCACCGGCGCATAACGCGGTAGCTCGGCGATCAGCCGATCCTTCAGCGAAAAGCCCTTGGCCTTCCCGCGCTGGTAGAGCACTTCCGCTTTCATTTTGGCCATGTCGACGCCGGTCGGACATTCGCGGCGGCAGGCCTTGCAGGAAACACAAAGCTTGAGCGTCTCGGCCATGTCGTCGGAGGCCAACGCATCGGGGCCGAGTTGCCCCGAAAGGGCCAGGCGCAGGGTGTTGGCACGCCCGCGCGTCACGTCGTTCTCGTTCCGGGTGACGCGGTAGCTCGGGCACATGACGGCCCCAGCCATCTTCCGGCAGGCGCCGTTGTTGTTGCACATCTCGACGGCCCCTTGGAGCCCGCCGGCCGCTCCCGGCCAGGCCGACCAGTCAAAGGCCGTCGTGATATCCTCGACCGCGTAGCCTGGCGGGTATCGCATCAGGCTGCGGTCATCCATCTTCGGCGGATAGACGATCTTGCCGGGATTGAGCAGCCCGGACGGGTCGAAAGCGGCCTTCACCTCCTCGAAGGCGCGCACGATGCGCGCGCCGAACATCCGCTCATGAAACTCGGAGCGAACGATGCCGTCGCCATGTTCGCCGGAATGCGAGCCCTTGTATTCGCGCACCATCGCGAAGGCCTCTTCGGCGATCGCCCGCATGGTGGCGACGTCCTTGTCCAACTTGACGTTGAGCACCGGGCGGACATGCAGGCAGCCCTCGGAGGCGTGGGCGTACCAGGTGCCGCGCGTGCCATGGCGCTCGAAGATCGCCGTCAGCCGATCGGTATAATCGGCGAGGTGTTCCAGCGGCACCGCGCAATCCTCGACGAAGGAGACCGGTTTGCCCGCCTCCTTCATCGACATCATGATGTTGAGACCCGAAGCGCGCAGGTCTGCGATAGCGGCCTGCAGCTTGGCGTCCTTGACCGCAACGACCCCGCCTTTTTGTCCGCCTCCCTTACCGAAGCCGAAGCCGAGACCGCTCATGACGTCCCACAGCGCCTCGATGCTGCGTTCGTTCTCGTCTGCCTCGTCGGCAAATTCGACCAGCAGCAGCGCCGCCGGGTCGCCTTCGACGAAAGCCTCCAACGTCGGCACGAACATGTCGATCCGCCGGGCGAGCGCGATCATGGTCGAATCGACGAGTTCGACCGAAGTGGGTTTCAGCGCGACAATGTGCTGCGCGGCTTCCATCGCCGCCCGGAAGGTCGGGAAATGGCAAGCGCCGAGCATTTTGGTGGTCTTCGGCAGTGGCGACAGAGCGATCTCTATGACCGTCGAAATTCCCAGCGTGCCCTCCGAGCCGACGAGGAGATGGGCAAGATTGATCGGCTCGGTGGCCGGCATCAGCGCGTCCAGATTGTAGCCGCCGACCCGCCGCTGCACCTTCGGGAACCGCGCTTCGATCTCGGCGGCCTCGCGCCGGCCGAGCGCCAGCATGGCGGCGACGAGATCGCGCGGCGGCTCATCCGAGGAGCCCTGGTCGAGGCGGGCGAAGCGGCCCCTGGTTCCGTCGGCGAGGATCGCGTCGATGGCGATGACGTTGTCGCGCATGGTGCCATAGCGCAGCGAACGCGAGCCGCAGGAATTGTTGCCGGCCATGCCGCCGATGGTCGCCCGCGAAGCGGTGGAAACATCGACCGGAAACCACAGGCCATGCGGCTTCAGGAGCCGGTTGAGGTCGTCCAGCACGATGCCGGGCTCGACCACCGCGCGACGGCCTTCGACATCCAGCTCCAGCAGACGGTTGAGGTATTTCGAGGTGTCGACGACGAGCCCGGAATTTACCGTCTGGCCGCATTGCGACGTGCCGCCGCCCCGCATCGTCAGCGGCAGTCCCTCCTCGCGGGCCGCGTCGAGTGCGGCGGCGACGTCGTCCGTCGTCCGCGCCACCACCACGCCGGCCGGCATGATCTGATAGATCGACGCATCGGTCGCGTAGCGCCCACGCGAAAAACGATCGAACAGCACCTCCCCGGCGATTTCTTTCGACAGCCTGCGGGACAGGCCCGGCCGGATCATCTCACCCACGATTTCGGATCTCCACTCCGGGAAAGCACCATTCGCCGCTTGACAGAAATAATGAATTCATAATTCAATATGACCGCAATTAAGATGTGCCGGCAAGAGCGCATCGCAGGAAAGGGATCGGATGCGGCAAGGCGTCACGATCTCAGGGGGGACTGATCGTGAGCTATCAACCGGGACGTCACTTCCTCCAGATTCCGGGTCCGACGAACGTTCCCGATCGCGTCCTGCGAGCGATGGACAGACCGACCATCGACCACCGCGGCCCGGACTTCCAAGTTCTGGGCCAGCGCGTGTTGTCGGGAATCCGCTCGATCTTCAAGACGAAGAATCCCGTCGTCATTTACCCGGCCTCCGGAACCGGCGCCTGGGAAGCGGCCCTAGTCAACACGCTGTCGCCCGGTGATCTGGTGCTGATGTATGAGACCGGGCATTTCGCCAGTCTTTGGAAGAAACTGGCCGAACGCCTTGGTCTGAAAACGGAATTCATTGCTGGTGACTGGCGCCACGGCGCCGACGCTCAGGCGATTGGCGAACGCCTTGCGGCCGACAAGGGCCACGCGATCAAGGCGGTCTGCGTCGTCCATAACGAGACCTCGACCGGCTGCGTGTCGTCCATTGCCAATGTCCGCAAGGCCATCGATGCGGCGAGCCATCCGGCCCTTCTCATGGTCGATACGATCTCGTCGCTCGGTTCGATCGACTACCGGCACGACGAATGGGGCGTCGACGTCACTGTCGGCGGCTCGCAAAAAGGGCTGATGCTGCCGCCCGGCCTGTCATTCAATGCCCTGTCCGACAAGGCGATCGAAGCGTCGAAATCCTCGACACTGCCGAAATCCTATTGGGCCTGGGACGAGATGCTGCCGGCCAACGCCAACGGCTTCTTTCCGTTCACGCCGGCGACCAATCTGCTCTACGGCCTCGATGCGGCGATCGGGATGTTGCACGAGGAAGGGCTCGACAACGTCTTCGCCCGGCATCAGCGTCATGGCGCGGCGACGCGCGCGGCCGTCGCGGCTTGGGGCCTGGACGTTCTGTGCGCCGAGCCGGCCGAGCATTCGGGCGCTCTGACCGCCGTGCTGATGCCGAACGGGACCGGCGCCGACGCTTTGCGCAAGATCATCCTCGAGCGTTTCGACATGTCGCTCGGTGCCGGACTGTCGAAGGTGGCCGACAAGATTTTCCGCATTGGCCATCTCGGGGACTTCAACGATCTCATGCTTGTCGGTACGCTGGGGGGCGTCGAGATGGGCTTGCGGATAGCGGGGGTGCGGCACAAGGCAGGCGGCGTGGAGGCGGCGATGGAGGTCCTCGCCTCGGCGACGGAGGGGCAGGCACAACAAGCAGCAGAGTAAGAATCGGGCGGAGAAAACCGCCCGTCTGAAAATAACCGGGAGGAAAGACAATGAACATTCGCACATTGATGATGGGCGTCGCGGCCGCGGCGCTTTGGGGAACGGCGGCGAACGCCCAGGAGGTCCTGAAACTGGGCCACGTCGGCGCGCCGGGATCGCTCTACGAATCGACCGGCAACAACTTCGCCGCATGTGTCGACGCCACCGGCAAGGCGACCGTCGAGGTCTATGGCTCGTCGCAGCTCGGCAATGACGAGGAGATGCTGCAGAAGCTCAAGCTCGGGCAGATCGCCTTCTCGATCCCCTCCTCGATCATGAGCTCCGTGTCGCCGACCTTCGGCATCTTCGAGATGCCCTATCTGATCAAGGACCGCGACCACATGCGCAAGGTCCGCGACGAGATGGGCAGCACCTTCGTCGATGCGGCCAGCGACAAGGGCTACCGGATCATCGGTTTCTGGGAAAACGGCTTCCGCAACGTGACCAACAACGTCCGGCCGGTTACCGTGCCAGCCGATCTGGAAGGCATCAAGCTGCGTACGCCGAAGGGCGAGTGGCGGGTGAAGATGTTCCAGAGCTACGGCGCCAACCCGACACCGATGGCCTTCTCGGAAGTGTTCACGGCGCTGAAAACCGGCGTCATCGACGGGCAGGAAAACCCCCTCGCCCAGATCTATTCCGGCAAGTTCCAGGAAGTGCAGAAATACCTGTCGATGACGGGGCACGTCTATTCGCCGGCCTATCTGGCCAGCTCCGCCAAGCAGTGGGAAGGCTGGGACGGCGAGCTGAAGACCGCGATCCAGGATTGTGCGGTCAAGGCCAGCGACTTCGCCTATGACGAATCGGCCAAGCTCGACGGCGAACTGGTCGACAAGATCAAGGAAGCCGGCGTCGAAGTGAACGAGGCCGACAAGGATGCCTTCATCGAGGCCTCCAAGCCGATCTACGAGGAATTCGGTCAGCAGGTCGAGGGTGGCCAGAAGCTGATCGAGGACATCCAGGCGCTCGCCTCCAGCTCATAAACCGAACGCCGGTGGCGCCCGCGCCACCGGCCATCCTTCATGCGGCACGGCCCGTCCGGCGGACGCCCGTCCTATCATTACCGATCATCGACAAATGGGGCGCCCGAACGGGCGCGGGAGGCCGAATTGCGCCTGATGGCGAAGCTTCTGGGCGAGGTTCTGACCTGGGTGGTCATTACCCTCATGGTTGGCCTCACGACCGTGGTCGTGGTGGCGGTGATCTTCCGCAAGGCCGGGGCGTCGCTCTCCTGGTATGACGAGGTCGCCTCGGTGCTCCTGGCATGGACCACCTATTACGGCGCCGCCCTCGCCGCGCTCAGGCGCGGCCATATCGGTTTCGACGACGTGCTCCTCGCGCTGCCGCGGAAGGCGCGCGGCGCGGCGGTGATCGTCGCCGAAACCCTGGTGATTTCGTTCTTCGCGCTGCTCGCCTGGGCGGGGCTCGAGGTCCTGAGCATCCTCGAAGGCGAGACGCTGGTCAGCCTGACATGGGTGCCGGTCTCTCTCACCCAATCGATCATCCCGATCGGCGCCATCCTGTTCATCGTCGCCGAACTTCTCAGTCTGCCCGACTACTGGCGGGACGTGATGGCCGGACGCTCGGTGGAACACGCGGTCATGGCGCATGGCGCAACGCCCGACAAGGATCAGGCCTGATGTTCATGTTCGCTATCTTCATCGCGCTCGTCGCGATGGTCTGCATCAACGTGCCGATCGCCATCGCACTGGCGCTGGCGGCGGTCCTTGCCATCGGGTTGACCGACGGAGCCGGCGCTCTCGTGACGATCGCGCTCGATATGTATTCGGGCGCGAAATCCTTTTCGCTGATCGCCATTCCGATGTTCGTGCTGGCCGGCGCGATCATGAACGCGACGGGCATCACCCGGCGCCTCATCGCCTTCGTCTCGGCGATCATCGGCTTCGTGCGCGGCGGCCTGGCGATGGTCAATGTCGGCGTGTCGCTGTTCTTCGCCGAAATCTCGGGCTCGGCGGTCGCGGACGTGGCGGCAATGGGCTCGATCATCATCCCGGAGATGAAGCGGCGCGGCTATCCCGCCCCCTTCGCGGCGGCGATCACCTCATCCTCGGCCTCGCTGGCGATCATCATCCCGCCATCGATTCCGATGATCCTCTATGGTGTTTCCTCCGGCGCCAGCATCGAACAGCTGTTCGTCGCGGGTGTCGTGCCGGGGCTGCTCGGCGCGGCCGGGTTGATGGGTGTGGCCTACTACTACGCGGTCAAATACGACTGGCCGACCGAGGATGCCTTCAATCTCCCGGCGCTGCGCGCCACCTTCATCGACGCGCTGCCGACATTCTCCCTGCCGGTGATCATTCTCGGCGGCATCTTCGGCGGGTTCATGACGGCGACGGAAGCGGCCGGCATCGCCGTCGTCGCGGCGATCCTGGTGGGTGCCTGGTACCGGGAGGTCGACTGGCGTCAGCTCAAGGAGGCGATGCTGGAAGGTGGCATGCAGACGGCGGTCGTCATGCTGCTGGTCGCTACCTCCGTCCTGATGGGTTCGTTCCTGACCACCGCCCGCGTTCCCCAAGACATTGCGGCGGCGATTTTGGACCTCACCAGCAACCAGTACTTCATTCTTTTGATCCTCAACGTCTTCTTCCTGGTCATTGGCTTCTTCCTGCATTCGGCCGCGGCGATTATCCTGGTCGTCCCGATCATCACCCCGCTGATCCAGCAGGCAGGGATCGATCCGGTGCATTTCGGTCTGGTCGTCACGCTGAATCTGGCCATCGGCCAGCAGACGCCGCCGGTCGCCTCCGTGCTGATCACGGCCTGCTCGATCGCCAAGGCGAATATCTGGGAGGTGACGAAGTGGAACCTGCCGCTGATCGGCGTGCTCCTGTTTGTCCTGATCATCAGCACCTACGTGCCAGCCATCCCGATGTTCCTCGTCGAATACTTCTACAGGTGATTTCATGTCCGATAACGAACTCCTCTACGAGGTCCGCGGAACCACCGGCTGGGTCACACTGAACCGCCCACAGTCCCGCAACGCGCTGACCTTCGGCATGTATGACGGCCTTGCCGAGATCTGCCGGACGGTCCCCACCGACGGCTCGGTCAAATGCCTTGTCGTCACTGGCGCCGGCGAAAAGGCGTTTGCCGCCGGCACCGACATGACGCAGTTCCGCGGCTTCAACACGGATCAGGACGCGCTCGACTACGAACACCGGATGGACGTCGTCCTCGGCGCGGTCGAGGCCTGCCCGGTGCCGACCATCGCGGGGATCTCGGGCGCCTGCACCGGCGGCGGCGCCGGAATCGCGGCCGCCTGCGACATCCGTATCACCACGGCGGATCTCCGCTTCGGCTTTCCGATCGCGCGCACCCTCGGCAATTGTCTGTCGATCGCCAACCTGTCGCGGCTTTCCAGCCTGATGGGCGCCGGCCGAACCAAGGAGGTCATCTTCACCGCGCGCCTCGTCGGCGCCGACGAGGCGCTAGCGATCGGCCTCGTCTCGGAGATCGTGCCCGATCACCCCGCGCTAATCACCCGTATCGAGGCGCTGGCCGAGCAGCTGGCCGGCCACGCGCCGATCACCCTCGCCACCACCAAGGAGGCGCTGCGACGGCTGCGCATCGATGGCGCGGGCGCGGACGACCGCGACCTGGTGGTCAAGGCCTATATGAGCGAGGACTTCAAGGAAGGCATGGAGGCCTTTCTCGGCAAGCGCAAACCCGAGTGGAAAGGCCGGTAATGACCGCTGCGAAAGGCCCGCTGGAGGGCATGAAGGTCATCGAGCTCGCCCATATCATGGCGGGTCCGGTCTGCGGCATGATGCTCGCCGACATGGGCGCCGACGTGATCAAGGTCGAAAAGCCCGAAGGCGACGACAGTCGGCGCTTCCTGCCGCCCGATATCGGGGGCGAATCCGCCGCCTACATGATGATGAACCGCAACAAGCGCGGCGTCGTCCTCGACCTCAAGAGCGACGACGGCAAGGCGGTGTTGCGGCGGATGCTGGAGACCGCCGACGTCGTCATCGAGAATTACCGCATGGGGACGATGGAAAAGCTCGGCCTCGGCTACGAGGACCTGCGCAAGGCCAATCCGGGTCTGATCTATTGCGAGATCTCCGGCTTCGGCCGCAGCGGCCCCTACGCATCGCGCGGCGGCTTCGACCTGATCGCGCAAGGCATGAGCGGACTGATGTCGATCACCGGCGAGGGGCCGGGCCGGCCGCCAGTGAAATCCGGCGCGCCGGTCACCGACATCACCGCCGGCATCCTCGCGGCGCTCGGCTGCGCCAGCGCCTATGCGCGCAAACTTCAGACCGGCGAAGGCCAGAAGGTCGACACCTCGCTGTTCGAGGCCGGCATTACCCACACCTACTGGCAGTCGGCGATCGCGTTCGCCACCGGCGTTTCGCCCGGCCCGCTCGGCTCGGCGCATCCGCTCAACGCGCCCTATCAGGCATTCCAAACCGCCGACGGCTGGATCACGGTCGGGGCGGCCAACCAGAAGAACTGGGAGCGGATGCTGGCTGTCGTCGGCGCGCAGGACCTGGCGAACGATCAACGCTTCTCGAACAACAGCGGGCGGATGCAGAACCTCGCCGCGCTCGAAAACATCCTCAACGGCTACTTCTCGCGGCAGTCATCGGCGGAGTGGCTGGAGCGACTGGAGACGGCGGGCGTTCCCGCGGGTCCCGTCCTCGACGTCGGCGAGATGCACCGCGACCCGCAAACGCTCGCCCGCGAAATGGTCGTCGAGACCGAACACCCGAAGGCCGGCCCGGTGAAGGCGATCGGCCTGCCGATCAAGTTCTCCGAAACCCCGTGCGGCGTCACGCGCCCCGCGCCGCTGCTCGGCGAGCATAGCCGCGAAGTCCTTTCGCAGGCCGGCTACGACGACAAGGCCATCGACGCCATGCTCGAATCCGGCGCCGTCCGCGGCCCCACGGCGTAGCGGGAATGGCACATCTCGGCCTCGCCGACCGGCTGATCCTGGCCAGGAACGGCGGGCTGCGCGTGCCTCCCGCCGACATGTCGGACAGCGTTGCCAGTGCGTCCGACGCTTATGCGATCCAGCGCCGCGTGGCGGATGCCGTGGGTCCGGTCGGCGGCTTCAAGACCGGCCGTCGTCCCGGCCAGGACCAGATCATGGCGCCAATCTTTCAAAAGGACGTGCGGGCGAGCCCCGCCGTCTTCACCCGCGCGGACATCGACCGCATCGGCATCGAACTGGAAGTCGGCTTCATCGTGGACAGGCCCCTGCCCGATGTTGCGGATGCGGATTTTGAAAGGCGCGCGCACGACTGCGTGTCCGCCGTCGCCGCGTTGGAGATCGTCGACACGCGCCTGACCGACATCGACGCGGCGCCGCCGCTGCTCAGGCTGGCCGACAACCAGCTCAATGGCGCCGTCGTTATTGGGGCGCCGCGCGCGGATTGGCAGGCGTTGGACCTTACGACGGTCAACGCCAGGCTGGACCTCGATTCGCAAACCGTCCTCGATGGTCGTGCGGATGTGCCGGGCGGCGATGCCTTCGCGACCTTCTGCGCCCTGGCCCGCATGATCGGGTCGCATTGCGGCGGCTTGAGTCCCGGTCAGGTCGTCATCACCGGCTCGTTGAACGGCATGCCTTTCATCGAACGCGGCACGCCGGTGCGCGGCTGGATCGACGGACTCGGCGAGGTCGCGGCGGATTTTCCGACGTAACCGAACGGGGGCGGCCGGGCCTGACAGCCGCGTTACAGATGCTTCATGTCATAGCGCCGCAGGAGGTCCACGATCATATCTCGCGCCCGGATCTTGTGCTCCTGGGCCATCTGGCGCGCCTCGCCCGGCTCGCCGGCGCGGATCGCGTCGATGATACGCTGGTGTTCCGCGATGGAGCCCGTCGGCTTCGACCGCAGGTGCAAGGTCAGCCGACGTGCCCGAAACGACTGGTCGATGTTGACCGTCGCGATCCGCTCCAGCCTACCGTTGCCGGCGGCGCGCACGAGGCGGGCATGGAACTGTGCATCCAGATCGGCCCAGCCGAGAAGGTCATCCCTGGCAAGGCTCTCGGAAAGCTCGGCGTTCAGCCGTTCCATGTCGCAGCAAACAGGCTCGCGCGACGCAAGCGGCTGTTCGGCCAGGAGCAGCGCCGCCATGCCCTCGACGGCTACGATGACGTCGTAGACCTCCTTCATGTCGTCGGGCGACAGCGCGCTGATGACGATGCCGCGTTTGGACCGCAGCTCGACCATGCCCTCGCTTTGCAGACGGATGATCGCCTGATGCACCGGCGTCCGGCTCATCCCCAGTCGTTGCGCCATCTCCTGTTCGGAGCCCTGAAAGCCCGGAGGAAAGACGCCATCGCGAATCGCCTGTTTGACGGCGTCATAGGCCGCTTCGACCAGCGACGGCTTGCGCTCCGGTTTTTCAATGCCGAGGAGCGTCGGGACGTTCGACATCGTGATTTTCCCCTCTTGCCGCGAGAGCCTTTCCGGCACCCTACACGGCTCGACGGTTAAATCGAACGCTTTCTTGCATGCATCTTCGGACGCATGATTGACATTGCCGGTGGCGTGGTCACAGATTGGAAAAGATCGGTCGCCGCCGTTTCGCGCCTGGAGGTGCGCGCGACGCAAGGGGGCCGGTCGGGAGACATTCACTGGGAGGAATACTATGAAACTCACGTCACTGATGGCAGGCGTCGTCCTGGCGGTCGGACTAACGGCCGGTTCCGCGAGCGCGCAGGACTATCCGACGAAGCCCGTCAACTACATCATTCCGTTCAACGCCGGTGGCGAATCCGACATCGCCGCCCGGCTGCAGCAGCCGGTCTTCGAGCGCCTCACCGGGCAGAGCATGGTGGTCCAGTACATGGCCGGGGCCGGGGGCGCGCAGGCCTGGTCGCAGCTCAACGGCATGGACGGCGACGGCTACACGCTGATGGGCACCAACCTGCCCCATATCATCCTGCAGCCGATGGCGCAGGAGGTCGGCTACAAGACCGACGACATCGCCAATGTCTACTTCTTCCAGTACACGCCGGACGCCATCGTCGTGCCGGCCGACAGCCAGTTCAAGACGCTGGAGGATCTGGTCAGTTACGCCAAGGAAAATCCGGGGCTGGTGACCTTCTCTGGCTCGGGGACCAATTCGGCCAATCACGTCGCGAAGACGAAATTAGACAGTCTTGCCGGCATCACCACGACCTATGTGCCGTTTTCCGGCACGAGCCCGTCCATCGCGGCCGTGCTCGGCAACCAGGTTCTGGCGAGCTTCGGCTATACGACCTCCGCCATCAATCAGGGCGACGCGCTGCGAGTCCTCGCCGTCGCATCGGAAGAGCGTGTGCCGAGCTTCGCGGACGTTCCGACCTTCAAGGAACTCGGCTACGACATGGTCGGGGGCGCCTATCGCGGCGTGGCCGTGCCGAACTCGACTCCCGAAGACGTCCGCAAGCAGGTCTCCGACGCCCTCGACAAGGTCAATCAGGACCCGGACTTCATCAAGAAGATGGAAGACGGCGGCTTCGTCGTCATCAATGTTCCCTACGCCGAGGTCGAGGCGTTCATGAACGAGCGCCGCGAGCAGTATCAGGCGGTCGCCGAGCAGATGGGCATCGCCCAGAAATAGGCGCCAGCCCAACCCAGGCGGGAGTGGTCGACGCTTCCGCCTGCCATTTTCCATTCCATTGAAGCGATCGCCATGGACAAGCTCGTCTATCTTGCCGAGGCCTTGACGCCGTTCAACCTCGTTCTGGCCCTCGGCGGCGTGCTGGCCGGCATCGTCATCGGCGCGCTCCCCGGCCTGTCGGCGACGATGGCCGTGGCCGTGCTCGTGCCGTTCACCTTCACGATGGACCCGGCCTCCGGCCTCATCGTGCTCGGCGCCATCTATACAGGGGCGATCTACGGCGGCTCCTATTCCGCCATCCTGGTCAACACGCCGGGCACGCCCTCGGCCATCGCCACCACCTTCGACGGCTTTCCGATGGCCAAGCGCGGCGACGGCGCGTTGGCCATCTCCATCGCCACCCTCGCCTCGGTGTCGGGCGGCATCGTCGGGGCGCTGATGCTGATGTTCCTGGCGCCGCCGCTGGCGCGGGTCGCACTCGCCTTCGGTCCGCCCGAATATTTCTGGCTCGCCGTCTTCGGCCTGACGCTGATCTCGGCGCTGTCGGTCGGCAATCTCATGAAGGGCATGATCGGCGCCTGCCTCGGCCTGCTCATGTCGATGATCGGGGTGGCGGTCATCGGCGCCGATGTGCGCTTCACAATGGGCAGTCATGCGCTGCTCGGCGGCATCAACATCGTCTCCGGTCTGATCGGGCTTTATTGCATCCCGGTCCTGATCGATCTCGTCGCGACCAAGGACCCGCATCTCAAGGTCGAGAGCGACACCAGCGGCTATCGGCTGAAAGAAGCCTTCGCCATCGTTGTGCGGGAAAAATTCAACCTGATCCGCAGCTCGGTGATCGGGACGCTCGTCGGCATTCTGCCGGGCGCCGGCGGCTCGGTCGCAAGCCTCGTCTCCTATTCCGAGGCGCGCCGGTCCGCCAAGCATCCCGAACGCTACGGCACGGGCGAGCCGGGCGGCATCATCGCCACCGAGGCGGCCAACAACGGCACCGTCGGCGGCGGCTTCATCCCGACGTTAGTGCTGGGAATTCCCGGTACGCCGCCGGATGCCGTCATCCTCGGCGCGCTGCTCGTCCAGGGCATTCGCATCGGCCCGACGCTGTTCACCACGCAAGGGTCGATCGTCTACACCTTCATCTTCGGCCTGCTCATCGGCACGATCCTGATGCTGCCGGTCGGCCTCCTGGTCGGTCGCTATGCCTACAAGGGCATCATCGCGATCCCGAAGGCCGCGCTGGTGCCGACCATCGCCTTCATGACGGTCATCGGCAGCTTCGCGATCCACAACAATCTCAACGACGTCGCCGTGATGCTCGGTCTTGGCGTCATCGGCTGGATCCTCAACCGGGTCGGCTTCGCCCCCTCCCCGATCGTGCTCGGGCTGGTTCTGGGGCAAATCGCCGAGCAGGGATTCGTGCAGAGCTATCTGATCGGCAACGCGCAGGGGAACGTTCCGGGCATGTTCTTCGCCCGGCCGATTTCGCTGGCCATCGTGGCCTTCTCGGTGCTGACGCTGTTCTATCCCCTGATCGTCGGAGCGATCGGGGCGCGGCGGGCCCGCAAGTCAAAGACCGACATCATCGTGGAGAGTCGAGATGGCCGTCCTTAAGAAGCCGCACGACCTGCCGGGAACCATCGCCGCCGCCCTGTTCATCGGCCTCGGCGTGGTTCTGATCCTGCAGACCGGCCGGATGACGCCGATGGGTTCGGTGTTTCCGATCACCATCTCCGCCGCGATGATCGTGTTCTCGGCGATCCTGATCCTTCGCAATTTCGTCATCGCGGCGCGGCGCCCCTCCGTCGAGGCGGCCGACGAAACGGCAAGCGAGACGGACACGACGCAAGGATCGATGCCGCGCCGCATCGGCTTTCTGGTCGCCATGGCCGCGTGGGTCGTGCTGATTCCGATCCTCGGATTCTTCGTCGCCAGCCTCATCGCCTTCTTCGCCATCATGGCCGTCGCCAGCCATGAGCGCATCACGCTACGCGAGGGCGCCGCCCTCGGGGTGATGGGCGTCGCCATCTTGACCGGCTTCTACCTGATCATGGCCAAGGTCCTGCTAATCCCGATGCCGCGCGGCCTGTTCTTCTAGGGTCGGGTCGTCCGTGATCGCGGCTGTCGCCGCCACGCCTCCCACCGTCATTCCATTCTGAAAGCATCGTCATGCGCATCACCGAGATCCGGGAAAAGACCGTCTCGATCGCCAGCCCGATCGCCAACGCCTTCATCGACTTTTCCAAGATGACCTGCTCCGTCGTCGCGGTGGTCACCGACCAGATGCGCGACGGCAAGCCTATCGTCGGCTTCGGCTTCAATTCGAACGGGCGTTACGGCCAGGGCGCGCTGATGCGCGAACGCTTCATCCCGCGGCTGATGGAAGCCGACCCGGAGACGCTGATCGACCGCGAGCACGACAATCTCGATCCCTTCGCCATCTGGACGGCGATGATGACCAACGAGAAGCCGGGCGGTCACGGCGAGCGCTCGGTGGCGGTCGGGACGATCGACATGGCGGTCTGGGACGCGGTCGCCAAGATCGCGGACAAGCCGCTCTACCGGCTGCTGGCGGACCGCTACAGGAGCGGCGAAGCCGACAACAGCGTCTGGGTCTACGCGGCCGGCGGCTATTACCATCCCGGCAAGGAGATCGAGGGTCTGAAGGACGAAATGCGATCCTATCGCGACCGCGGCTACACGGTCTGCAAGATGAAGATCGGCCTTGCGCCGCTGAACGAGGATCTGAAGCGCGTCGAGGCCGCGCTCGCGGTTCTCGGCGAGGGCCAGAATCTCTGCGTCGACGCCAATGGCCGGTTCGACCTTCCAACGGCCATCGCCTACGCCAAGACGCTCGAGCCCTACGATCTCTACTGGTACGAGGAAGCCGGCGACCCGCTCGATTATGCCCTACAGGCGGAGCTGGCCAACCATTACTCCGGTCGGATGGCTACCGGCGAAAACCTCTTCTCCATGCAGGACGCGCGCAATCTGATCCGCCATGGCGGCATGCGGCCCGACCGCGACGTCGTGCAGTTCGACTGCGCCCTCTCCTACGGGCTGGTCGAATATATGCGCACCCTCGCCATGCTGAAGGAGAACGGCTGGTCCAGCCGACGGGTGGTGCCGCATGGCGGCCATCAGATGTCGCTCAACATCGCCGCCGGCCTGCATCTCGGCGGCAATGAATCCTATCCGGACGTGTTCCAGCCCTTCGGCGGCTTCGCCGACGCGACCGAGGTGACGGACAGCCGCGTCGGCCTGCCAAACGTTCCGGGCGTCGGCTTCGAGGCGAAGGCGGCGCTCTACGATCTGTTCAAGCGCGAGCTCTTGGACTGAGCACGCCGGACCTGATTCCGGCGTTTCAGATCGCGCGGATCGCGGCCAGCAGATCATCGTCCACCGCGATGCCGGTTTCGAGCGCTTCGCGCCGTGCCGCGCGGCCCTTGCGGCCAGGAATCCGGGTTCCCGACTCGGCGCTGATTTCTCCGACCAGCGCAGCCAGCCGCTCAACGGCGTGATCGCCGCCCATCGCCACCGGATCGATGACGAGAATCCACTGGCCCAGCCCCGGCGGCGGCCCCTTGTCGTCGAACAGGGAACTTGCCTCATAGGCGTAGTTCGCGCCGGTCAGTCCGGCCGACAGCATTTCGACGACGAGAGCGAGCGCGGCACCCTTGGCATCGCCCATCGGCAACATGGTCCCGGATAGCGCCGCGTCGGGATCGGTCGTCGGCTGTCCGGCACTGTCCAGCGCCCAGCCTTCGGGAATGGAGACGCCCTTCTGCTTGGCGGCCATGACCTTGCCGCGCGCGATCTTCGACAGGGACAGATCGATGACGATAGGCTCCCGATCGCCCAAGGGCGCCGCGAAGGCGATCGGATTTGTGCCGAACAGGGCGCGGGTGCCGCCCCAAGGCGCCATGGCGCCCGGCGAATTCGCCATCATCAGGGCGACGAGGCCGGCTTCGGCGAAGCGCTCCACGGTCAGGCCGAGAACACCGGCATGATGCGAGCGATGAATGGCGGCGCTGGCGACGCCGGTCTCCCGCACGATGGCCGGAAGCTGGTCCACGGCGAGATCGAGCGCCGGAAAGGCGAAGCCGTTGCCGGCGTCGATGCGCAGCAGCGCCGACCGGGTTCGCTCGGCTTGGGGAACCGCCGCGCCGGCGACCTTTCCGGCCCTGGCTTGGGCGCAATAGGCGACGAGGCGCCGCAGCCCGTGCCCGCTCTGGCCGGCGGCTTCCGCGGCGACGAGCCCGCGCGCAACCGAGGCGGCTTGCGACGGGCCGGTCGAGGCGCGTTGCAGCGCGTCGGACGCGAGCGTTTCAGCCTCGGCGATCGACAGTCTTTCGGTCACGAACGCGTCTCCAGATGGCGCAGGATATTGTCGGCCGTCACCCGGCTGACCCTGACATTCGATTCGTCGGTGACGCCGGCGATATGCGGCGTCAGGATGAGGTTGGCGATGCCGGCGAAAACCCGGCCAGCTTCGGCGGTCAGGGGCTCGGTCTCGAATACGTCGAGCGCCGCTCCGGCGATCTTTCCCTCGCGCAGCGCGTCGGCCAACGCCGCCTCGTCGACCACGCCGCCGCGCGCCGAATTGATCAAGACGGCGCCGGGCTGCATCGTCGACAGCGCCTTTGCGCCGATCATGTGGCGAGTCGTGTCCGTCAGCGGCACATGCAGGCTGACGACGTCCGAGGTGCGAAGCAGATCGTCGAGGTCGAGCCGTTTGGCATCGGCCCAGACGGCGTCGCTCTCCGGCAGGAACGGATCGAAGGCGGCGATCGAAAAGCCGAAGGCCCGCGCCCGCGCGGCCGTCTGCCGGGCGATCGAGCCGTAACCGACGAGCCCGAGACGCTTGCCCTGCCCTTCCCGGCCAATCAATTGCTGGCGCGGCCAGCGCCCGGCGATCACGTCTTCGGTCGCGGTATAGGCGCGCCGCAACAGCGCGAGCGCCGTGGTGACGACATATTCGGCGACGGCGACGTCGTTGGCGCCCGACGCGGGATAAACCGTCACGTCGCGCGCCTTGCAGGCGTCGAGATCGATATTGTCGAGACCGACCCCGAGGCGCCCGACACAGCGAAGGCCGGGGGCGGCGGCAAGCAGCGCAGCGGTGACCTTGGTCCGGTTGCGCACGACGAGGGCGGCGGCGCCGGCGACCGCGGCGATCAGGTCGTCCGGACGGTCGACGAGTTGCGGGTCGTAGAGGGTCTCATGCCGGGCCCGGATCTGATCGACCGCGGCCTCGTCCATGAACTCGGTAATGACAATTTCGGGCAATGGGCTCCCCTCCACAAAAGCCGTGGCGGCCGTCTCTGACAAGACGGCCGCCGATCAGGTATCATGACGGGCGCTCCGTGGAAGCACCCGGCAAAGATGGCTCAGGCGCTGCGATAGAGCTTGGTCATGACGAATTCGCGATGTCCCAGCGCTTCGGCCGCGGTGACCCGGCCGTTCGCCGTGCGCATGATGCATTCGATCAGATCGTCACCGGCCTGGTCGATGGTCTTGTCGCGGCGCAGGATTCCGCTCACGTCGACGTCGACATGCTCGGACATCGTCCGCACCGTGCGCGGATTGGCGGTGATCTTGATCACCGGGACGATCGGATTGCCGACGACGTTGCCCTGGCCGGTCGGGAAGGTGTGGATGACATATCCGGCCGCTCCCATCAGCGTCACGCATTCGGCCGCCGCCGACGAGGTATCCATGAAATAGAGACCGTTGCCCTTTTGCGGCGCCTCGGCCGGTTCGAGAATGTCGATATAGCGGCATTCCCGCCCGATCTTCTCCAGATTGCCGAGCGCCTTTTCCTCGATCGTCGACAGGCCGCCCTCGATATTGCCCTTGGTCGGCTGGCTGTCCGACAAATCGTCCGTGGCGTGGGCGAAGATGACGTCGTCCTGATAGGCCTTCCACATCTTGTACCAGCGCTCGCCGGTCTCGGCGTCGATCGCACGCTCCTTGCAGATGTGCTCGGCTCCGGTGATTTCCGAGGTTTCGCCGAAGACGCCGTAAATCCCCTCGGGGATCAGCTTGTCGTACATGTTGCCGACCGTCGGGCAGGAGCCGAGGCCCGTCGTGGTGTCGCTCTCGCCGCATTTGGTCGAGACCCAGAGCTCGGAGACGTCGCACTCGACGCGCTGCTGCTCGGTCGCCCACTGGACGAATTCCTTGGCCTTGCGGGAGACGTCCATGATCGTCTTCAGATCGCCGTTCTGCTCGATCGAGAAGGCGGCCACAGGCTTGCCGGTCGCGGCGATGCCGTCGGCGATCTTCTGGGTCCAGCCCGGCTCGATGCCGACCACGATGCAGGCGGCGACGTTCGGGTTCGCGCCGGTGCCGATCATGGTGCGGAAATGCAGGTCGAGATCCTCGCCGAACTGCAGCCGCCCATAGGCGTGCGGCAGGGCGAGCGTGCCCTTGATGTTGTTGGCGACCGCCTCGCAGCAAGCGTTGGAGATGTCGTCGACGGGCAGAATCACGATGTGGTTGCGAACGCCCACGCGGCCGTTCTCACGGCGATAGCCCATGAATTTACGATTGGTGTTGATCGGCATGGATCGGGTCTCTTTCCTGAACTGACGGATAAACGAAGGGATCGAAGGCGGGCGACGCTACCGCCGCCGCTCGATCACCAGCGGTTGGTCTTCAGATTATGGACGTGGACGTGTCCGCCCTTCTTCGCTTCCGCCTTCATGCGGCCGATGTCCTCGCCGTATTTGATCGCCGTATCGCCCGTCGAAAGATCCTTCAGCGCGACCTTGTGGCCGATCGGCACATCGTCGTTGCAGATCAGCTTGAAGGACGAATTGTCCGCTGTGACGACACACAGCATCTCGCTGCCGGCCTTGAGATCCTCCACGACGACGACACCGACGTTGTCCTTGTGATCGTGGACGAGCAGTTGCGGGATGCTCATGATGGGTTCCTCCCAGGGTTACGATTGATGACGGCGTGAGAAACGACCGGAGAAGCCAGATCCAAGCGGATCGGCTGGCTGGCGGTCACTCATGTCTTGTATAAGACATAAATTATCTTTATGGTCTAGAGTCAAGTGGTCGAGTTGATTTCGGCGAGATGGACGGTGACGAATGACGGACGGAGAGAAGGCCCCAGCGTTCAGACCGCTCTATCAGCAGGTGCGCGAGACCCTGGTCCGCCGGCTGATAGACGGCGTGTGGACGCCGGGCCTGATGCTGCCGAGCGAATTCCAGATCGCGGCCGATCTCGGCGTCAGTCAGGGGACCGTTCGCAAGGCCCTCGACGCGATGGCGGCCGAACATCTCCTGGTCCGACGGCAAGGACGCGGGACCTTCGTCGCGCTGCCCGAGGAGGGCCGCATCCTGTTCCAGTTCTTCCGGCTCGCCGCCGACGACGGTACCCGCCTGTTTCCCGACAGCCAGGTGCTGTCGCGGGTGCGTGGGCGCGCCGACGCCGCTGCCGCGAAGGCGTTGCAGATCGCGCGCAACGACGCCGTCTGGCGGATCGACCGCGTCCGGCATCTGGGCGGCCGGGCTGTCATCGCCGAGCAGATCACCCTCCCCGTCGCGAAATTCCCCTCGCTGGCGGAAATCCGCGACCTGCCGAACAACGTCTACGCGCTCTATTCGGAGGTCTTCTCGATCACGATCGGGCGGGCCTTGGAACAGCTCAAGGCGGCCGGCGCCGACGCGACCACCGCCGCGCGACTCAACTGCCAGCCCGGCCATCCGGTTCTGTCCATCGAGCGGATCGCCTTCGCGCTCGATGGTTCGCCGGTCGAGTGGCGCCTGTCCCGATGCGTGACCGACGGTTTTCATTACCAGTCCGATCTTCGTTGACCAGCGACGATCGTCCGCGAGCATTCACCGTCGCGGCACGCCGCCGCCCGCGTCGCCGCAAAACCGGCGGCGTCGATAACCAGATCGACGGCCCGGAATATGGAAAGCGTCATCCTCGATACGCATGTCGTGGAGCGTGGATCGCTCATCCGTCACGTTAGCGGGATGCCGCTCTTCCCGGGGCAAGGGAAAGCGGCTGTATGATGATCGCGATTCGAATCAAGACGATAGAATCTTCGGCCAACATGCGGGATGAAGGTCTCCGCTGACGGGGGGAAGCTCCCGTCCGCCTCGGGCAAACGACGGGGAGAAGAACAATGGTCTCAGCGGCACGAGCGATTCCGGCGTCACAGCCAATCCGGCTCGGCATGGTGGGCGGTGGCCAAGGCGCCTTCATCGGCGCGGTTCATCGCATCGCGGCCCGCCTTGACGGCGAGTTCGCGCTGGTGGCCGGCGCCTTCTCCTCCGATGCCGAGCGCTCGGCGGCCTCCGGTGCAGAGATCGGCATCGATCCGGCCCGCGCTTATGCCACTTTCCAGGCGATGGCCGAAGCCGAGGCCGAACGCGACGACGGCATCGAAGCCGTGGCGATCGTCACGCCCAACCATCTGCACTTTTCGCCCGCAAAGGTGTTTCTGGAAGCCGGTATCCACGTCATCTGCGAAAAGCCGCTGACGGCGAAGCTCGAGGACGCGGTGGAGCTGCAACGGATCGCCGCGGCCTCGGGGCGCGTCTTCGTGCTGACGCACAATTACACCGGCTATCCAATGATCCGTCAGGCGCGGGACATGGTGGCCGCCGGGGACCTTGGGACGCTGCGCGTCGTGCAGGCCGAATATGCCCAGGACTGGCTGACGGAGGCAGCCGAAGCGGCGGGCTCCAAACAGGCCGAATGGCGCGTCGATCCCGACAAGGCCGGCATGGGCGGCGCGCTGGGCGATATCGGCAGCCACGCCTTCAACCTTCTGACTTTCGTGACGGGCCTTGCGCTCGACAGCGTCGCGGCCGACCTTTGCGCCTTCGTCCCCGGCCGCAGGCTCGACGACAATGATCACCTGATGCTGCGCTTTGTCGGCGGGGCGAAGGGCATGCTGTGGGCGAGCCAGGTCGCACCCGGCCACGAAAACGGCCTGCGCCTTCGCGTCTACGGCGAAAAAGGCGGGTTCGAATGGGCGCAGGAGAACCCGAACCAGCTCTCGTTCACTCCGTTCGGCGAACCGAAGCGGCTGATCACTCGGGGCGGATCGACCGCCGTTCCGGCCGCCCAGCGCGTCACCCGCGTTCCGGCGGGGCATCCGGAAGGCTATCTGGAAGGCTTCGCCACGATCTACCGTGAAGCGGCGGCTGCCATCCGGGCCGTCACCGACGGTCGCCCGATTCCGGCAGAGGTGATGTTTCCGACGATCGAGGACGGCGTCGACGCCATGCGCTTCATCGACGCCGCGGTGCGCTCATCGTCCGACGACAGTCGCTGGACGAAACTGCGGTAGACGCGCCACGCCCGATCAAAGCGCGATATCATCCCGGTCGTGATCCCCACCGTCCCGTAAGTCCGTCATGGTCTGCAGTAGGGTGTTGCGAGCGGCAAGAATGTGCGCCCGCATGACCGACGCCGCCCATTCGGCATCGCGCGAGGCGATGGCGCTGACGAGATCACGGTGATCGGCGAAACTTCGTCCGAGGTCGCGCGGCTGGAACTTCGTGTAGGTGTGGATGAGGAAGCCGATATCCATCAGCCGGTCGGCGGTATCGCGCAGCGTCTGGTTGCCCGAGATGTCCAGAATCCGATGGTGCAGCCGCTTGTTGAGATCGGACAGGATCTCGACCGCGTTCTCCTCCCCTGCCCTGGCCTCCATTTCGTCGCAGATCGCCGCGAGCGCACCAATGTCCGCATCGTCGCGCAAAGTGGCGGCAAGGCCGGCGCCGCTGCTCTCGAGCAGCGCGCGGACCGCATAGACCTCGCTCACCTCGCGGATCGTCCGGCGCCGGATCACCGCCCCGGCATGCGGCACCATCTCGATGAAGCCGTCCCCGGCGAGTTTGCCCAACGCCGCGCGGATCGGTGTCCGACTGACGCCAAAACGCTCGGCGAGCACCTCTTCGGTGAGGCGCACGCCGTTCTCGTAGTCGCCTTTGAGAATGGCCTCTCGCAACGCCGCGTAGACACGATCCGCGCTGCGTTCGCTCGGCACCCGTTTTCTAGACACCATGGTTGCGGTCCATCGCGAAGCTCCGTTTCATTGCGAATGATTGGATACAAAAACGCATTCTTACAACCTTATTTAATCATCAGATTGACAGATTGGATACAATCCGTATTTTCAGTCAAGCTGAGCGCTGGGAGGCGCGGCGGAACGCAGACCCGAAAACAGGCGACCGCCTTCGGGTTTGCGTCCGCAGTGACAATTGTCCGGCATCGCAGGATGCCAGACCGCGAAGCCCGGTCGGGCGCGCTAAGGGGGTGATCAAATGGCAAATCCCGCATTGAAGGCTGCGATCGCCCGCAAGGATTTCATTCTTGCGCCTGGCATCTACGACCTCATTTCGGCGCTCATCGCCGATCGCATGGGTTTTCCGGCTCTCTACGTCACCGGCTATGGCACGGTGGCCTCTTCGCTCGGATTACCGGACGCGGGCATTGCGACCTATTCAGACATGCTCGGACGGATCGCGCAAATGGCGCGGATGACCGAGACACCAATCATAGCCGATGCCGACACCGGTTATGGCGGCCTTCTCAACGTGCATCACACCGTGCGTGGATACGAAGCGGCGGGCGTCAGCGCGATCCAGCTCGAAGATCAGGTGTTTCCCAAGAAATGCGGTCATACGCCGGCCCGGCAAGTGGTGCCGAGCGACGAGATGGTCCGCAAGATCCAGGTTGCCGTCGACAGCCGCCAGAGCGATGATTTCCTGGTCATCGCCCGCACGGATGCCCGCACCGCGCATGGTCTGGACGAGGCCATCCGGCGCGCTGTCGCTTATGGCGAAGCCGGAGCGGATTTGATCTTTGTCGAGTCGCCGGAAAGCGTCGACGAAATGGCCCGGATCGGTCGCGAGATCGACCGACCGCTGATCGCCAACATGGTCAATGGCGGCCGGACGCCGCTGTTACCGGCCGATGAGCTCCAGGCGCTCGGCTTTGCCGTCGCGATCCATCCGGCGGCCGGGTTCCTGTCCGCCGCTGCCGCGCTCCAGACAGCCTATGCGGATCTGGAGGCGAATGGCATCAATACGAATCGTACCGAGCTGTACAGCTTCGCCGATTTCAATCAGCTGATCGGCTTCGAGGACGTCTGGGCGTTCGACCGACGTTATGCGGTCTAGCGGTCCGGCGATGCAATCTGCTGGCAAGGTGCCAGCGTACGGTCCGGACGGACGAAGGGAGCGTTTCGTTTGATCAGCAGCGAGGAAACCGACCGCATGGGTCCGTTGGAAGGTATTCGCGTCCTGGAGATGGGTCAGCTGATCGCAGGCCCGTTCTGCGGGCAATTGCTGGCCGATTTTGGCGCGGAGGTCGTCAAGATCGAACCGCCGAAGACCGGCGACGCGATGCGGCAATGGGGCCGCACCGATGCCGACGGCAATACGCTCTGGTGGCCGGTGATCGCCCGCAACAAGAAATCCCTCACCCTGAACCTGCGCGACAGCCGCGCGCAGGACATCGTCAAGGCGCTGGTCGCCAAGACCGACATCCTGGTCGAGAATTTTCGCGCCGGCCGCATGGAGGAATGGGGGCTGGGTTACGACGTCCTGTCGAAGATCAACCCCGGCTTGATCATGGTGCGCATCACCGGCTTCGGCCAGACCGGGCCGTATAGCGACCGCGCCGGCTTTGCCTCGGTCTGCGAGGCGATGGGCGGCCTGCGCGAGATCAGCGGGTATCCGGACCGACCGCCGGTGCGCATGGGAATTTCGCTCGGCGATACGCTGGCCGGCCAGAACGGTTTTCAGGGCGCTCTCCTGGCATTGCAGCACCGCAACAGCACGGGCGACGGGCAGATGGTGGATGCGTCCATCTACGAATCGGTGCTCTCCGTGATGGAAAGCCTCGTCTCCGAATATGACGGCGGCGGTCATGTCCGCCAACGCTCCGGCAGCATCCTGCCGGGGATCGCGCCGTCGAATGCCTATCCGACAAAGGATGGCGGCACGATCATCATCGGCGCCAACCAGGACAGCCTGTTCCGCCGCCTGACCGCCCTCATGGGACAGCCGGAGCTCGCCGACGACCCGCGCTTTCGTGACCATCAGGCACGCGGGCGCAATCAGGCGGAAATCGACGGCATCATCGGCGAATGGACGCAAACCAAGCCGGCGAAGGAGCTAGTCGACGCGCTCGCGGTGGTGGCGGTTCCGGCCGGTCCAACCTACCGGGCGAAGGACATGCTGGAGGATCCGCATTTCCAGGCGCGCGAATCCGTGACCCGCGTGGATGACCCGACGCTCGGCCGCTCGATCGCCATGCAGAATGTGTTTCCGCGTCTGTCCGCATCGCCCGGAACGATCCGCCATACGGGCCCCGCCCTCGGCCAGCACACGACACAAGTGCTCGCGGAATGGCTCGGCTACAGCGACAACGAAATTGCTCGACTGGATGCCGACGGCGTCATTTGAGCCATGAACACGAGCGCAGCGCCGACGCGCGGCGCCATCCTGGGGAGGATGCAAGTGACAGGAATAACAGATAAGCCCGGCTGTGCCGGCGCGAAGGCCATGACCACGGGTGACTTGCGTCACGCGGCGTATGACGAGGATGCTCGGCGATGATCGAACCCATCATCGTCGTCGTCATCCTGTTGGCGCTCATCGCCATCGGTGCGCCGATTTTCCTGGCGCTGGGCGCGGCCGGTCTGACCGGCCTCTACATGGCACGCGGCTCGATGGCGTTCTTCTTCGGCCCGACATCGCTGTTCGGCCAGTTGAACAGCTTTGAGTTGCTGGCACTGCCGCTGTTCGTGCTGATGGGCAATTTCCTGGCGGCGACGCCGGTCGGCAAGAACCTCTTCCACGCGGCGGTGGTGTGGCTGCAATGGCTGCGCGGCGGGCTCGCCATCGCGACCGTGGGCGCCTCGGCCGTGTTCGGCGCCGTCAGCGGCGTCTCCATCGCCGGTGTCGCCGCCGTCGGCTCGATCGCCATTCCGCAGATGCTGGAGCGCGGCTACAGCCGCTCGATCGCCGCCGGCAGCGTGGTCAGCTCCGGCGCGCTCGCCATGCTGATCCCGCCAAGCGTGCCGCTGATCATCTATGGCGCGGTCTCGAGCGTTTCGGTCGCCGACCTGTTCATCGGCGGTATCGTGCCGGGCATCGCCCTCGCTTTGGCGCTTTCGGTCTATCTTTATATCCGCGTTCTGCTCAATCCGGAGGAAGCCCCGCGAGGAGAACATGTCCACTATAGCTGGGGTGACCGCCTCCGGGCATTAGCGGGGATCTGGCACGCGGTGCTGCTGATCGCCGTCGTTCTCGGCACGATCTATTCCGGCGTCGCCACGCCGAGCGAGGCGGCGGCCTTCGGCGCCATCGGCGCTTTCGTCATCGCCGCCTTCATCTTCCGCTCGGTGGGAGTCAAAGGCACGATGACGGTGCTCGGCTCCAGCGCGCGTATTTCCGGCGCCATTCTCCTGATCATGGGCTGTGCCCGGATCTTCGGCGACTACCTGAACTACGTCCGTGTCCCCGACGCGATCACCGGCCTTCTGGTCGGCACCGAGCTGCCACCGGAGGTCATTCTCATCCTGATCATGCTGGTGCTGGTCGGCCTCGGCATGCTGGTCGACGCGGTGTCGCTTATCGTCGTCACCACGCCGATCCTGCTGCCGCTGATTCAGACGCTCGGCTACGACCCGCTGTGGTTCGGGATCATCCTGGTGATGAATCTGGAGATCGCGGTGATCACGCCGCCGGTCGGTCTCAATCTCTACACGCTGAAGGCGGTCGCCCCGATGCTGCGCATCGAGGAGATCGTCCGCAGCGTCGTGCCATTCGTCGCGGTTCAGTTCGTGATGCTCGTCATCTTCGTGCTGTTCCCGGCGATCAGCCTCTGGCTGCCAAACCTGATGAAATAAACCCAAGGAGGAAAACAACATGACCATCAACAGACGCGGTTTCATGACCGCCACCGGCGCGCTGGCGCTCGGCTCGGCGCTCGGCCTTCATTCCAGCGCCGCTTACGCGGAAGCGCAAAAGCTCACCGGCGTCACCTACCTGCCGCCGTCCTATGCCGATCTGGCCTATGGCAGCCAGGGCTTCGTCGACTTCGTCAACGAAAAGCACGGTGACGTCGCCACGATCGAGTTCTACGATTCCGGCCGCCTGCTGTCGGCGGACGAACAGCTCCCGGCGCTGCGCGCGGGAACGATCGATTTCATGTTCCACACGACGTCCTACGTCACCCGGTCGCTGCCGATCCTCGGCATCACCGGCCTGCCGGGCGTCGTGGGTGAACTCTACGAGAATCCCGATCGCCTCAAGCGCGGCTCGCCGCTGTTCCAGCTCGTCGAGGACGAGTTGAAGAAGAGCGGACTGACGGTCTTGAGCCTTGGCGGCGGCATCATGGAGCCGGAATATATCTGGAGCACGAAGGACTCGCCGATCCGCAGCCTCGACGACATCGAAGGCAAGAAGCTGCGCGTCGTTTCCTTCGAGGCGACCAAGGCGATCGAAGACTTCGGCGGCGCGGCCGTGCGCATACCCTCCTCCGAGCTCTATCTCGCCATGCAGCGCGGCACCGTCGACGCGGCCGTCGCCAACATCTCGACGATCAACGGCCGTAAGATCCAGGAGCAGGCCTCCCAGGTCTACAAGCTGCCGGTCACCGCCTTCGGCATCGGCATCTTCGTCCAGACCGATCGCTGGGAGGCGATGAGCGAGGAGGTCCGCAACGCGATGATGGCGGGCGTCGAGTGGTTCGACGAGAATAGCGCGCGCGTCGCCAATCAGGACTATTTCGACGCCAAGTACTGGCCGGCGTTCCGCGAGGCAGGTCTTGAGGTCATCGAGCCGACCGAGGCGGAGGTGGAGCGTTTCCGCGAGGTCAGCACCAATGTCCGCGAGGCCTGGATCGGAGAAGTCGGCGAGGAGGTCGGCAAGAAGGCGATCGATCTCGCCATGGGCAAAGACGCTTAAAGGAGCGAAACCATGCTCGCCGTCCCGTTGAAACTGTTCGAGGCGTTCGCCCGACTCCTTGAAATCGTCGGCCAGGGCGTCCTCGCCTTCATGGCCCTGACGATCACCTACGACGCCACGATGCGCTATCTGTTCGCGGCGCCGACCTCGTGGAGTCTGGAGATCAACTCGTTCCTTGTCGTCTACCTCGCGGTGATGACAGCGGCGGAGGTTCAGCGGCGCGGCGAGCATATCGGAATTACGCTTCTCGCCGACGGCCTTCGTCCCGGCGGGAAGTGGGCGGTGACAACGGCCATCGGCATCGTCGGCGCCGTGTTCTGTGCCATCATCACCTGGCGCGGCGGGCTGATGGCGTACGACGCATGGGCCTATGGGGAGCGCGTATCGAGCGCCCTAGGCACCCCCATGTGGCTTGCCTATGCCATGCTGCCGATCGGCTTTGGAACGCTCGGGTTGCAGTTCCTGATCAATATCGCACGCGGCCCCGCGGCTGCGTCTTCGGAGACGATGCCGCATGTCTGAGAACCTCGCGCGCAAGCTCATCGCCAGCCGTTTAATGTCCGGCGACATGACGCCGGGCGCGGAGATCGCCCTCAAGATGGACCAGGCGCTGCTGCAGGACGTGCTCGGCACGCTGGTGATGCTCGAACTCGAGGCGATGGGCATCGAGCGGGTCGCGACGAACCCGAGCGTTCAATATATCGACCACGGGCTGGTGCAATCCGACGAAGTGAACGCGGACGCGCATCTGTTCCTGAAGAGCGCCTGCGAGCGTTTCGGCATCGTCTATTCCGGCCCCGGCAACGGCATCAGCCACCCGGTGCATATGGAGCGCTTCGGCGTACCGGGACAATCGATGGTCGGCAGCGACAGCCACACTCCGGCGGCGGGATCGCTCGGGATGCTGGCTATCGGCGCCGGCGGCATCGAGGTGGCGCTCGCCATGGCCGGCGAGCCGCTGTTCCTGCCGATGCCGCGCATCTGGGGCGTCGAACTGACCGGCGCGCTGCCGGACTGGGTCTCGGCCAAGGACGTAATCCTGGAAATGCTGCGCCGTCATGGCGTCTCAGGCGCGACCAACACGATCATCGAATATTACGGCCCCGGTCTCGCGTGCCTCTCCGCCATGGATCGACACGTCATCGCCAATATGGGCTCGGAGCTCGGCGCCACGTCGAGCGTGTTTCCCAGCGACGAGGCGACCCGGCTATTCATGCAGGCGCGCGGACGCGAAGCGGACTGGGTACCGCTCGCCGCGGACGCCGGATGCGCCTACGACCGTCACGAGACGATCGATTTGTCGACCCTGGAGCCGCTGATCGCGCGCCCGCAGAGCCCCGACAACGTCGTTCCCGTCACCGAAGCCGCGGGCGAGCCGATCTACCAGGCCTATATCGGCTCCTCGGCCAATCCCGGTTACCGCGACTTCGCCGTCGTCGCCGACATTCTCGACGGCGGAACCGCCGCCGAAGGGGTCTCGCTCGACATCAACCCCTCCTCCCGCCAGGTGCTCGACGCGCTGGTGCAAACCGGCAAGCTCGGCGCCTTCATCCGCTCGGGCGGGCGCCTGCATCAGGCCGGCTGCAATGGCTGCATCGGCATGGGCCAAGCGCCGGCCAGCGGACGCAACAGCCTGCGCACCGTGCCGCGCAATTTCCCCGGCCGCTCGGGCACGCGCGAGGATTCGGTGTTCCTGTCGAGCCCCGAAACGGCGGCGGCCTCCGCGCTCAGCGGCGTCATCACCGATCCGCGCACGCTGGAGATGGCCTATCCGAAGATCGTCGAGCCCGAGACAATGCGCGTCAACGACGCCGGCTTCATCTTTCCCAAACCGGGCGTGCGGCCGGCGCTCTATCAGACCAAGCACACGCCGACGCTGCCCGACTTCGACGCGTTTCCCGATGAGATCGAGGTGCCGGTTCTCCTGCAACTTGGCGCCAACATCTCGACCGACGACATCATTCCGGCCGGCAATATCCTGCCGTTCTGGAGCGACGTCTTCGAGACCGCGAAATACGCCTTCGCACAAATCGACCGGAGCTATCCAGAGCGGGCCAAGGAAGAGAGGCGGGGCCACGCCATCGTCGCCGCGAAGAATTACGGCCAAGGATCGAGCCGGGAAAACGCCGCGCTGGTTCCTAGGCTTCTGGGATTGCGGCTGGTCATCGCCGAAAGCTTCGCGCGCATCCACTGGCAGAACCTTGCCAGTTTCGGCGTGCTGCCGCTGACCATGGATGCGGCAGCCGGTATCGAAGCCGGCGACACCATCCAGATCGAAGCCGTGCGCATGCAATTGGCGGCCGGCGATCTGATCGCCGCGATGGTCGTTTCCTCGTCGGGCAAGACGCGCGAGATGAATTTCCAACACGGGCTGAGCCCTCGGCAGATCGAGATCATGCTGCAGGGCGGCGTGATCAACTGGGTGAAGGCGCAGTCTTCCGGCACGGACGCAAGGAGATCGGCATGACCGGCAATTCCCAGTCAGTCGAGATCGTCGAGGTCGCGCCACGCGACGGATTCCAGTCGATCGACAAGCCGCTGCCGACCGAAGAGAAGATCGCGATCATCGAGGCTCTGCTCTCCGCCGGTGTGAAACGTATGGAACTCGGCTCCTTCGTCAGCCCGAAGGCGATCCCACAAATGGCGGACATGGCCGACATCGCCGCGCATTTTCAAGACCGGGACGGCGTTCGCCTGTCGGTGCTGGTGCCCAATGCCAAGGGCGCCGAACTGGCGCTGAAAAACCGTTACAGCGAACTGGTCTTCGTGTTTTCGGTCTCCGAGGCGCACAACCAGAACAATGTCCGCCAGAGCGTCGAGCAGTCGCTGGCACAGCTGCGCGCCGTGGTCGACACGATGGCGCACGATGCCAATTTCCGTCTGCGCGTCGATCTCGCGACGTCGTTCGACTGCCCGTTCACGGGCACCGTGCCGCTGGACGACGTTCGTCGTGCCTTCGCCAAGGCCATCGAGATTGCGCCCGAGGCGGAATTCGCTCTGTGCGACACGACCGGCCGAGCCGACCCGCTGACCGTCAAGGCGCGGTTCGAAGCGGTCATGGCCGATGCGCCGACAGCCACCAGCTGGGCATTTCACGGCCATGACACCTTCGGCATGGGTGTCGCGAACGCGCTGTTTGCCTATCAGGCCGGCGTGCGGGTGATGGAAGGCGCGGCGGCCGGTCTCGGCGGCTGCCCTTTCGCGCCGGGCGCCACCGGCAACACCGCCACCGAGGACCTGTATTTCGCCTTCCAGCAAGGCGGCATCGACACCGGCCTCGACCTGGAAAAACTGCTCGTCGCGGCCGACCGTATCGCCGCTTTGCCCGGTGGCAAGACCGGCGGGCATCTGCGCATCGTGCCCCGGAAGAGGGCCTACACCTGAAAGAAAGCCGGTCTCACACCGGTTTCGTCAGGCGCGATGATAGGGATGTCCGGCGAGGATCGTCGCCGCACGGTAGAGCTGTTCCGCTACGAGAATGCGGGCGATCTGATGGGGATACGTCATTCGCCCGAGAGAGAGGACGAGGTTCGCGCCGGACCGCAAGGCGTCGTCATGACCGTCCGGGCCACCGATGAGCAAGGCGAGGTCGCGGCGGCCGTCGTCGCGGAACGTGGCGATCGCGGCGGCGAATTCTTCCGACGAGAGCGTTTTGCCCCGCTCATCCAAAATGAGGTGAATTGAGCCCTCCGCCAGCGAGGATCGCAGCCGCTCGGCTTCTTCGCGCTTGCGCTCGGGTGCGGTGCCAAGCCGCGATTCGGGATATTCGGAAAGCCCCTGGTAATCGAGCCCCAGCGGCGCGCCAGTTTTCTTCAAGCGGTCGAGATAGCGGTCAGCGAGCATCCGTTCCGGGCCGGCTTTCATCCGCCCGATTGCCGCAATCGTCAGTCGCATCGGCCGAGCCCTTTCCTCGGCCGAAGCCTCACTCCAGCAATGACGCGCCGATCAATGGATCGTCGCGTCTCCGGCATCTCCGACGGACCACATCTTCTCGATATTATAGAAGCTGCGGACTTCCGGACGGAAGATATGGACGATGATGTCGCCCGTATCGACGAGCACCCAGTCGCCGTTCTGAAGGCCTTCCACCTTCGCCATCCCGAATCCATTGGATTTGAGATCGCGAAGCAGGTGGTCGGCGACCGCCGTCACATGGCGATGCGATCGTCCGGAGACGATCACCATGTGATCGGCCAGCGCCGATTTGCCCTTCATGTCAATGGAAATGATGTCCTCGCCTTTCGAGTCTTCCAGGCTCGAAATCACGAGATCGATTGCAGTCCGGCCGACCGAAACATCGGTGGCGGGCGCGTCAGAAGGAGTGGTCTCGAAGACGTCCTTCGCTTCAGCCGCAGGTCTCAGTGTCGTTTTCCCTTTCCACGGGCAGGCAATCAAGCCCGAAATGGCCCTGATTTACTGAATGTAGGCAGTCTTTGGTGTCGGTTTCAAGACGCACCGATATAAGAACGGCATCATTCAACCCTAACAGTCGGTGCAAATGACGTCGGTCCCGACACGGGGCCGAAGATAATACGTCCCCCCCATCTCGAAGGGCGTGGTCAATCCATACCCTCCAAACGGCAAATATTGGTAGGTCGTCGAGGCGACCAAGAGGGACTGACTGCGTAGGGCGGCAAGGTCGGCGGGCAACTGGAAGGGCCCGCCAGAGGCATCGGGAGTGGACCCTCTTGCCTGGGACCAACTGACGGACGCGCCGCCCTCGGCATTGATCTTGACCGCCGTCACCTTGATCGCGACCTTCGTGGCGTCGTAGGGGGCGACCAGCGCCGATGAGACCGCGAAGATGGCGCCGATCTCGGCTTTGGTCGTTTCGGGGATCTGGGTGATGAGGTCATTCACCGTACTGGCGGTGTGTTGGATTTTCCGATTGAGCGTGAATGCCATGGCGACTTCCGAGCCGGCCATATAGAGCATCAGCAATATCGGAGCGATCAGGGCGAATTCCACTGCGGCGACGGCTCCCGTCGCACCGCGGAATTTCCCCGCGCGGCCTCGCCCTGGGTTCCCACGCCGGCCCTTGGCGCCATCAGGCGGACCGTCGGCAGTTTTCGATTGCCGGTGTAACGAGCGGAACAACCGCATCAAAACATCTCCGTCCGGAAAGCCGCCATCCCCGCGAGGAGGTGCGACCCATCCCCCATATTCGAGAGATACTTACGCATCAGGTCTGTGTAGATCGGCCATTTGTAATAAACACGGAGAGCGACAATCGAACCAGGACCGCCGGGCGCATAGCTGAAGCCGCTCGTGTCGAGATTCCCGTCACTGACCGGGGACGATGAAGGAATTGCCGCAAAGCTCGAATAGGACTTGAGGTCGATTTGGAGCTTCTGGCAATCCAGGAGGAACCCAACCTTTCCGCACAACCGCTTGCGAAAATCCACCTCCGATAGATTGGCGGCCTGGATCTCGCCGGTACGTACCGTACGGCTGACACGGGCGACCGCCTGATCGAGGGTCAATTCGCCGAGAAAAACCAACGACGTCTCGATCGTGGCAAAGACGATCAGCAAGAATGGCATCGCCAGCAACCCGAACTCGACGATGGTCGCACCAGATCGATCGTTCCGCAGCCGAGTGAGTTTGGGAAGACGCGGCATGGCCTTACTGCACCAGCAGGGGGGAGTAGTCCTTCGCAAGCCGGTCTCCTTTGTAGCCGGCTTTGTCGAAGTCCGAATTCAACGTCATCTTAAGCGTGGTGGTACTGTTTCCGGTGAAGGATATCGTATCGGCGACCAACGCCATCTGATCAGAGCCGATGCCCAATTCGCCGCCGCCGGTGATCTTCAGGTTGTGTTTCGGCAGATAAACGGTTCCCTCGATGTTTACCGATCCGCCGCCGGCAATCGTGGCGTCCTTGGCGGGGGAGATGTCCCTGCGTGCGGCCATTGCGATTCCGGCATAGGTGCCCGTCGTCGGCGCCGAGATGTTCAGATTGGCGCCGCCATTCACCTTTGGATACGAATGGTCATCGACAAAAATCAAGGTCACGCCGTCGCCCGAAAGTGTGGCTTTGGATGACAGATCGAGAGGGCCACCGGAAATGACGTAGGTCCCCGGCGCCAGCTTGATATTGGCGGAGGACGGAGCCTTCAAGCCGCCGCAATAACGGCCGGGCTGGAGCGTGAAGTCACCGTCGCCCAGCGCCGCGTTGCTGGACAGGCAGGTCCCGGTTTTCGCAGGCATCGGCAGGTCCGCATAGGGGTCCTCCATAGGATCGCAGCCACTCGTCACTTTCGGCGAGAATTGCCCCGCCCCGCCCCCAACGGCGCAAAAATCCTTGGCCTTGGCGGTACCCCCCCGGATTGGAAAAGCGCACTGCTCGAGATCGAATTGGAGTGGACCGAGCATTGCGGACCGATGAAGTCGGACGATCCGCCGAAGGAAATCGCCTTCGACGCGGTTTGCGATAGGCCGATCATGCAGTAGCTCGACCGCAAGGGCCCGACGACGGCCTTCGCCAATACCTCCATCGGAAAGCTTTGCCCGAAGATCGGAAACGCCAGGGGATAGTCGTATGCTCCGGTGACCGTGACGCTGCGCTCGGCTTGGTTGATAGTGACCGCGACGGAAACAGCGTTGATCTTTTCGTTCGATGCGAAGAACGACTTGCCATTGGCGATCAACGCCGCCTTGTCGGATTCGCTCAACTTGCTAAACTTCAGTCCGGCCGCCTTCACAGTCGCCAGCGCCGCGCTGTCGGCGGCGTCCTGCATCACGCTCCGGTTGCTCAGCGCCGCCGAATAATCGACGGCAAGCCCCATCGCTCCAATCAGGGGAATGGCCAGCAACGCCGTCATGATCGCGAAATTGCCCGACTGGCTATCCGCGAATTTCCTGATCATACGCATAACGCTCTCACCCGACAGATAATCACGGGCAATTTACAGCGGACGCATTAATAGCGCTTTAAATAAACATGCCTAATCCGACGTAGCGGTAGGTTTCCGACCGGCCCGCCATCGATCGAAACATCCACAAAACGGCCGTAGAGCGGTCTAACGCCGCGCCGCCAAGACCGGCAGGGGTAGCGCCTTCATGGCCTTGGAGGCGATGGTGGTCGTCAGTTGACGCGACCAGCGCGACAGCGTCGGTAGGCTGCAGCGCCGTCGTCTCGCGCCTGCCGCCGATAGAGAAGATCGGCGCCAATGCTGTCTTCGTCGCGATCGATCCTGCCCTCGTAACTGTTTCCCGCCGTCTGGCGCCCATATTGCTGGCAGAAGGCCTCCGTTCCCCGTGGATTGGGGTTCGCCGAGACCTGCGCGCCGGCAATCGGCGAGAGATTGGGATAGGGCGTACCGGCATTGCAGCCGGCAAGGCCGACGACAATGCCCAGCAAGTGGATGGTGGCGCGCATAACTGCCTCCAATAACATGACGATCCTCAACCCTATCTGGAGCAGCGGGTGCCGGGCACCAAGGGTGATAAAGCATGCGTGTTCGCCACCGGTCCGCCATTTGGCCGTTTTTCCCGCTATGCTGATGCGGACACTCCCATCGCATTCCGTAGGGAAAGGCTGAACGACAGGTCGAGCTCGATGCGTTGTCCCATTCGGGTTGCGGTCAGCCCCGACCGTTAGTGCGGCTGCGGCCCCGTTTGACGCGCGCCCGCGCTTCTGGGCAATTGCCGTCATGGTCTACGAAGAGATCGATCCCCTGGCGCCTGACGACGTGGCGGCCCGCCTCAGGCCGCTCGGCGGACTCGCCTTTCTCGACAGCGCCATGCGGCACGCGACGCTGGGCCGCTACGCCTATGTAGCAGCCTCGCCTTTCGCCCGCTTCGCCGTCGACGCGGGCGGCGCAATGCTGGACGGACGCCGGCTCGAAGGTGCCCCCTTGGCCGCGCTGGACGCGACCCTGCGGCAGTATCGCACCCAGACGATCGCCGGCCTGCCGCCGTTTCAGGGCGGCACCATCGGGTTCATCGGCTATGACTTCGCGCATCATCTGGAGCGGCTCGCAACGCCGCCGGATCTCGATCCGGAGGTGCCGAGCCTGCGGCTCAACCTTTACGACACGATTCTTGCGTTCGACCTCGTCGACGATCGGGCTTTCATCATCGCGTCCGGCCATCCCGCTGATGAGGCGAACCGCGAGCGTCACGCGCGTGCGCGTATCGCTGAGTACAAGGCGGCGCTCGCGACCCCGGCATCCGCATCCTCCGGCTCACCGGCACCCGCTCTCGACTGGCGTTCGAATTTCTTCGCCGCCGACTATCACGCGGCGATCGAACGGGTGCGCGACTACATCCTCGCCGGTGATATCTATCAGGCCAACATCGCCCAGACCTTCGAGGCAACCCTGCCGGACGGCTTCGATCCGTTTCAGCTCTATCTCAAGCTGCGGCGCAGCAATGCCGCCCCTTTCGGTGCCTTTCTCGACTATCCTGATCTCGCCATCGCCTCGTCCTCGCCGGAGCGGTTCCTCAAGCTCGATCGCCGCGCCGTCGAGACCCGCCCGATCAAGGGGACGGCGAAACGCGCGGCCGATCCGGCCCACGACCGGGCGCTCGCGACGGCACTGCTGGCTTCCGAGAAAGACCGGGCCGAGAATGTGATGATCGTTGACCTAATGCGCAACGATATCTCGCGGGTGTGCGATGCCGATTCCGTCGCGGTGCCGGTCTTGTGCGGGCTGGAAAGCTACGCGTCGGTGCATCACCTCGTTTCCGTCGTCACCGGCCGCCTCCTTGAAGGCATAACGCCGGGCGATCTCATCGCCGCGACCTTTCCGGGCGGTTCGATCACCGGAGCGCCGAAAATCCGTGCGATGGACATCATCACCGAGATCGAGAAGACCGCGCGAGGCCCCTATTGCGGCGCCATCGGCTATCTCGGCTTCGACGGCGCGATGGATCTCAACATCGCCATCCGCACCGTCAGCTTCGCCAATGGCAAGGCACGCCTCGCCGCCGGTGGCGGCATCACCGTCCTGTCCGATCCGGCCGCCGAATACGAGGAGACCTTCACCAAGGCGACCCGCGTCCTCGCGGCGTTCGAGGACGATGCCGGATGATCCTCGTCATCGACAACTACGACAGCTTCGTCTTCAACGTCGCCCGCTATCTCGACCGATTGGGCGGCCAGACACGGGTCGTGCGCAACGATTCGCTGACATTGGCCGACATCGAGGCATTGCGGCCGACGTCCATCATCGTTTCCCCCGGCCCCTGCACGCCGGCCGAGGCGGGAATCTCGCGCGATCTGGTTCGCGCGTTTTCCGGGCGACTTCCCATCCTCGGCGTCTGTCTCGGCCATCAGGTGATCGGCGAGGTCTTCGGCGGCACCGTGCTTCGCGCGATGAAGCCGATGCACGGCCGGGCCTCGGAACTCCATCATGGTGCGACGGGCTTGTTCGAGACAATGCCAAGCCCGACGACTGTGGGGCGCTACCATTCGCTGATCGTCGAGGAGACACCGGCGATGCTGGAGAGCCTGCGTGTCGACGCGCGCTCGGCGGAAGGCGAGATCATGGCGCTTTCCCATCGCGCACACCCGACCTATGGCATCCAGTTTCACCCTGAATCGGTGCTGAGCGAACAGGGCGAACTGATCTTCAAGAACTTCCTGACCCTCGCTGAGGCCTGGCATGACCGACATCTGGCTTAACGGCGTCTTCGCCCCGTGCGACGGCGCGATCGCCGCGAACGACCGCGGCCTGCTTCTCGCCGACGGCGTCTTCGACACGGCGCTGGTTCTCGGCGGCCGGGTGTTCCGCATGGGCGAGCATCTCGACCGTCTGGTCACGGCTGCCGAATGCCTGGATATCCCCGTGGCCCGAAACGATCTGCAGGCCGCCATGTTCGCGCTGGCGGCTCGACAGGGGAACGGCTCGATCCGACTCACCCTGACGCGCGGGCCGGGACCACGCGGCATCGCCCTCCCCGCTGACGCGCATCCGAGCCTTCTCGGCTCTTCCGCGCCGCTGACGTCGAGCGCGATGTTCTCGGCGACCCGCCTGGATGTGTCCTCGATCCGGCGCAATGAGACCTCGCCCACCACACGGATGAAATCACTGGCGTATCTCGATGCGGTCCTCGCCAATCACGCGGCCCGGCAGGTGGGCGCCGACGAGGCCCTGTTCCTCAACACCAAGGATCGCGTCGCGTGCTCGGCGCTCGCCAACGTCTTCGTGCTCAAGGACGGGGAACTGTCGACCCCGCCGCTTGCCGACGGCGTTCTCGACGGGATTACCCGCCGCTGGGTTCTCGCACATGCCGGAGAGTTCGGCCTTACCGTTCGCGAACGCTCGCTCGGGCTTGCCGATCTCGCGGACGCCACGGTGTTCCTGACCAACAGCCTGCGGCTGATCTCGCCCGCAACGCTCGATCCGTCGACCATCGGACGACCGGACGGTCCGCTCACCCCTTTGATGATCGGGCTATGCGAGGCGATCGCCGCCGAATGCGGCATCGATCCGCGCGCTCTGGGCGCCGTCGTCGAGCCGCACTGACGGAGACGGCGCTCCACTCGGCCGCATGGCTCAGCCTCGCCGGTTGCCGGCCGCCACGAGCCAGGCCGGATTGAACCAGGTGTCCGCCTCGCCGTCATAGGGCAGCGTATTGATGTCCCAGTGCCGGACATAAGGCGCGTAGACATCCCAGACGGCTGGCCCTCCCCCCACATAAACGACGCGGCTGGGAAAGCGGGAGAGCACCTCCTGCGGATCATCCGACGAGCGAATCTCGACGATGACCCGGTCGTTCCTGGCAAAGCTTGGAAAGGAGGCGACCGTCTTCGGTCCGGCGATCAGCACATGGCCGCGGGTGATCTCGAAAAAACGCTCGACGTCCTCGGTAAAGACCCGCTCCGGCCGCCCCTCCCATGGCAACTGTCCGCCAAGGCCAAGCTGTCCGCTGCGACCGATCGCGCAGATGACCCGCACATCCGCCATAAGTCCATTCCTTCCGTGTCCGCATTTCGGGCAAAGCCACCGCCACGCGCGACATGGCGAGCCTCGGCCGAAAAAATTCGCCAAGAGGCGCCGACAGGGAACCCTTACGATTTCGGTTTCGTTCATAAACTAGTTAAAAGATTGATGGCCGGCTATCGGTCAATAAACCGGCATGGATATGAACATAACAGTCCCCCTTGTATCGGAAGCGAGAATGGATCCCGGCCAGTCATTGGCCATCCTCCCCTCGCTTCTTTCGATTGCGAAATCGACACGCGCCTTTCAGGCGCTGCTGCTGGCCGAAATTGGTCTTCATCCCGGCCAGGATCAATTGCTGGACAGCCTTGACCCGGCCAATCCGACGAGCGTGTCGATGCTCGCCGACCGGTTGTCGGTCCGACCTTCAACGGTATCGAAGATGCTCGACAGGCTGATCGATAGAGGGCTGGTGGCGCGCACGCCCAATATCCGAGACGCCCGACAGACCATGGTCCAGCTGACACCGATGGGCGAGGAGGCGCAGGTCGCCATTCGCGATATCTGGCACCGTCTGGAAGACGATCTGGCGACTTCCATCCCGTCAGGGGATATCGCCGCGCTCAACCGGTCTTTGATGCATGTCGGTGAAATTCTCGCTCAGAAACTGCGCCGACTCCGCTAATCGAAGGCCGCGAAAGCGCGGTCGCCATCGCAGCGTCTATCGCTTCGAAATATTCTGACCACTGCGCGGCTGCGGCTGTTTCCGCCGCACAGACGTCTCGACGCAAACCGGGCGCCCTTGGGCGCCCGTTCGCATGCACGAACTTGATATCGCGATCAGCCCATGGCCTTGAAGTTGAATTCGGCGCCGTCCTTGATGCCCGACGGCCAGCGCTGGGTCACCGTCTTGGTCCGGGTGTAAAAGCGGAAAGCGTCGGGGCCATGCTGGTTGAGATCGCCGAAGCCGGAGGCCTTCCAGCCGCCGAAGGTGTAATAGGCGAGCGGCACCGGGATCGGCACGTTGACGCCGACCATGCCGATATTGATGCGGCTGGCGAAGTCGCGTGCCGCGTCGCCGTCGCGGGTGTAGATCGCGACGCCGTTGCCGTATTCGTGCTCCATCGGCAGCGACAGGGCTTCCTCGTAGTTCTTGGCGCGCACCACCGACAGGACGGGGCCGAAGATCTCGGTCTTGTAGATGTCCATGTCGCGGGTGACGTCGTCGAACAGGCAGGCGCCGACGAAAAACCCGTCCTCATAGCCCTGCATCTTGAAGCCGCGACCGTCGACGACAAGCTTTGCGCCTTCCTCGACACCCCGATCGATGAGGCCCAGAACGCGCTTTTTCGCCTCGCCGGTGACCAGCGGTCCCATATCGACGTCGTCGCCGGCCGTATAGGGGGCAATCTTCAGCGCCTCGACCCTCGGGATCAGCTTTTCGACTAGCCGGTTCGCGGTCTCCTCGCCGACAGGCACCGCGACCGAGACCGCCATGCAGCGCTCGCCAGCCGCGCCGTAGCCGGCGCCGATCAACGCGTCGGCCGCCTTGTCGATGTCGGCGTCGGGCATGATGATCATGTGGTTCTTGGCGCCGCCAAAGCACTGGACGCGCTTGCCGTTGGCGCAGCCGCGCGAATAAATGTACTGGGCGATCGGGGTCGAGCCGACGAAGCCGATGGCCTGGATGTCGGGGTCGTCGAGGATCGCGTCGACCGCGCCCTTGTCGCCGTTGACGACGTTGAGAATTCCCTCCGGCAGCCCAGCCTCGACCATCAGTTCGGCGAGCATGATCGGCACCGACGGGTCGCGCTCCGACGGCTTCAGGATGAAGGCGTTGCCGCAGGCGATCGCCGGCGCGAACTTCCACATCGGGATCATCGCCGGAAAGTTGAACGGGGTGATGCCGGCGACGACGCCGAGCGGCTGGCGGATCGAATAGATGTCGATGCCAGGGCCGGCACCTTCGGTGAATTCACCCTTCAGAAGGTGCGGGAGGCCGATGCAGAACTCGACGACCTCGAGCCCGCGCTGTACGTCGCCCTTGGCGTCGGGGATGGTCTTGCCGTGCTCGCGCGACAGCGCCTCGGCGAGCTTGTCCATGTCGCGATTGAGCAGTTCGACGAACTTCATCATCACGCGGGCGCGTCGCTGCGGATTAGTCGCCGCCCAGGCCGGCTGGGCCGTCTTGGCGTTCTCGACGGCGGTGCGAAGCTCGTCGGCGCTCGCCAGCGCGACCTTGGCCTGGACCTCGCCAGTCGCCGGATTGAACACGTCGGCGGTGCGTCCGCTGGTGCCGGCGACGCGCTTGCCGCCAATGTAGTGACCGATCTGTTCCATCTGGTTCCTCCTCAGGATTTTGCCTTGCCGTCTATCTCGCGCGGCACCGGCGAAAAGCCAATCCTTCGCATCGCGCATCCATTGTGCGAAAAGTAACGTCCATCAGGCCGGAGCAGAGCGAATGGGCATGAATTGGGATGACGTCCGGCTGTTTCTGGCGGTGGCGCGGGCCGGGCAGATTCTGGCCGCAGCGCGGCGGCTGGAACTGAACCACGCAACCGTCGGGCGACGGCTGACGGCGCTGGAGACGGCCTTCGGCGCCCGGCTCCTGGTTCGCCGGCCGAACGGCTGCGAACTCACCGACACCGGCCGGGCATTTCTGGAACAGGCCGAGCGCATGGAAGCGGCTATGCTCACCGCCCGCGCCGCTGTCGGCGGCACCGACATCGCGCTGTCCGGCACCGTGCGGGTTGGCGCGCCGGACGGCTTCGGCACCGTTTTCCTCGCCCCCCGTCTCTGGCAATTGACCGAGCGCCATCCGAACCTCACCGTGCAACTCGTCCCGGTGCCCCGCGCCTTTTCGATCTCGCGCCGCGAAGCCGACATCGCCATCACCATCGAACGACCCGAGACGGGGCGTCTGGTCGCCGCCAAGCTTACCGACTATGCGCTCGGGCTTTACGCCGCCCCGGCCTATCTCGCCGAACACGGAGAGCCGCGCACGCTCGCGGACCTCGCCGTTCACCGCCTTGTCGGCGCCGTCGAGGACCTCTTGTACAGTCCGAAACTGGCCTATTACGGCGACGTCACCGCCGAGTGGCCGTCGCGTTTCGAGGTGTCGAGCGCGCTGGGCCAGACCGAGGCGGTGGCCGCCGGCGCCGGCATCGGCATTCTGCACGGCTTCATGGCGGCGGGGCGCGCGGACCTTGTCCGCGTGCTGCCGGAGCAGACGATCCACCGGGCCTACTGGCTGGTCTATCACGAGAGCGTCCGGGACGTGCGCCGCATCGCCGCCGTGGCCGATTTCATCCGCGAGATCGTGGCGACGGACCGCGCCGCCTTTGCATGATCGATCCCAGCGAGAGAACCAATGTCATGACTGACTATCGGAGCTTCACCGTAATCACTGAAAATGGCGCATCCGGGATGGCAGAGGGCGCAGTGGCTGTTATGAGCGAAGCGGATAATGGCACGGCTCAGGAACTCATGCAGAATCTCGACGACACAGGACAATCCATCGCTTCCGGCCAAACGAGCGAGCCCGTGACCCGAATTCTGAAGGCGGGGCGCAATTGCCGCGATGTCACGCTCACCCATCGCGCCGCTCTTTTGGTCGATGGCAGCGAATATTTTCCGCGCCTGGCGGAATCTCTGCGCATGGCGCGGCGGTCGATCTTTATCGTCGGCTGGGATTTCGACGGGCATATCCACCTGCGGCGCGACGAAGACGGGAATGGGCACGATGCCCTGGGTCCACTGCTGCGCGAGTTGGTGGAAGCCAACCCGGAGCTGGAAGTTCGAATCCTGGTCTGGAGCGTGGCGCTGGCGCACGCGCCCGGCAGCTCGATGGATCTGATCTTCGGCGCGGACTGGCAGGACCACCCCCGCATCACTGTGCGTCTCGACAGCGATCACCCGCTCTATGCCGCGCATCACCAGAAGATCGTCAGCATCGACGACAGTCTGGCATTCGCCGGGGGCATCGACCTCACCGTCGAGCGCTGGGACAGTCCCGGTCATGCGCCGGAGGATCCCGCAAGGCGGGCCGACGGCGACGCGTACCGGCCGGTTCACGACATGCAGATGCTGCTCGATTCGGATGCCGCGGCGCAGGTGGCCGACATCGCTCGGTTGCGTTGGTGCCGAGCGACGAAGGAAGACCTTGCCCCACTGGGCGACCGGGTCGACCTCTGGCCGAAGGACGTGGTTCCCGACTTCGAAAACGTTCCCCTCGGCGTCGCCTGTACCCTGCCCGGCTGGAATGGCCACACACCCGTGCATGAGGTGGCGGCACTGATCGCCGATGCGCTGTCGGCAGCGCGGCATACCATCTATATCGAGACGCAATATCTCGCGGCACCGATGGTCGCTGGCATCCTGGCTAAGGCGCTGGCGCGAGCCGACGGCCCCGAGATCGTGATCGTGACGACACAGACCCTCAACGGTTTCATCGAACAGATCGCCATGGGCTTGAATCGCGATCGGCTCATTCGCCGCCTGCGTAAGGCCGACCGGTTCAAGCGGCTGCGGGTCTTCTATCCGCTGTCGGACGGAAGCCGCGATGACGCCGAAATCCTGATCCACGCCAAGCTGATCGTCATCGACGACAGCTTTCTGAGAGTCGGCTCTTCCAATCTCAATAACCGCTCGCTCGGGCTCGACACCGAATGCGATATCGGCGTCGAGGCAAACAACACGCCGTCCCGCCGGGCGATCGAGCGTCTGCGAAACCAGCTTGTGGGCGAACATCTTGCGGTCGATCCTTCACGTGTCGCCGAAGCGATCGCGGCGGAGGGATCGCTGGTCCGGGCGATCGATCGGTTGAATGATGCCGGGCGGCTCCGTCCCTTCGCGGCGATGTCGGATCGCGGACCGTCGCGGCGCATTCCCTTCACCAGCTTGCTCGACCCGACCCGGCCGTTCAACCTGTCAAGCTGGCTGCCGCGCAAACGGTAGTCACCTCTCTGCCGACACGTCCTTTGACGCCTTGCTCCGCCAGACCAGTTCGGTCACCGCGAACACGATGCTGCCGGTCACGAGCGGGGCGAGAAAATAGACGAAGCGGAAGACCAGAAGCGCCCCGATCACGTTGGCCTGCGGCAGCAGGTACACGACCACGGCCTCGATAATGCCGAGACCGCCGGGCACATGCGTGATGAGGACGCCCATATTGGCCAATACGAACGCCGTCGCGGCGGTCAGATAGGGAATCTCGGTCACCGCGCTGAGCGCCTGGTGAAGGCAAGCCGCGACCAGCGCGAAATTCAGGCTGCCGAGAGCGACCTGGGCAAGCGCAAGCCGAAGATCGGGCATCTCCAGCGTCCATTTGCGGATACGCAGACGGCCTTTGACGAAGGCCGCGGCAACGAGATAGAGCGCCGTCGCGGCCAAGGATCCGATGCCCAATGCCAGGACAAGCGGTTGCGAGACACCGATCAGCTTGGCCGCCAGCGCCGGGCGTAAGAGGATCGACACCCCGCCGAGCGTCGCCAGGCCGACCCCGACCGTCATTCCCGAAAATAGAATGATCTTGGAAACATCTCCGGCCGAAAGCCCCCATCTGGAATAGAAACGGTAGCGGATCGCACCGCTGCTGAGGCCGGCAAAGCCGATGCTGTGGCCCAACGACAATGAGACGAACGAGGTAAGCGCGACACGCGGATAAGCGAGGCGCTTGCCAACGTAACGAACTGCGAGGGCGTCGAAGCCGGTGAGACAAAGATAGCTCGCGGCGGCGAACAGTCCGGCGCTCGCGAGCCGACCGAGCGGAAACGACGTGACAGATTGGACAAGCTCGTCGAAGCTGTAGCGACCGAGCGTGCGGTAGAGCAGCCAACCCGCCAGCAGCATTCCCGCCACGACCATCCCGCGCATCAGCCATATGCGCCACGAGATCACGTCGCCCTCCAAGTCTTTATCCGATCCCGCAACTGCGCGATCCTCGTTGACGGTGTCGGTCATCAGGCGGCTCCGTTGGCGGGCGGCAGCGGTGTCAGCTCGAGTTCGAGCAGCAGCGGCAGGTGATCGGACGCGACCCGCGTCAGCGGCGTCCGGATGCTGGTGACGGATCGCACCGAGACGGCTCCGCGCAGGAAAGCGTGATCGATACGCAGTAACGGCAGCCGGCTCGGGTAGGTCGCGCCCGGATCGCAATTCCCGGCCAGATGGCGGGCTTCCGACAGATCTTGCGCCAGCCGCCGGTAGGCTCGGGACCGTGGGACCGCATTAAAGTCGCCTATCAGGACAGCGGGATCCTGGCACCGGGGATGCGCCAGCCAATCGTCGCCCAGCACGGTCTCGGCCTGACGCAAGCGTTCGCCGCCATTGAGACCGAAATGGGTGTTGATCACCTGCAACTCCTTTCCCGCCACATCCACGGACACCCACAACGCGCCACGGGGCTCCAGATTCGGCCGCCCCGCAAGTCCCGGCAGCGGCCCGGCTTGCATCAACCGTGACGGACGCCGCGTCAGGATAGCATCGCCATACTGTTCTTCCTGGACGGTGAGCGCCGGATGGAAGTGGGTCATCATGCCGAGGAGGCGCGCGATGTCAGCAGCCTGATCGGCCGCCCCCGTCCGCCTGCGGCCGACATCGACCTCCTGAAGCGCGACGATATCCGCGTCGCACTCGGCAATGACCTCGGCGATCCGCTCCGGCGACAGATTGCGATCCGTCCCGATGCAGCGGTGGATGTTGTAGGACAGGAGGCGGATCATGAATGCCGCAACCGCCCGACCTCAAAGTTCTCGTTCAATCAAATCACCTGTCCGACTCACGCGCCGACCGAAAGACTGGCCGAACGATTGACTAGACATCCCGAGATATGGCGCTGGCCTTTCCCGAAAAGGGAGAAAGCCTGTCCGCCGAGACGCAATTGCCGCGCTGCAGATGCCGTAAGCACCGCCGGCGGAGACCCGATCTGCAGGCCGAGATCGATAAAACCGGCCCGCACGTCACTTGGGCGGCTCCATGGCGGCCTCATACCAACCTGCGGCGATCGTCCCGTCGAATGGGTTCCTATCACCGCAGGTTGGTATAACGGCTGATCAGCTCTGACGCGGATCGAGCGCGTCCCGCAAACCGTCCCCGAGGAGATTGAATCCCAGGACAAGAAGGAAGATGGCAATGCCGGGGAAAATCGACATCCAGGGCGCCTGGCCCATGTAGTTTTTCGCCGTATTGAGCATCGAACCCCAGGACGGGTCAGGTGGCTGCTGGCCGAGCCCCAGGAAGGACAGGCTGGCTTCGGCGATGATAGCGGTTGCGATGGTCAGCGTCGCCTGGACGATCAACGGCGGCAGGATGTTCGGGAAGACGTAACGGATCAGGATCCAGCGATTCGGCAAGCCGATCGCCTCGGCACCCTCGACATAGTCCTCAGACTTGACCGACAGCGTCTGTGCGCGCGCCAACCTGATGAAGATCGGCGTCTGCGAGAAGCCGATAGCGATCATCGCATTGGTGAGGCTCGGTCCCAGGAAGGCGGCGAGCGCGATAGCGAGGATCAGGAAGGGGATCGACAGGAGCGCGTCGGCGACCCGCGAGATCGCCATGTCGGTCCAGCCGCCGAAGAAGCCGGCAAGGATGCCCAAGGGCACCCCGACGATGACCGCGATCGCCACGGACACGACGCCTGCCAGCAACGATGCCCGAGCGCCGAAGGCCATGCGGCTGAAGATGTCGCGCCCCAGTTCGTCGGTACCGAAATAATTGGCCAGCGATGGCGCCTTGCGGATCGTCAGGAAGCTCGTCTTCAACGGGTCGTCGGTGGCGATCAGCGGCGCGAGGATCGCGACCGCTACGAAGACAAGGACGACGAGGCCGCCGAAGATCGCCGCCTTGCTGGCAAGGAATTTCTTCAGTGCCCTGTTTCCGGCCTTCGGCAACGCCGCGTCCGGGACATTTACCTCCGGCACCTTGACGTCTGCGGCCGTGATCGGAAGCGCATCGGACATGTCAGGCGCCCCTCAGCCGCGGGTTGATCAGAATGTAGACGACGTCGGCGAGGAGATTCATGACGATGAAGCCGATCGCGGTGCACAGGACAATGCCCTGGACGACGGCATAGTCGCGCGTGAACACCGCGTCGACGACGAGCTTCCCGAAGCCGGGGATGGAGAAGATCTGCTCGGTCAGCACAGCGCCGCCGAGGAGTTCGCCGAAGAGCAGCGTCATCAAGGTGACGATCGGCACCAGGGCGTTGCGCATCGCGTGCTTCATGATCACGGTGCGCTCATAAAGACCCTTGGCCCGCGCCGTGCGGATATAGTCGGCGCCCAGGACCTCGATCATCGCCGAGCGCGTGTGGCGCATCAAGGTCGCTGCAAGGGCCGTGCCCAGGACAAACGCCGGCATCAGCATGGTCTTGATCGACAACCCGAGATCGCGCGCCGGCGAAACATAGCCGGACGCCGGTAGCCAGCCGAGTTGCACCGAGACCAGAAAAATCAGGAGGATTCCGAGCCAGAAGTTCGGAATCGACAAGCCCGACAAGGCGAAGAAGTTGGCGAGATAGTCGGTGATCGTGCCCTTTTTTACGGCCGCCAATATGCCGGCGGGAACTCCGACCAGTATCGCGACGATCATCGCCATGACGGCGAGCTGTATGGTGACCGGCAGCTTTTGGGCGATCAGCGTCGTCACCGGCACGTCGGTGCGAAGCGACCTGCCAAAATCGCCCTGCGCTATCTGCGTCACCCAGGCGCCATACTGCACCGGCAGCGGGTCGTTGAGGCGATATTTCTCGCGAATGAACTCCACCACCTTGGGATCGCGTTCCTCGCCGGCGATCATCAGCGCCGGGTCGCCCGGCAGAAGCTTCTGCAGGGTAAAGACCAGCATCGACACGATGATGATCGTCGGGATGGCGACGAGGATGCGCCTGAGGATCAACTGGCCCATGAAAAGCTCCATGAAAGAGGCGGCGGGCGATCCTCGCCCGCCGCCGGTCGCGGTGTGCCTGGGCCTACTTCTCGACGCTCATGCCCTTCAGGCGGATCATGCCGTCGGGATAGGGCTCGAAGCCCTTGACGTTCGTGGCCAGCACGAAGGGCCAGGGCTGATAGTAGGTGTACATCAGCGGCAGGTCTTCCTGCAGGATCGCCTGTGCGGCATCGTAGAGCGGCTTTCGCGTGGCGACGTCAGTCTCAAGTCGTGCCGCGTTGAGATTCTTGTCGACCTCTTCGTTGCAGTATTTCGAGTCGTTGAGATTTCCGTCGCAGGCAACGAATGTGTAAATATTGCCGTCCGGATCGACGCGGCCGGACCAGTTGATGATCGCCGCATCGAAATTGCCCTGCTCCATCTCCTGCTGCATGGCCGCGAACTCGGTGGCGCGCAGATTGATTTGGAAGCCCGCTTCCGCCGCCATCGCCTGGATCAGCTCGGCGAGCTGCTGGTTGGCCGAGCCGGTGCCGAAGACGAGTTCGAAGGACGGATTCTCGACGCCCGCCTCCTTTAGGAGTTCCTTGGCCTTGTCGAGATTGCGCTCGGTGACCGGGAACTTGTCGCTAAGAAACGGGCTCGACGGCGGGAACGGCTGCTGGGCCGGGGGAAAGATACCATTGCCCGCGACCTGATCGATGATGTCGCGGCCGACAGCGTATTGGAACGCCTGGCGCACCCGCTTGTCGGCGCCGATCGGTTGCTTCGCCCTATCGCCATTGTTGACGTTGAAGCGGATCGACCCGTAGCCGAGGCCGGTGACCGGCACGAATTGCAGGCTTGTATCGTCCTTGACCGACGGCACGTCGGACGGAGCGAGGCGCTCCAGCATATCGAGGTCGCCGGCGCGCAGATTGGCGAGTTTCACCGTAGCGTCGGTGATCGGCTGGAAGGTTACGGCCTCCAACGGATATTCAGCGGCGTTCCAATAGTTTTCGTACTTCTTCAGCTCGATCCGGTCGTTCTGGACGCGGCGGACGAACTCGTAGGGTCCGGAGCACACCGGGGCTTGCGAGAATTCCTTACCCTCGGCGAAGGCCTGCGGCGACATCATCATGCCGGCGCGGTCCGAAAGAGTTGCGAGCAACGGCGCGTCGGGATGCTTGAGATTGATCGTTACCGTCAGCGGGTCGTCGACGGTGACGCTCTCGACCGCGTTCAATTCGCTCTTGCGGTTGGAATCCGAGAGTGTCGTCGAGCGCTCGATGTTCGCCTTGACCGCCTCGGCATCGAATGTCGTGCCATCGTGGAAGGTGACGCCGTCGCGCAACTTGAAGGTGAGCGCCGTCTTGTCGTCGTTCCACGACCATTCCGTCGCCAGCTGCGGCACGAAATCAAGCTTCGGCGTGATGTCGACCAGCTTGTCGCAGAGCGAGGTGAAGACGATGCGGCCGACATAGGTGCGAGCGCGATCGGGATCGAGCACGTCCGGATCTTCCGCCAGACCTATGCGAAACGCCTGGGCGTAGGCGGAGGTCGACGTCAACAATGCCGTGGCGAACAACGCCAGTTTCATCGAGGTCTTCATGGTCAGGTTCCCTGTTCGGTTGCGGTAAGAGGGGTGGTCAGTTCAGCGCGGCCGGACTGGCACGCAGTGAAGAGGGCAAGTCGTCGCTTCAGGGCCTCGCTTTGCCGTGCGATCATCCGCGGGCTGCCGCCAGCGTCCTGAATCTCCTTCCAGAAATGACAAGCGACCCGGCGCTCGCCGGCGCCGACGGCCTCGAGGACCGGCGATTCCACCGAGCAGACCGGGCGCGCATACGGGCAGCGGGTGTGGAACCGGCAACCGGAGGGCGGCGCCGACGGACTCGGAACATCGCCTTCCAGCGGCTCGATCGTTCCTCTGGCCGCCGCGCTCGCCTGCGGGATCGCCGCCAGCAATGCCCGCGTGTAGGGGTGGAGCGGATCGGCGTAGAGTTCGTCGGTCGTGGCGAGCTCGACAATCTGGCCGAGATACATCACCGCGACCCGATCGCTCATGTGCTTGATGACCGCGAGGTCGTGAGCAACGATGACGAGCGTGAGCCTCAACCGATCCTTCAGATCTTCCAGCAGATTGACGATCTGCGCCTGGATCGAGACGTCAAGGGCCGAGACCGGCTCGTCGCCGAGGATCAGCGTGGGCTTCGCCGCCAATGCCCGTGCGACGCCGATGCGCTGGCGCTGGCCGCCTGAGAATTCGTGCGGGTAACGGTCGGCCATGTCGGGGCGAAGGCCCACGATCTCGAATATCTCCAGCACACGGTCGCGCCGTTCGGCCGTGGACAGGGCCTCGTGCAGCCAGATCGGCTCGCCGACGATGTCGGCAACGCTCATTCTCGGGTTAAGGGAGGCAAATGGATCCTGGAAGACGATCTGCAGTTCGCGACGCAGGTTGCGCATCTCGGTCGAAGACAGATTGCCGAGATTGCGCCCGCGATAGATCACGTCGCCGGAGGTCGGTGACAGGAGACGGATGAGCAGCCGGCCGAGGGTCGACTTGCCGCAACCGGATTCACCGACGACCGCCAGGGTCTCTCCCTCGAAAACACGGATCGAAATCCCGTTCACCGCTTGCACCAACGGAGAGCGCTTCAACCATTGCCGCCCCCCGCCGAAATGCTTAACGAGGTCGGTGGTTTCCAGGATGGGAAAGGCGGCGGCCATCAGGCAACCTCCGCGAAATGGTTTTCGATCGGCGCGAAGAAGCAGGCGGCTCGGTGGTCATCGTTTCCACCAACGATGTCGAGCGGCGGCGGGGCTGCGCGGCAGCGCTCTTGCGCGAATGGACAGCGGGGCGCGAAGCGGCAGCCGTCCGGCATGTGCTCGATCGACGGTACGGTGCCGGGAATCGTTGCGAGACGTGCGACGCGGGTGCCCAACGACGGGATCGCCCCCATGAGGCCAATCGTATAGGGATGCTGCGGATCGCCGAAGACCTTGGCGACCGGGCCGGTCTCGACGACGTGACCGGCATACATCACCGCCACCCGGTCCGCGCTTTCGGCAACGACCCCGAGATCGTGGGTGATCAGGATCACCGCCGTGCCGGTTTCGCGCCGCAACTCGTCGATCAGCGCCAGGATCTGCGCCTGGATGGTCACGTCGAGCGCCGTCGTCGGCTCGTCGGCGATGAGAAGCTGCGGCGCATTGGCGAGCGCCATCGCGATCATCACGCGCTGGCGCATGCCGCCGGAGAGTTGGTGCGGATAGGCATCGAGCCGGCTTTCGGGCGCCGGAATGCGCACCTTGCGCAGCATCTCCAGCGCGACCTGCCGCGCCGCTGCCTTGCCGATTTTTCGATGCCGACGGATGCCCTCGATGATCTGACCACCGACAGTGAAGGCCGGGTTCAGCGAGGTCATCGGCTCCTGGAAGATCATCGAAATGCGATTGCCCCGCAGATTAGCCCGTTCGGCTGAGTCCATCGCAAACAGGTCTTTGTTCTCGAACAGCGCAGTTCCCGAGACGATTTGAGCCGGCGGCATCGGCAAAAGTCCCATCAAGGCGAGCGCCGTGACGCTCTTGCCGCAGCCGGATTCGCCGACGATCGCCAGAGTCTCGCGGCGGCGGACGGAAAAGCCAACTCCGTCGACAAGGTTCTTGCCCGGCTGGAAGCGCAGCGCAAAGTTTTCGAGCGTCAGGACGGTCTCGGAATCTGCCGATGACATGGCGCCGGCCTGGCTCATGCCGCCACCAGATGGCCGGCGCCGCGATCGACTAGTACCAATCGCGCCGGCGCATCGCCCAGCTTCCTCACGGGGCTCGGGATCTCCTGGTCGAGGCGAGGAAAATGCGGCCGCCGCCGCGTCGGATCCGGCACCGGAACTGCTTCGATCAGCCGACGCGTATAGGGATGCCGGGGGTTGGAGAAAATCTGATCGCGAGTCCCGGTCTCGACGATCTGGCCGAGATACATGACGGCGACGCGGTCGGAGATGTTCTCGACCACGGCCATGTCATGGGAAATGAACAGATACGCGATGCCGAAGTCGGCCTGCAATTCGCGCAGAAGTTCGAGCACACGCGCCTGCACCGAGACGTCGAGTGCGGAGACGCTTTCGTCGGCGACGATCAGCTTCGGCCGCAGCGCCAGCGCTCGGGCAATGCAGATGCGTTGGCGCTGGCCACCTGAGAACTCGTGCGCATAGCGGCTCATCTGATCCGGCGACAGGCCGACGCGTTCGAACAAGCCGGCGACTCGCTCACGGCGTTCCGCGCCCGTCGCGATGCCGTGGATCACCATCGGCTCCGCCACAAGGTCGCCGACGGTCATGCGCGGATCGAGCGAAGCGAAGGGATCCTGGAAGATCATCTGGATATCGCGACGCATCGCCTTGGCGTCCTGGCGGGCGAGGCCTGCCATATTGCGCCCGCCGACGACGATGTCGCCGCTGTAGGGCACCAATCCGGCCAGGGCCTTGGCGGTGGTCGACTTGCCGCAGCCCGATTCGCCGACCAGCGACAGCGTCTCGCCCGCGCCGACCTCGAAGGAAACGCCCTCCACCGCGTGAACCCGGCGGTCGACCCGACCGAGAAAGCCCCCGTGAAGGTCGAAATGGACAGCGAGATCGCGCACTGAGACCACCGAAGGCGCTGCGGCGTTGCTTGTGGGCCGCGTCACGACACGCCCGGCCCCGCCGCCGATCCGGGGAACTGCTGCCAGCAGTTCCTTCGTATAGGCGGCCTGTGGATTGGCGAAGATCGCCTCCGCCGCGCCCGCTTCCACCATACGACCCTCGCGCAGGACGATGACGCGGTCCGCCATTTCGGCGACCACTCCCATGTCGTGGGTGATCAGGATGATCGCCGTGCCAAGATCGCGTTGGAGCTGGCGCAGCAGCTCGAGCACCTCGCCCTGCACGGTGACGTCGAGCGCGGTCGTCGGCTCGTCGGCGATGAGCACGTCGGGCCGCAGTGCCAGCGCCATGGCGATCATCACGCGTTGCCGCATGCCGCCCGACAACTCGTGCGGATGCTGGGTCATGCGGCTCGCTGCCTCCGGGATGCGTACCGCCGCCAGCGCCTCGATCGCCCGGCGCCGCGCTTGCACGCGCGAGACCCGCTCATGCGCCTCGATCGCCTCGACCAGTTGCCGGCCGATGGTCAGCACCGGGTTGAGCGAGGTCATCGGCTCCTGGAAGATCATCGCAATCCGGTCGCCGCGCACGCGCCGCATTGCTGCTTCGTCCAGCGTGGCCAGGTCGGTATCGCCGAACCGGATCGTACCGGCCTCGATGCGCGCCCCTGGCCTGGGCAGGAGCCCCATGATTGCCAGCGCCGTCATCGACTTGCCCGAACCGGATTCCCCGGCGATGCATAGCGTTTCGCCGCGACCGAGCGTGAAGGCGAGCTCCGATACGACAGGCCGTGGACCGCCCTCGCCGCCCACCACGACGGTTAGTCTGTCGACGATCAGCACGGGTGCCGCCGCCGCCTCCCCGCCCATCTTCGTACCAGCCGGGGCGAAGAACGCCCCGGACCGTTCGTGGCGTCCCGCGAGTCTCATTCGAAGACGCAGCGCGGGAAGTAGAAGGAGACGACCCAGTTAGGCATGTCGACGATCTCCGAGATCCGCAGGTCGCCGCAGGTCGAGACCAGCATATACGCGTCCACCGGATCGATCTGGTAACGCCCGGCCAGCAGATCGACCATCTGCGAGACGGCAGCTTTCGCTCCCTCCATCAGGTCGGAGCCGATCCCTGTCGTCACCTCGTAGCCCTTGGCGTCGAGATGACGGGTGACCGGTCCGGGCGTCGTGAAGCGGGGCATCTTGAGCCGCGCATCCTTGATCAGATCGAGGGTCAGCACCGTGTTCATCGGGCTTTCGATGGCGGTGCCGCAGACCTCGCCGTCGCCCTGTGCCGCGTGGGTGTCGCCGACCGAGAACAATGCGCCCGCGACCTCTACCGGCAGGTACAATACCGTGCCAGCGGCAAGATCCCGGATGTCCAAATTGCCGCCGACCCGGCGCGGCGGGACGATCGAGTGATGGCCAGCCTCGGCCGGGGCGTTGCCGATCGTTCCGGCGAAGGGCTTGAGCGGCACCCTGCCCTGGCTGCCGAAAAGCGCCGGCTCAAGACTGGCCGGATCGTATTTCCAGATCGTCAGCGCCGGCTCCTTGAAGTCGTCGGCGAGGAGGCCGAAGCCCGGAATGTTGGCCGTCCAGCCGAAGCCGGACGGCTTGAACGCCTCGATGGTGATCTTCAGCGCGTCGCCGGGCTCGGCCCCCTCGACGAAAATCGGCCCGTTGACCGGGTTGATCTTGCCGAAGTCGAGAGTCCTCACGTCTTCCACGGTCGAATCCGGGGTCAGTTGCCCGGCCGATGAGTCGAGACATTCGAATTCGATCGTCGAACCGGGCGCGACACGCGCGACCGGTTCGAACGAATTGTCCCAGCCGAAATGATGCTGCCGAGCGTGGATCGTGTAGTCGCAGTTACTGCACATCGGTGACAAACACATAATCGTAGTTGATCGGGATATGGACGGGATCGACATACAGGTTGTCGGCGCCGCCCATACGCTTCGACTTCATGGTGAAGCGCTGCTCGTTGAACACCGGCACCCACGGCGCATCGGCCATGATCGCACCGTAGATCTCGCTCCACATCTTGGCGCGTTCCTCGGCTTTCGCCGGATCGACGATCGCGTCCGCCGCGGCGGCCTTCTTGTCGAGTTCCTCGTTGCAGTACCAGGACCAGTTCCAGCCGCCCGGCACCGCGCCGTCGCAACCCAGGATCGGCCCATAGAAGTTCGACGGATCCGGGAAGTCGGCGATCCAGGCCATGCCGCCCGACCAGATCATCGGCGCGCCGTCCTTCTCGCCGCCGGCGGCGATCACGTTCGCCTGGGCCAGCGCCTGGATGTCGGCCTTGATGCCGATCTGCGATAGATCCTGCTGGATCGCCTGGGCGATGCGCGGGTTCGGATCGGTGTTCATGACGAAGAGTTCGGTCTGGAACCCGTCCGCAAGGCCGGCTTCGGCCAGCATCTCCTTGGCCTTCGCCGGATCGTAGGGATAGCCTTCGAAGCTCTTGTCATAGCCCGGCATCGACGGCGGCAGCGGCTGGTTGGCCGGCAGCGCCCGGTTGTTGATCATCTGAACGATGCGGTCCTTGTTGATCGCCATGTTGACCGCCTCGCGAACCTCCTTCTTGTCGAAGGGCTCCATCTGGGTGTTCATGGTGATGTAGCCGGTCTGCAACTGGCCCCCTTCGACCACCCGGGCCTTCTGCTCGGGATCGTTCATGACCTCCTGGAACTTCGCCGGCGGAATGCCGTCGCCGGGAATGTCCACTTCACCGCTCTGAAGGCGCAGCAGCGCGACGATCGGCTCCTGTCCGATTTCGAAGGTGATCTGGTCGAGATAGGGAACGCCGTCGCGCCAGTAGTCGGGGTTTTTCTGGAACACGAGGCGTTGGCCGAGTGTCCATTCCGCCAGCTTGAACGCGCCGGTGCCGACCGGGTGCTTGCCGAAATCGGCGCCGTATTCCTCCACCGCCTCCTTCGGGACGATGGAGGAGAAGTTCAGCGCCATGACATGCAGGAAGGTCGCGTCCGGCCGAGACAATTCGATCTTCACCGTCAAGGGATCGACGGAGGTCACGCCTTCGAGCGATTCCGCGCTCCCGTCGGTCATCTGGTCGTAGCCCTTGATCGAGCCGAAGAAACCGGCACCGGGGCTCTGGGTCTTCGGATTGGTCACGCGATCCAGCGAATATTTCACGTCGTCCGCCGTCATCTCGCGGCCATTGTGGAACTTGACGCCCTTGCGCAGGTGGAAGGTGAAGACGGTTCCGTCCTCGGAGATGTCGTAGCTTTCGGCGAGGCCCGGACGGAGGGTCGTCGTTCCCGGCACATAGTCCATGAGCGCGCCGAACAGGCTCTTGATCATCGACCAGTTCTGCCAATCATAGCCGATCGCCGGATCGAGCGTTGCAACATCGTCCTTGTAGGTGATGACGATCGCGCCGCCCTGCTTGGCGCCTGGATCGGGGGTGTAGGCGACATCCGTGACCGCTGCAGCGCTGGCTGCGTCCGGTGCCTTGGCCGAACTGTCCTGGGCGGCGGCGGGAATGGTTGCCAGCGCGAGGCCGAGCGCCGAGGCGGCAACCGTGGAGGTGAGCCATGCTTTCATCGGGTCAGTCCTTTTCTTGCTTCGAGAGGATAGGGCGAAGGGTGCGGATCAGCGCAGCTTGATGCGCGGGTCGATGAACGGCGTGACGATGTCGGCGAGGAGGTTCCCGAGGACGATGGCGCAGGCAGACACCAGCGTCACGCCCATGATGATCGGAATGTCGACGCGCTGGATCGCCTGCCAGGCGAGTTGACCGATGCCCGGCCAGCCGAAGACGCCTTCGACGACGACGATGCCGCTCATGAACAGGCCGATGTCGATGCCGATCATGGCGATCACCGGGAGGATCGCATTCGGCAGCGCATGCCGGAACAGCACCGTAGAACGCGCCAGGCCCTTGGCGCGTGCGGTGCGGATATAGTCTTGGCGCAGGACGTCGATCATCGACGAACGCATCATCCGCGAGTACCAGCCGGCCCCCAGAATGCCGAGGGTGACCGACGGCAGGACGAGATGCGAAAACGTGCCGTAGCCGCCGATCGGGAACCAGCCGAGCCGCACCGCAAAGACGTAAAGGAGTAGGAGACCGACGACGAATTGCGGCGCGGAGACCCCGATGAAGGATCCGACCATCAGTGCCTGATCGGTCGCCGTGCCGCGTTTGACCGCGGCGACCAGGCCCATGGTCAAGCCGAGTGCGAGCTCGCAGGCGATCGCGCCAGCCATCAGCAGCAGGGTCGCCGGCAGCCGCGCCATAACCAGCGTGGTCACCTCCGAGCGCTGCAGATAGGACCGGCCGAGATCGCCCTGAACAAGGCCTAGGAGATAGCGGCCATACTGGACGAGGAACGGCTGGTCGAGGCCCAGTTCGCGGCGAATGTTTTCCACCGTCTGCGGCGTCGCGCTGCGCCCGGCGATCTGGCGCACGGGGTCGGCCGGCAGCAGATACAAGAGCGCGAACGTAATCAGCGAGACGCCGAGGAGAATCAGGATGGATTGGAAGAGGCGCCGAGCGAGATAGGCAATCACGACAGCCTCCCCCGTTGCGTCGGGTCGAGGATGTCGCGCATCGCGTCGCCGACGAGGTTGAAGGCCAGCGCCAGCGTCAGGATCGCCGCGCCGGGAAAGAACACCAGCCAGGGCGCGGCCTGGAAGTAGGTCTGGTTCTCGAAGATGATGTTGCCCCAGGAGGGCGTCGGCGGCTGCACGCCGACCCCGAGATAGGAGAGCGTCGCTTCCAGCAGGACGGTCGTCGAGATGCCGAGCGTTCCCCAGACGATGATCGTGGGCAGAAGATGCGGCAGGATGTGGCGAAAGAGGATGCGTAGCGTGCCGGCACCGATCGAGCGTTCAGCCTCGATGAATTCGCGCTGGGCCAGCGAACTCGTCTCGGTGTAGACAACACGGGCGGTCTGCACCCAATTGACCAGCGCGATCACCAGCGCGACGATCCAAAGGCTCGGCGACAGCACTGCGGCGAGGCAGATCGCCAGCAGCAGTGCGGGAAACGCCATCATCAGGTCGGTAAAGCGCATGAGGATCGTCCCGGTCCATCCCCGAAAGAACCCGGCGGTGACGCCGACCAGCGTGCCGATCAGCAGCGCGACGCCGTTGGCGGCGATGCCGATGATGAGCGAGGTGCGCGCCCCGTAGAGGATGCGCGTCAGAAGATCGCGGCCTAAAAGGTCGCTGCCGAGCGCGAAGGCGCCGCCTGGCGCCATCGGGGCACCTTCCAGCGTCAGGCCATCGAAGAGCTGGTCGTTCGGATCGTAGGGAGTGAGCCAGGGCGCGAGCAGTGCGCCCGCTACCGTCAGGACGATGATCGCCAGTCCAACAACCGCGAGTGGTCGGGCGAGGAGTTGCGCTAGGATGCCCTTGCGCCTCAGCCCTGGAACGGCGTCCGGTCGCAGCGGCTCAGAGACGAGTTGATCGCTCATCGCGCTCCCCCGGTTCGCGGTCCTGTCCCAGCAAAAGGAATTTCCGCGCCGCTTCCTCGATGGTCGTTTGCCAGTTCATCGCCAAGACCCGCAATTGCGCATAGGCCCGATCCTCGCCGACGCCATCGGCCGCCAGCGCGACCACGGCCCGGACGATGGTTTGCCGCTCGGCCACCCTTGCCTTGAGTCCCCTCACCTCGTCGGCCAGACCGCGGCGCGCCTCGAAGCCCTGGCGGGCGATCAGCAACGCGCTGTAAATGCCGGAATTGCCAACCGGCTTCACTAGATGGGAGTCGGCGCCGTGCGACAGAGCCCATTCGATCCGGCCCGGGGCTTCCGAGCCGATCAGCGCGATCATCGGCATGGGGGCTTCGCCAGGCGCCCAGGCGAATTGCGCGTCGAAGCCCATATCCGCGTCGAAGAACACGAAATCGGCACCGAGCGCTTCGGGCGGTAGATCCGGCCAGCACTCGACCGGCGACAGGCCGATGGCGATCAACTGACGGACTAGAGCCGCGGTCGCGCCATGCGGGCGATGCAGGATGTAGGCCGTAGCGCCGCCGAGATTGGGGATGCGATTGCGGCGCGTCATGACACGGCCCTCAAGTTCGGGCGGCCGAAGGTGGCGAGCGGATCGTAGCGTGACAAATAGGGATCGGGATCGATCCGCTCCGCGACCTCTTCAACCACCTCGAAAGCCCGGCCGGCGACGCGACCGATCTTGACCGGCAGGCTGGCATGCTGCGTCTGGGGATCGATCGCGATGGATCCGAACGGCGTCGCAAACGTCCGGTCGGCAAAATCGAGATTGCCTTCGTTTTTGCCGGCCGACAGCATGTCGGCCAGGACGATGACCGAACTGAAGGCCGAAACGAAGAACGAGGACGGACGGGGCTGAACGGGCTGTTCCGAACTCGCCGTTCGCTGCGGCCACCGGGTTGTCCCGCCATCGAAAAACGGGCCGACGGCGATGTGCCCTTGTGCGGCGTCGCCGATCGCCGGCAGTTCGATCTCGGTCAGGTTGCAGGACAGGATCGGGCAGGTCTCAGCGGAAAACCATGGATCGTCCCGCGTCAGTTGTTCATAGGCCGCAAAGAACGCGTAGGAGGACGGCCCGATCAGGTGATTGAGAATGAAACTGGGGCGGGTGGCGCGGATTTCGTCGATCAGCCGGCCGACGTCGACATCGCCGAGCGGCAGGTAGCGTTCGCCGAGGATTTGGCCGCCGGCATCGCCGACGAGGTCGCGCGCCACCCGGTTGGTTTCCCACCCCCAGATGTAGTTCGAGCCGACGAGGAACGCGTTACGGCCGAAGCGCGGCACGATATAGCCGAGTAGCGGAACCAGATGCTGGTTCGGACAGGCGTTCATGTAGACGACATGTTCGTTCGACTCGAAGCCCTCGTAGGGGCAAGCATACCACAACGTCCCGCCGGTCTTTTCCAGAACCGGAATCACCTCCTTGCGGCTCCAGGACGTGATGCAACCGACGACGTGACGGGCCGAACTGGTGCGCAGGACCTCTTCGCACAACGGCGCGTAGCGATCGATCTGTCCTTCGGGATCACGCTCCACTGGAACGAACTCTACGCCGGACGCCGGATCGGCGTTGACCGTGGCGATACCGTGCATCGCACCGTCACGACATGCCTCCGACAACAGGCGGTAGTTGCCCGAGCGTGAGTACAATATGCCGATTTCAATCCGCTGCTTCACCACAAGCCTCAAACAAAAAACCCCGCGCGCCAAGGTCGATCAGTCGATCTTGGCGCGCGGGGCTCGAATGCCGTCCGGCGGTCAGGGCCGGTATTTGAGCGAGAAGCGTATCAGCGCGCCTTTCAATGTCAATCAACCTGCATTTGTTTTTTACATGCTCATTTATTAAGCAGAAAATGTCTGACGAGTTCCGTGCCCCCCTCGGCAAACGCCGATAATGGGGAATCACGGCTGAAGGTCGCGGCGGCAACAAAGGGGGAGGATGTCGGCTGAATTGAGCATTCGGTGGGATCGACAACGGCTCCGCGTCCCCTTCATCGTGATTGAGGAAACACGACGGTGGACGCTTTGCGCAAGCGATCAATCAATATGTGTGGCAGGGCAACCCCCTCCACCAGCGCCGTCCGTCGAAGTTCCAGTGCCCGCTGCCCTGGCAAACGCACCGGCTGGCCTCCCGGCGACGGCCGCGCGGCCTGACATGCCGCGACCAAGCTTCCGGTCTGCCGCTCGAAGGCGATCCTGCCGCCGTGATGCTCCGGATCGATGGCCATTATGAAGACCGAGGCGCCCCATCTGCTCGGCCGCTCGGCCCGGCCCTGGCCCGCGAGGCCGGACGTGAGCATTTCGACCATCATTCCGAGCGCGAAGCCCTTATGGCCATGATCGGTGCCGCCGAGCGGGAGAAGGGCGCCGGGAGGACTGGCGGTGAGAACGGCCGGATCGTCGACCGGATCGCCGTCACTGCCGATCACCCACTTCCCCGGAAGCCTGCCGCCCGCCGCCGCGACTTCGCTTGTGAGACTGCTGGTGGTGATCGATGTGGACACATCGATGAGCACCGGGTCGCCCCCGGTGGGCCAGCCGGCCGCCAAGGGATTGGGAGAGTAGACTCCTTCCACCGCGCCAAACGGCGCGACCGACGCATTGTTCGGCGAGGAGGACGCCACGATCGCGGCGAGTCCCTGATCGGTGGCGGCCTTCAGATACGCGGCCAGACAAGCGACGTGGTGGCTCCGGCCTATCGCCACGGTCGCAACACCGTGCCTGCGCGCGCGTTCGGCGCAAAGTGCGAGCGCCCGCCGCACGAGCACGGGACCCGGCAGGTAATGTCCGTCCCAGGCCACCGATGCCCCGCTATCGTTGATCACCGTCGGCTCGCCGGCTCTCGTCATCTCACCGGTGGCGATTTCCTCCAAATAGCGGGGCAGCAGCGCCAAGCCGTGGGTGGAATGGCCGAGCAGATCACCCTCGACGAGCGTCTCGGCGACGACGGTCGCATGGTTTGGATCCAAGCCCTCCGCCACGAGAGCATCGCGACAAAAGCGGATGAGTTCCTTGTGGTCATACCGGCCGCTCAAGACCGTCCCTCGGGAACGTCCCCTTCGGCGGGAGGTATCAGAAAGGCGAAGTCGCAGCCCTTGTCGGCCTGCAGGACCGATTCGAGAAACAGCCGCTTGTATCCCCTGTCCGAGCCTGGATGGCGGGGCATCCGGAATGCCTTTTGCCGGCTCTCGAGTTCGATCTCGGACACGTCGAGCGTCAGACGCCGCGTTGGCACATCCAGTTCGATCATGTCGCCGGTGCGCACCAGCGCCAAGGGGCCACCCTCGGCGGATTCCGGTGTCACATGCAGCACGATCGTGCCGGACGCCGTCCCGCTCATTCGCGCGTCGGATATCCGGACCATGTCCTTCACGCCCGCCTTTGCGAGTTTGCGTGGAATCGGCATATATCCCGCCTCCGGCATACCGGGCGCGCCCTTCGGACCGGCGTTTTGCAAGACAAGGATATCGTCGGCTGTCACGTCGAGATCCGGACTGTCCACACGGTCGGCCATATCGGCGATCGACGAGAAGACGACGGCCCTGCCCCGGTGCGACATCAAGGCTGGGGTAGCGGCGGATTGCTTCACGATGGCGCCGCCGGGCGCGAGATTGCCCTTTAGCACGGCCATGCCGCCTTCGGGATAAAGCGGCGCGGACAACGGCGCGACGATCGTTTGCGGCCAGCCGCCCGGCGCGGCATTGATCTCCTGGCCGAGCGTGCGCCCGGTCACCGTCAGGCAGTCGAGATGAAGATGCGGTTTCAACTCCCGCAGGATCGTGGCTAGACCGCCCGCAGCATGAAGGTCTTCCATGTAGTGTTTTCCGGAGGGCTTCAGGTCGACGAGGACAGGGACGTTTCGACCGATCCTGTCGAAGGCATCGAGATCGAGGCGGAGACAGATTCTCCCAGCCATGGCCGCGAGATGGACGATTCCGTTCGTCGAACCGCCCGTGGCCAGAAGCACCGTCAAGGCATTTTCGAACGCCTTCGCTGTCATGATCTTCTCCGGCACCAGGCCCTCTGCCGCCATCTTGACGGCGATCGCACCGGTGCTTTCCGCGATCCGTCGACGGTCGGCCGACACGGCCGGGGCCGTGGCGCCGCCGGGAATCATCATGCCGAGCGCCTCGACGACCAGGGCCATCGTCGAGGCCGTGCCCATGACGCCGCATGTGCCTGCGCCGGGGACAAGCTGCGAATTGACCTCGGCAATTTCATCCGCCTCGATTTCGCCGGCGCGATACCGTGCCCAGAATCTGCGGCAGTCGGTGCACGCCCCCACTCGCTCACCGCGATGACTGCCGGTCAACATCGGGCCCGTCACCAGTTGCACTGCGGGAATCCCCGCGCTGGCCGCGCCCATGAGTTGCGCAGGCACCGTCTTGTCGCAACCACCGATCATCACCACGGCGTCCATGGGCTGTGCCCGGATCATCTCCTCGGTATCCATCGACATCAGATTGCGAAGGAACATGCTGGTCGGATAGGCGAAGGATTCGTGGATCGAAATCGTGGGAAAGGAAATCGGAAGCGCGCCCGCCAGCATGACGCCGCGCTCAACCGCCCTTACGAGGTCGGGAACGTTGGCGTGGCATGCGTTGTAGCCGCTCGACGTGTCGATAATCCCGACGATGGGGCGGTCCAGGGCATCGTCGGAGTAACCCATTCCCTTGATGAAAGCCTTGCGGAGGAACAGCGAGAATCCCGCGTCTCCGTAGCTCGTCAAGCCTTTCTTCAGTCCGCGTCCGTTGCCGTCAGACATGCCGACCCCCTCTGTATTCTATCGTTTACCGGGGCAAGCAGCCAGACGTTAGCGATATTGTCAACAATATATTTGACAACTTCGAGATACCGCCGCTATGGTCCGGCACGCGCTTGGAGGAGTGCGCCACCAACCGGGAGATCGTCCAAATGAAAATGACCATTGTCGCAGCCCTCGCCGCTACCACCGCATTTGTCAGCTCCGTCCACGCCCAGCAGGCGTACGAAGCGTCGGATGAGATCAACGTCATGCAAGGGTTTAAGGCGGGCGGAGGCTCCGACGCGCTTGCCCAGTTGGTGCAGCCATTCCTCGCCAAGGAACTCGGCGTGAATTTCGTCAACGAATACATTCCCGGTGCGACCGGTGCCATCGCGTGGACTCGCCTGGCCAAACAGGCGCCGAATGACGGCTCGGTCATCAGCATCACCAACACCCCGATGCTGACGACCAACTACATCATGAACCCCTCGATCACCTACAACGTCGACGAGATTACACCAATCGCGAACATCGTCACGGATCCAGGCATCGCCGTCGTCGCCAAGGATAGCCCCTTCAAGACGTTCGAGGATCTCGTGAAGGCCGCGAAGGACAAGCCATCGACCGTGACGGTTGGCAATTCGGGAGTCGGTGGCGACGATTTCTTTACCTCACTGATTTTCGAGAAGGAGGCCGGCGTCAAGTTGCAGAAGGTACCGTTCCAGGGCGACGGCCCGTCGTGGACGGCCGCGATGGGAGGCAAGATCGATGCGAGCTTCACCAATGTCGGCGTCTCCTATCCGCAGATCAAGGAAGGCAATCTGCGGGCGCTGGCGGTCTTCACCGAGGAGCGCTTGCCGGAGTTGCCGGACGTCCCGACCGCGACGGAACTCGGTTACAATCTGGTTGCCGGCTCGTCCCGCGGCTACAGCGGTCCCGGCGAATTCCCCGAGGCGGCGCGCCAGCAGTTGATCGATGGGCTGCAAAGGGTCGTCGACAATCCCGATTTCCAGAAGGCAGCCGCGGCACAGGCGATGAACATCGATTTCATTCCCGGCGACGCGTATCGCGACTACCTGAAGAAGCAGGAAGGCGAATACGAAGTGATCTGGAACGATATCAAAGACGAAGTTCAGGCCAAATAGGAACCCACGGGGCGCGGGGCTGCGGCCCCGCTTCCTCCAACCGCCAGGAACCCCGCCATGGGCCGCATTCTCGTCGCCCTCTCCGCGATCGCGCTCGTCCTGTTCTTCTGGAACGAGGCCTCCGGCTATCCGAGGCAGGCGGCGCATCTGCCTGTCCTTCTCGGCTGGGTGGTCATGTCGCTGGCGATCCTCGCCATCATCCAGGTCGCTGCGGGCTGGCGAAAGCAAAAGCTGGCGGGAACGCTGGTTCTGTTGCCGAAACAGAATTGGCGAGAACTTGCCCTCGGTGCCGGCTTTCTGGGTCTGATCATCGTGTACGCGTGGAGTATCGCCTATGTCGGTTATCTCATCGCGACTCCGGCTTTCCTGTTGATTCCGTTGCTGGCTCTGCGGCCGGTCGGATGGATCGCGATATTGCTGACGACAGTGCTTGTCACCGGCGCGATCTGGGGCGTCTTCGTTTACTTCCTGAATTTGTCCATTCCCCTCACCCCGGCGATCTGAAAGCCCCGTGATGACCGAATCTTTTCTCTGGGTCGGGCTTGCCAACGTCGTCGAGCCAATCAATCTTCTGGCGATCCTGGCCGGGACGCTTATCGGCATGTTCATTGGGGCGATGCCGGGTCTTTCGGCGACGATGGCGATCGCGCTTCTGCTTCCGCTCACCTATTCCCTTCGACCCGAGACCGGCCTTGCGATGCTGGCTTCGCTCTATCTCGCGGCCATGTACGGTGGCTCGATCGCTGCAATTCTGCTACGTACGCCCGGCACGCCGGCGGCGGCCGCGACCGTGCTTGACGGCTATCCGATGGCGCAGAAGGGTGAAGCCGGGCGGGCCTTGGGCCTGTCATTAACGGCCTCGCTGATCGGCGGCGTCATATCCTCGATCGTTCTCCTGACCGTCGCGCCGCTACTCGGGCGCATCGTCCTCAACTTCGGGCCGGTGGAGATTTTCGCGGTCGCGGTTCTCGGAATTACAATCATCGGCTCGCTCTCGCAGGGTTCGGCGATTCTCGGCCTGATGTCCGGTGCGATCGGTCTTCTGATTTCCATGGTCGGGATGGACCTGACGACCGGTACACCGCGTTTCACCTTCGGGATCCTGGATCTTTTCGGCGGCGTCAATTTCACGGTCGCGCTGATTGGGCTATTCTCGATCCCCCAGGCCGTCCGACTGATCGTCATGGGCCAGGCGAACGCCGGTGATCGCATCTCCAACGTTCGCGACCGGATGCTGCCCACAGGTCGCCAGTTTCTCGAGATGCTTCCGAACAGTCTGCGCTCCAGCGTCATCGGCGTCTTCACCGGCCTGATCCCCGGCACCGGAGGCGATACGGCGTCCTGGTTCGCCTATAACGAGGCCAAACGCTTCTCCAAGCACAAGGCGAAGTTCGGAACCGGTTACCCGGCCGGAATCGTGGCCCCCGAGGCCGCCAACAATGCCGTCGTCGGCGGCGCCCTTATCCCGACGATCGCGCTGGGCATTCCCGGATCGTCGGCGACGGCCGTTCTACTTGGCGGCCTGATGGTGCATGGGATTCTTCCTGGGCCGACGCTCATGACGGAATATGGCGATGTCACCTACACGCTGTTGTGGGCGGTCATGTTCGCCAACATCGCGTTGTTCCTCGTAGGATTGCTCTTCACGCGCGCCTGCGTCGCGGTCACGAAGATACCCAACAGGGTGGTCGGGCCGGTAATCGTCGTTCTTTCGGTGATCGGCGCGTTCGCGATCAACAATTCGGTGTTCGACATCGGTCTGATGATCGCCTTCGGCATCGTCGGTCTCGCGTTCGACCAATTCCAGATTCCGACGCCGCCGCTGGTGATCGGGCTCATCCTCGGCCCGATCCTCGATACCACGCTACAGCAGTCCCTGTTGATTGGTGCGGGCAGTTGGTGGATTTTCCTCGAAAACCCGATCTCGGCTACGCTTCTCGCCGTCGCGCTCCTTTCCGTGCTTCAGGCAACCCCGTTTTTCGGTTCGCTCGCGCGGGTCTTCCGGAAGCCGAGGGCCGAGGGCGCCGAATCCGCAGGGGGCGACATGGCGGGAAGTCGCGAGTAGAAGCACCGGGCAACGATCCGCTGTCGAAATGTCGGCCACGACCCGAAATGAGGCCTGCAGTCATGTCCAGTATTGCCGATTCCGAAAGCCGTCGAGCCGAAGCAGTGTCCGTGCCGGCCGGCAGCGGCCGCCTGAACGGTGAGGACATCTCCATGGAGATCGCTGCCGCGCTGGAGGAGGAGATCGTCTTCGGAAGGCTCCACCCGCGCGAGCGCCTGATCGAGGAGGAACTTGCAAGCCGTTTCGAAGCCAAGCGCCATATCGTGCGCCAAGCGCTGGTCGAGCTCGAGCGGCTCGGCCTGGTCGAACGGGTCCGAAATCGCGGCGCCGTCGTCCGGCTCTACAGCGCCGAGGAGGTCGAGGATATCAATGCCGTTCGCGAGCTTCTGGAAGCCCATGCGGCGTCGCTGATACCGTTACCGCTGTCGTCGGGTGCCATTGCCGTACTCGCGGCGATCCAGGAGCGACACGCGCGCGCGATCCAGGAGAGCGATCGCCGTGGCGTGTTCCGGACCAACATCGAGTTTCACAAGATCCTGTTCGCCCATTGCGGCAATGCCGCGCTGATCGAGGCGATCAACAGCTTCGCCCAGAAGTCGCACGCCTATCGCTCCATTTTCGTCAACGACGCCGGCTATCTCCACTGGGCCGCCGACGCCCATCTTGCCATGATCGACGCTCTGAAAAGGGGAGACCGCGACGAACTGGTCTCGCTTTGCCGGTCCCACCTCGCACCAGCGAAAAACCGCTATATCGAGATGTTCCGATCCCGCTTCACCTGATCGGAGCCGACGTCAGCAGGCGAAGGCGCGCATCGCCTCCGCGAGCTTGCGGTCCCGCTCCGCGGCGATTACCTCGACACTGCGCGTTCCTGCCTCATCGAGCACCCCATCCGATATCCGGGCTTTCAAGGCGCTTGTAAGCGCGGGGTTTCCCAGGGTGTCCCACCGACGCACCTGACTATCCCCGAGGTGCTCCAGATAATATTAAATACCGCCGGCGCCACCGCCGACGTGATAGGTCATGTGCGGCCCCATCGTCGCCCAACGCAACCCCGGGCCATTGACGACCGCGGCATCGATATCCGCCACCGTGGCGATCCCCTGCTCCACGAGATACACCGCCTCGCGCCATAGGGCCGCCGACAGCCGGCCCGCGATATGACCCTCGATCTCACGGGCGAGGCGCACCGGCTTCTTGCCGATGAATGTATAAAATTCCATCGCGCGATCGAGGATGGCGGACTCGGTCAGATCCCCGCCCGATATCTCGACCAGCGGCATCAGGTGCGGCGGGTTGATAGGATGGGCAGCGATCACCCGGCCTGGCTTGCGGCACGCGCTCTGGATATCCGACACCTTCAGCGCCGTCGTCGACGACGCCAGGATCGTGTCTGGTCCGACGAACGCTTCGATCGCGGCGAAGGTGGCCCGCTTAAGCTCGATCCGCTCGGGAATGTTTTCCTGCACCAGCCCGACTCCCGCCAGTTCCGGGCCGGGACTGGCGGCGAACTGGACCTGGTCGGTGTCGATCAGCGCCGTGGCCGGAATGAGTCCGGACGCCTTCAACGCGTCCGTCATCCGCGCGACGGTCGTCCGCAGCCGGCGTGCCGCGGTGGGATCTGGATCGACAGCCACGACCGCAATTCCCTTCGCCAGAAAAAGTGCGATCCAAGCCGAACCGATGACGCCTGTTCCGATGACGGCGGCCTTATCGATCATCGGTCTGTCCTGTCTGGAAGTCTCTGAGATAGGCAATCAGTTCGCGCAGGCGCCGCGCGGCGTTCTCAATCGCGCCCGGCGCGTCGCGTCCGGTCCAGTCGTAGAAGCCCCGCCCGGCTTTCGCCCCGGTCTCCCCCCGTGCCAGCATCGCCTGGACGTCGGCGTTTGGAGCCGGGTCGTGGCAAAGGTCCGGCACGATGGTCCGCTGCGCGAGAATATGTCCGGTGAGGCCACCGAGATCCTTCTGCTCAATGAGACCGGAGACGCACATGCGCGGCCCAAGCAGCCACCGCGCAGCCCGGTCGATGTCCTGCGGTCCGGCGAGCCCCTCCGACATCAGATGATAAGCCTCGTGCAGGATCGCATGTTGCAGGCGGTTGACCACGGCGCCGGGCACTGGCCGTGGGACGACGAGACTATCCCGACCGGTAGCGGCCAGAAGATCGAGTGCGACGCTCAGGCTCTCGTCGGAGGTTTGCGCGACGCGCACCGTTTCGACGAGCGGGAGCGCACCCGCCGGATGGAACCAGTGGATGCCCAGAAACCGATCCGGGCGCTCCAACCGGTCGGCGATCTCCTGGAGTGGAAGTCCGGACGTGTTCGACGCCATGACCGGCAGCGAGGCGCCGTACAGCCTCTCGACCGACAGGAATACGCCGATTTTCAGTTGCATCTCCTCCGGCACCGCCTCGACGATCATGCACGGCGGATCGCGAGGAAGCTCCGAAACCAACTCGACCCCCGTCTCGACAAGCCCCGCACGGGACGGATCTCGCGACACGAGAATGGTCGGAATGCCGCCCTGGGCGAATGTCCCGGCAATGGCTTTGCCCATCGTCCCGGCGCCGATAACGGCAACGCGGGCCTTCGCTTGCGGTTCGTGGGACATGGCGTCCTTCGTTGATGCTTCGGATCGGCGCGGCGACCCACGCCGGTGTTTGGCGGCAGCTGTCAGGCCCAATCGTCGAGCGCGAAGGCGTTCAACGCCTTTTCATCGAAGTTGAAACCAAGCCCTGGATCCGCAGGCAGCAGCAGGCGCCCCGCCTTGGTTTCGAGTTGTCTGTCGATCAGCCTGCGGAAATTCAGCACCTGGTCGTCCGGGAAGTACTCGACGAACTGGCCATTGGGAGCCGACCCGACAAGATGGACGTGAAGATCGTGAAACCAGTGGGGGCAGAGATTGATCCCGTAGCTGGCGGCGGTCGCTCCGATGCGGCGGTATTCGCTGATGCCTCCGCAAACCGCCGCATCGGTCTGCAGAATGGCCGCCGCTTCCTGGTCGAGGAGTTCCTTGAAACGCCAGCGTCCAGCTTCGATCTCGCCCGTCGCGACCGGGACCCGTGTCCGCTGGGCAAGCCTCGCATGGTTCGCGATGTCATCCGGAGAGAAGGGTTCTTCGATCCAATAGGGATCATAAGGCTCGTAGCGATCCATGTATTGCAAGGCCGTCGGGAGGTCGCGCCAGGCGTTGTTCGCATCGAGCATCAGCAGAACGTCCGGTCCGATCGCCTCGCGAGCCGCAGCGATGCGCGCCTCCTCGCCGCTCGGATCGAGGCGACCGACCTTCATCTTCACCGCCTTGAAGCCCATCGCGACATAGGACGCCATTTCCTCGCCGAGAGCCTGTGGTGACTTTCCATCCAGATAGTAACCGCCCGAGGCATAGGCCGGCACGCTTTCCTCATGAAAGCCGCCGAGGAATCGATGAAGCGGCATACCGGCGACGCGGGCGTTGCGGTCCCATAACGCAATATCAACGATCGAGATCGCGCGCATCACCGAACCCGTGCGCCCCTGGATGATGCTCGCGAAATACATCCGGTTCCAAAGGCCCTCGACACACGTCGCGTCGGCGCCCTTGAGCAGAGGCGCGAATAGTTCGCGCACCGCCCTGGTCACGATCGAACCCGCGTCGCTGCCACCGTAGCAAAAGCCGATGCCCTGCCCGCCGTCTTCGGTCGTGACGCGGGCTATCGCATAATCGCGATGATGCACCTGGCGGGTCGAAAACGACGTCGGAACGTCGAGCGGCACGCGGATCGTCCGTGCCTCGATGGAACGTATCGTCGATGATCTGGCCATGCCACTTCCCCAAATGCCTAAGAACTGCTGTTCCCGCTCGCCATGGATATCGTCAGCTGCTCCGTTATGTCAACATCATTGTTGACAATGTTTAATCTCCTAAACAGATCTCTTTCGACCGCCCTTGAGAAGAGATGGCGACCCGGGCGAGATCGATTGTGGGAGTCCGGAAAAAACGGAAGCGTCCGAAGCGACAGGCGGCGCCCGGCGACGTCGAGGAAAGGCGTTGCACGTTTGTGCAGAGTGCCGTGACGGAGGACTCGCTTTACGGATCTTTTGCCTGGGATGAACCAGCACGTGTCGTGCATCGACATGCCATCTGGGGGGCATGCGGCCGCCGTGCGATGCCCGGCTCGTCCGCCTGCCGGCCGTGCGGAACCGAGCCAACGTCTTACTTGGTGAGAATGCTAAAGGGCCGCGCGGCGATCGCTCCGCGCCACACGACTGAGCAGATAGTCGATTTCCGCCCGTGCCGCCGAGCTCAGCCCCGCCCCCGGTTGGCGAAGCGTCTCGTGCGCGATGACCCCGCGGCGCTGCAGCACGTGCTTGCGGATGGCCAATCCAACGACGGGTTGCTGCTCGTAGCGCAGCAGCGGCAGGTGCGCATCGAAGATGTCGTGCGCGGCATCGGCATCGCCAGCCGCCGAGTGGCGCACCACGTCGATCAGCATTTCGGGAAACGCATAGCCGGTCATCGCGCCGTCGGCGCCACGCCGCATCTCGAAATCCAGGAAGAGAGCGCCGTTACCGCAGAGGATCGAGATCGGCCGCATGCTGCCCTCGCTCTGCCAGTTACGGAGCGCCGTGATCTTCTCGAGCCCGGGCCAGTCTTCATGCTTGAGCATGACGCAGGAAGGATTTTCCTCGATGATCCGGCGAACGACTTTCGGCGCCATCTGCACGGTCGTCACCTGGGGGTGGTCCTGCAGGACGAAAGGAACGTCTTCGCCCACCGCAGCAACCGCCTGTGAAAAATAGCCGGCGATCTGATCGTCAGTGCGCATTGCGGCTGGCGGTGCGATCATGACGCCCGCCGCCCCTTCGCTCATCGCCTGTTGCGCGAGCCGACGCATCGCCGCGAAACCGGGAGCCGAGACACCGACGACGATCGGCAAACCGCCGGCGCTGGCGATCACCCGCCGCACGATTTCCAGCGATTCCTCCGGCTCCAGTTTCTGCGCCTCGCCCATGATGCCGAGGATCGTGATTCCATCGACGCCAGCCTCGGCGTAGAATTCGGTCATCCATGCGACGGACGTTTCGTCCAGCGCGCCATCGGGCAGAAACGGCGTCGGCGCGATGGCGTATACGCCCTTGGTCTGTGTGCTCAGCGTCATGCCGGTGCTCCCTGCGGCCTCATCAGCCCTTCGATGCTTCGTAGCGCGCCTTGGTCTCGGCGTTCATCGGATAGAGACCGGGCAGCTTTTCGCCCCGCTCCACCTCGTCGACGATCCAGGCCTCCATCCTCTCCTGCTCCGGCGCCTCGGTCAGCACTTCGTCGAGCAGTGCCTGCGGTATCACGACCGCGCCGTCGTCATCGACCACGACGATGTCGTCCGGAATGACAGCGACCCCACCACAACCGATCGTCTCCTGCCAGCCGACGAACGTCAGCCCGGCCACCGAAGGCGGCGCCGCGCATCCGCTGGCCCACACCGGCAATCCGCTGTTCAGAACTCCGGCCAGGTCGCGCACGACGCCATCGGTGATCAGGCCGGCGACGCTGCGCTTGCGCATCCGGGCACAGAGAATGTCACCGAAGATCCCGGCATCGGTCACTCCCATGGCATCCGCGACGGCGATGCAGCCTTCCGGCATGTTCTCGATCGCCGCCCGCGTCGAGATCGGCGAACTCCAGGAGGCGGGCGTCGCCAGATCCTCGCGCGCCGGGACGAAGCGCAGGGTGAAGGCTGGGCCCACCAACCGGGGCTGGCCGGAGGTGAGAGGAACAGCCCCCCGGATCCAGACGTTGCGCAACCCCTTCTTGAGAAGGATCGTGGTGATCGTGGCGGTGGAGATATCCTTGAGGATCTCGATCGCGTCTTTGGCGAGGGCCATGGAAATGGTGCCTTTCGAGCTTGTCAGATGCTGCGCGAGATCGTCAGATACTCGGTATGTAGCCGCCATCGACGCGGATGACACTGCCGGTCACGTAGGAGGCGCGTTCGCTCGCCAGAAAGGCGACGACGTCGGCATATTCCTGCGGATCGCCATAGCGACCGACCGGTATGGACGAAGCGCTCTGCTTCTGGACATCTTCGAGGCTTCGGCCTTCCCGCTCGGCTTTCTTCTCGTCGAGGAACGTGATCCGCTGGGTCGCAATCCGTCCAGGAAGCACGATATTGGCGGTCACGCCCTTGCCGCCCACCTCGGCGGCCAGCGTCTTGGACCAGCCCAGCAGCGTGCTTCGCAACGCGTTCGACAGGCCAAGATTGGGAATTGGCGCGACGACCCCGGAAGAGGTCGAGGTGATGATGCGGCCCCAGCCCCGCTCGCACATGCCCGGCAGCACTCGGTCCGTAACGGCGAAGACCGAGAGCACCATGCTTTCGAAGTACTTGCGCCACATGTCCGCTTGCTGGTTGACGACACCTCCGGGAGGTGGCCCGCCGGTGATCACAACCAACACATCCACCCGACCCAGTTCGGTCTCGATCCGCTCGATACTCGGTTCGACCTGCGCGATATCTCCCAGGTCCCACCGCAACGCCATCGCCCGTCCGCCGGCCTCGGCGATCTTGTCGGTTGTCGTGATCGCCGCGTCCAGGTCCAGGTCGGCGACGGCCACCATCGCGCCTTCCGCCGCGAGAGTGCATGCGATCGCGCCGCCCAGCCCTCCGCCAGCGCCCAGCACCAGGGCAGTCTTTCCTTTTAGTCCAAGATCCATCTGGTCCTCCTGCGTTTCCGACCGATGCTTAGACGATGAAAGACCCCATGAAAATTTTGTTTTTCTTCGCTAAGAAACAAGTATTGGTTCGGTATGGAGACGCGATTCCTCGAATCTTTCATCGCCGTGGCGCATCGCGGGTCGCTTGTAGGGGCGGCGCAGCAGCTAAACCTGACGGCAACCGCCGTGGCCCAGCGCATCCGCTCGCTGGAGGAGGAACTGGGCGTCGCACTGGTGGAACGCTCCGGCCGCACGGTCCGCCCGACCGAAGCCGGACACGCGATCCTCAGCCGCAGCGAAGTGTTCCTGATGAGCCTGCGCGACCTGCGCACCGCGGCACTTGGCAGCGCTATATCCGGCGAATTGCGGGTGGGCGCGATCGCCACCGCGCTCACCGGCCTTTTTCCCGGTGTCCTCGGCGAACTCGCGCAAGCCCATAGCGGTATCGAACTGTTTCTGCAGCCGGGAACCTCCAACGATCTCTACGACAAGGTGACGCGTGGAGCGCTCGACGTCGCGGCCATCGTGCGTCCCGCGTTCGATCTGCCCAAGGCGGCGGACTTCCGCTCATGGCGACGCGAGCGGCTGGTGCTGCTCGTGCCGGGCGACGAGAAGCGAGACGATGTGGCGCAGATTCTTCAATCCCGCCCCTTCATCCGCTACGACCGGCAGCAATGGGGCGGACGACTCGCCGCCGATTTCTTGACAGCAGCCGGCATCCGTCCCATCGAACGGTTCGAACTGGACGCCCTCGATGCCATTGCCGTGATGGTCGACCGAGGTCTCGGCGTATCGATCATCCCCGACTGGTCGGGCCCATGGCCCGGAGGCATTGCGGTGCGCCGCGTCGCGCTGCCCGCCCCGGCGCCCACCCGCGAGATCGGGCTGATGTGGCTTCGCAACTCGCCCCGTGGACATCTGATCCGGGTGCTCGTCGATCAGGCCCTTGCGCCCAAGCCGGCTCTCAACGAGGGAGAGGATGCGCCAGAATATCCTTCGTGATCTCGGCCAGCGATGCCGTGCCGAGCATGGCCATGTCCCGGTCGATTTCAGCGCCGAGCAACGACACCGCATGACGAACGCCCGGCTCGCCGGCAATAGCGGCGGCGAACAGAAACGGTCGACCGACGAAGACGAAATCGGCGCCCAGCGCCAACGCCTTCAGCACGTCGGAACCGCGCCTGACGCCGCTTTCGAACAGAACGGCCATATCTCCGGCCTGCGCCTTGACGGCCGCAAGCGCGGCAACGGGGGAAATCGCGGCATCGAGCTGTCGCCCGCCATGATTGGATACGACCACGCCGTCGGCACCAAGATCTCGGGCGATGGCGGCGTCCTTCGGCGACAGCACGCCCTTGATCACGAGATTGCCCTTCCATCGCCGGCGCACGACCTCGAGGTGGCGCCATGCCAGTAAACCGCGGCCGCCGAACGACCGCACGACGTTGCGCGAGATGATGGCCGGGCCCCGTTCGACATCGGCGTTCTCGAAATGCGGCATGCCGTGATTCTTTAGCGTACGCATCGCGGTGCCGAACAGCCATCCGGGCCTTGCGAGGATTTGAAGCCCCATGTCGATGCTCGGCTTCATCGGTGCGCCGAAGCCGTCGCGCTTGCTATCCTCGCGGTTGCCGGCGACCGGAACGTCTGCGGTCACCACCAGGGTCTCGTAATTCGCCGCGGCGATGCGGTCTAGCATGCCGAGAATTCGCCCATCGTCTCCCGGAAGATACGCCTGGAACCAGCGGCTGGCCCCTTCAGTGGCAACCCGTTCGAGACTGGTCAGCGACGTCGCGCTCATCACGGCGGGGATACCGCTTGCGGCGGCGGCCTTGGCCAGAACGACATCGCCATCATAGGCCGCCAGTGCGCTGAGGCCCATCGGCGAGATGCCAAACGGATGTGCATAGCGGGTGCCGAACAGGGTCCGATGCTGGTCGCGGACGGAAATGCCCGCCAGGATCCTCGGGATCAGGCGAATAGCCGCGAGATCACTCCGGTTCGAGGCATAGGCCGCGCCTGTCTCGACGTAACCCGAGACGTAGCCGAAGACGCCGCGAGGAAGCCGCTTGCGCGCCGCGTCCTCGAAATCGTCGAGATTCAAAATCCCGCTTAGGCGGCGCGGAACCTTTTCCTTCTTGCGCGCCTCCGACACTCGGACAGGCGCATCCAGCGCCGAGGCGCGATCTATGTCAGCGCTCACGTCTTGCCTCCCGTGCTACGACGCCCGCATGTCGCCGCTTCCTGCGGCGGGATTTGCCTTGCGGGCTCCTCCATTCTATGGGGCGAATCGTCAGCAGTTCCTATTCTCGCTCAGCTGTTTAACCCGCTTCGGCACCACGAGCGCGCAGACGTCGCGCGGCCAGCGTCTCGGCACAGGCCAGATCATCACTTTCTACCTTCAGCGTTTCAAGCCCGCCTGGACGACGGGAGCGTTTGCGCCGGATGCCATCCGGCCCGGTTTCCAAATAGCGTGGCAGGATCAGCCGATCCACGACCGTGCGGCGCAGCCCCAGGGTCGAGGTAAGGTCGAACACCCGCGTAGCCACGTGATCGGCGTCGGCGTGGCGCACCAGTAGCTCCATGCGCACCACCGGGCGGGATTTTTTGCCCTGCCCGGTCAACAAAATTACATCCACGACCCCCGGATCATCGCGCAGCTCATCGACGGCAGCGCCCAGCTCCTCGCCCGTCATATCGTCAATATCGCATGCAAGTTGAGTCAGGCAGTCGCGCACCATCCCGTCACGCGCCGTGTCAAACAAGCTGACCCGAAGGATATTGGGCAGCCCCGTCATCACGCGGATGCCGGCGCCGGACCCGGTGGTGATCAGCCGACCGGAACGGCGCGCGCCGTGGCTGCCGCCCGTGACATGGGCCAAGATAGCCGCTCCGGTCGGCGTCACTCGCTCGCCGGAGATACCATCATCGTGCCAATCATATCCTTCAAGGATCAGCGCGGTGGCTGGCGCAGGCACTGGCAATTTGCCATGCGCCGTATCCACCAGCCCGCCGCCCAAGGGTAGCGACGCAAGGCTAAAACTGGCGCCGTCCAGCGCGGCGCAGATGCTGCCTGCGGCTGTTACATCCATTAGCGCATCCCAATCGGCAATTTCATGGAAACGCACGCGATCCACGGCGATGTTATGCACCCGGGCCTCTGCCTCTGCGATCCGGTACAGGATAGCGCAGGCGGCGGCACTTGTGCCGTCGGACAGATCGGCGGATTCCAGCAGCGCACGCATGGCCTTGTAGGTGGTTTGTGCCCCGTGCCGCGCGGGTTCGCCCCCCGCAGCCAGCATTAGTGCGAACCGTCGCGATGTGATCCCGGACGCCACGTATTCGGCCAGATGGGCGTGCCCCACACCGGCGGGCAGCACCGCTTCCACATCCGCCATAACCCGATCTGTCAGGGCGGGCAACGCGTGCAGCATGGCACCGACGAACATGTCACCCGCGGCCCCGCCTACCGGGTCCAGATGCAGGTGCAATCCATGCCCCGCCATCAGTGGGTTTCTGGCCATGGGTTGACCAGACGGCCGCATTCGAACCGCATCTCTTCCAGATCGCCAATCACCTCGAGCCCCGGCCGGTCTCGCAATTCAGGCAGCATCGCCTCGGACGCATAGAGGTATTCCAGCTTGAGCGTGTTGGGGATCCGCAGCAGACGGGGTTTTGTGATGTCCTCTGCGCCGCAGGTTTTCACCACCGTCTGGATCGCGCTGCGGTCACAGGGCATCACCATCGGGATCTTGGCCTGTACCAGCACCTGCGAGGTCAGCGAATTGGCATAGACTGCTTCGCGGTCAAAATCAGCTTCCAGGCGCGCGGTGATCACATCAGCCCGCGCCGCCCCGTTGCCATTGCCGTTGCTACGCGGCGATAGACCCAGCGCTGCCAGGCGCGAAATATGCAAATGCACCTGCATCTTGGGGCTTGAGAACCGGTGTGTGATGTTTGGGTCCATGCCGGTACCGGAAAATTCCTTGCCGATCTCGTCCACAACCAACACGTCCAGCGGCCCCGAAGCGGTCGGCGCGTCCAGCGGCCCGACGGGCAGGCGCGGCATGTTGGCTATCGCCTCTTGCAGTAGCGGAGCCTCGGCCTCCAGCAGTCCGACGCTGTCCAGAACCACTACGCGGGATAGCTCGTCATAGGCGTTTTCTACAGTACCGATCCCAAACAGAACCTTGCAGCGTTCCAGTTTCATCCGCGCCATTTTGGCGACATAGATCCCTACGTTGTCGATGCCCCGACTATGGCAGTTTTCGGCCCCGGATTGTTTGCCCAACCCGATTGACAGCATCTTGGCCAACCCGCTTTCATTGGCGGCGCGAAAGGATGTGTGCGGTTTGACCCTGTTGAACAGGATAATCCCGTCCGCGGCATTGGCATAACGGTCCATCCGCACCGACATGCCATTGTCCAGAACGCCGATTTGATCGGTTTCCATAGACGACCGAATGGGGCAGCCGATTATATCCTCGGTCACGCCCAGTTTCGCTAGCAGCGCGGTCTGGCCCTCGGCTGTGGCACCGCCGTGGCTGCCCATCGACGGCACCACGAACGGATCGCCCCCCCTCACGCGGACCTGGGTGACGATGGCGGTCAATAGTTCGGGGAAACAGGCAATGCCCCGGCTGCCCGCAGTGATGGCGATGGACATGCCCGGTTTCACTTTGTCAACGCAGCCCACGACCATGGCGTCGTGCACCGCCGCAGTCGGGTCATCGATACGTGTGGCGACAAAGGTCTGTCGGCAAAGGGCGATGCGCGGCAACGGCGTATCTTCAACGAGTTTTACATAGTTGGGCTTCACGTCTTGTGTCCTTTGCTATCAGCCGGTGACGCCAATCGCCCGGGTGCGGATTCCTCTTCTCCAACACCTAGCGCCTCGGATCTTCTGGGCTGGCCAGAGGCAACGGCAAGGATCTGGTCCAAGATCGCCGGCCCAGTTGTTCTATGGCCTGGTCGCCGTCGATCGCGTGCGCAATTGACGTTCCTGTCGTCGGGCAGGCGGTCAGCACCAGCAACGCGTACCCATTCTCCCATTCGCTCTTCGTCGAAACAGTTGCCGATCTTGCGGGCCCCCTGCATTTGGTTCGTGGCACATGGCCTGGCGATCCATTAAAATCTCGCCGTCGGACCGCGCGAAAAAGAGCTTCGTTGTGATGCCGTCAGCTGATATATTAGGTTTAACAGGGCCGAAGAAACATCGCAATGAATGAGTCGAGCAGGGCACAGGTGAATACCATGCAGCTGTTGCCGAAGGGCATCCGGAGGGCTGATACCGACCTTGTTCTGTTTGAAGGCGGCCCGACTGGCCGCGGCGTCTACGACAGCCTGCGCGATCAGATCGTCAAACTGGAGTTGCCACCTGGTACGCCGTTGCTGCGGGCAGAGCTTGCGGAAGCCTATGGCGTCAGCCTGACGCCCCTGCGCGATGCGCTGCAACAGTTGGCGAAGGAAGGCCTAGTGCGGATATACCCGCAGTCGCGCACGCTGGTCACGCCCATCGACACTGCCGCCATCCGCGACGCGCAATTCATGCGTATCGCGCTGGAAACCGAGGTGGTGCGCCAACTGGCCGGCGACATTGCCCCCGGGGATCTGGCCCGCCTGCGCAGCATCGTCGCCCTTCAGGCCAGCATCGGCGAACGTCCGGGTGATATTGCCACTTTTCAGGAACTGGACGAGGTGTTTCATCAGACCCTGTTCATGGCTGCGGGCCACGTCCAGAGCCAACGCGTGATGCGTAGCCATGCCGGGCATCTGGAACGTCTGCGCCGCCTGCATCTGGACGACAATGACGAAGCCGGGCGCGCGATCAACACCAAAGCCGTGCTCGAAGGCCACACCGCTATTCTGGACGGCATTGAGTCAGGGAATGCGGGCGGCGCCATGGAGGCGCTGCGCCGCCATCTGCAACGAACCGTGGACCGGATCGCCGAAAAACGTGCAGCCTTTCCCGACTATTTCGTGCCGGAAAAGGCCTGATTTCCGGACTTGGCGGCGGTTGCCTCGCGCCCTTCCTCGAACTTGTCCAGATTTTCCTGCCTGGTCGCCGGATACAGAGCGATGATGCTGGCCGCATTGCGCGGCCCGCCCTCCGTCACAACACCGGCCCCGCCGCGCCCCATCGGACGGGTGATCAGTATGTCCCCACCCGGTTCGCAATCCGCGTTTGAACAAGTGTGGCCAAGGTGGCCACCGATTCAGTCATCAGTTTTTTTGCAGATTTGGGGATTCATTGCACAGTTCCCAGTTTGTTTGCCGTCAGAAACGCGCCCAGCGCCTGTTGTTGCCGGGCCGTCAGGGGCCACGCGGAAGGAGGCCGCGTTGGTCCGCAGTCCAGCCCGATAGCCATCAGGGCCGCCTTGACGACGGTGACATTGGTGCCGTTCTGTTCCTCAGCCCGAATATCCTCGAACATACGCATCTCGTCGATCAGGCGATTCGCCGTGGCGTAATTGCACGCGTCCAGCGCCGCGTGGATCGCCACCGACCGTTCCGGCCAGACGTTGATCAGCCCCGAGGTGAAACCCCGCGCCCCAACCGCATACAGCGGCGGTGCCCAGACTTCGGCCAGCCCTCCGACCCAGACGATATGATCGGGACAGGTAGCGATCGCACGGGCCAGGTTCAGCGGGTTGGGGGTGGCCCACTTCACGCCTTTGACGCCGTCGATCTCGCATAGGCGGGCGATTCCGTCCGCACCCATGGCGTCGTTGCGAAGATATAGCATCACGGGCAGCCCACCCGAGGCCTCACACACCGCCTTGATGTAATCCACGGTGCCGCGAGGCGACACGAAGGGATCAGGCGGCTGATGGATCATCAACGCGTCCGCGCCGGCATCGGCGCTGGCCCGCGCAAGGGTACAGGCATCACGGATTCCCCGCCCCACACCTGCCAACAGCGGCGCCCGCCCGGCGACCATCTGTGCCACCTCGCGCACCATCACGCAGGCCTCTTCGGTGGTCAGCGCATAGAATTCGCCGGTGTTGCCATTGACCACAGGGATGTGAACCCCTGCACCGATCGCCCTGTCGATGATCGGGGCCAGCTTTTCGGGCGCGATGTCACCGGCATCGTCATATGGCGTGACCAGAATTCCGGAAATGCCGGTTAGCGCACGCCCAAGATCATGAGACATCTGCGTGCCCTCAGAAGATTTCCGGATCGCCCGCCGCGCGGCCGAATTGGGTCGTCAGATAATCGAAGTCACAGCCCTGGTCGGCCTGCCCCACGTGACGCTGGAACATGTATCCCCAGCCCCGTTCAAACCGCGGCTCGGGTGCCACCCAAGCCGCGCGGCGGGCGGCGAGTTCCTCATCGTCCACCAGCATGTCGAGCGTGCGGGCCTCAAGGTCCATGCGCACGATGTCGCCGGTTTTCAACAACGCCAGCGGCCCTCCGACAAACGATTCCGGCGCCACATGCAGAATGCAAGCGCCATACGACGTGCCGGACATCCGCGCGTCCGAAATCCTCAACATGTCGCGATGGCCCTGCTTCAACAGCGCCTTGGGCATGGGCAGCATGCCCCATTCGGGGAACCCCGGCCCACCTTGCGGCCCGGCGTTGCGCAAAACCAGCACGTGGCCCGACGTCACGTCCAGATTTTCGTCGTCAATAGCGGCCTTCATTTCCGGATAGCTGTCGAAGACCAGCGCCGGCCCTTCGTGGCGGTGAAATTTCGGATCGCAGGCAGCGGGTTTGATAACGGCACCGTCGGGACACAGATTGCCGCGCAGAACAGCCAGCGAACCCTCGTGATAGACGGGGTTGCTCAGTGGGCGGATCACGTCGTCATTATAGACCGGGGCGCCCTTGATCCCCTCGGCCAGCGGCCTGCCGGTGCACGTGATGGTGCCGCGGTCCAGTTTCTCGCCCAGATGATCCATCAGCGCGCGCAGGCCGCCCGCGAAATAGAAATCCTCCATCAGGTATTCGCTGCCTGCGGGGCGAATGTTGGCGATCAGCGGCGTGGTGCGCCCCAGCGCATCCAGGTCGTCCAGTTCCAGGGGCACACCGGCGCGGCGCGCCATGGCCAATAGATGAACCACCGCGTTGGTGGAACAGCCCGTCGCCATCGCCACGGTGGCAGCATTGCGTACAGCGGCAGGGGTGATGATACGGTCGGGCGTCAAATCCTCCCACACCATATCGACAATCCGGCGCCCACAGGCCGCGCTCATCCGCTTATGGCCGGCATCGGCGGCGGGGATGGATGAGGCGCCCGGCAGGCACAGGCCCATAGCCTCGGCGATGGCGGTCATCGTGGATGCGGTGCCCATGGTCATGCAATGCCCATAGGATCGGGCGATGCCGCCTTCGACGCCGACCCATTCCTCGGCGGTTAAATTGCCCGCGCGCCGTTCGTCCCAGAATTTCCACGCATCCGAACCGGACCCCAGCGCCCTCCCCGCGTAATTGCCGCGCAGCATCGGTCCGGCGGGGAGAAAAATGAATGGAACGCCCGCGCTGATCGCGCCCATGGTCAGACCGGGGGTGGATTTGTCACAACCTCCCATCAGAACCACCCCGTCCAGCGGGTGGGAGCGGATGGTCTCCTCTGTCTCCATCGCGATCATGTTGCGATACAGCATGGATGTCGGCTTGCTGAAACTTTCGTCGATCGAAATCGTCGGGATTTCGACCCCAAGACCGCCGGCCTGGGCGACGCCCCTTTTCACATCTTCGGCCCGATCACGGAAATGCAGGTGACAGGGGTTCATCTCGGACCAGGTGTTCAAGATGCCAATAATCGGGCGGCCTTCCCAATCCTCGGGAGCAAGACCCATCTGCATCATGCGGGACCGGTGCCCGAAACTGCGCAAGTCATCGGGGCCAAACCAGCGCGCACTGCGTAGCTGGTCGGCGGTTTTCTTGTGAGGGGCCATCAATGTCCTCCGCGATCGCGCACTCTCGCCAGGCCGGGCTGGTCACAGGCTCGTCACCTCCGAACTAATATATTACCGCATCAGATGGAATGTCGAGCTTGTTTCGCCAGGAAACCTGGAAAACGTCGCGACTGACACTCAAGAAAACCCTTCCACGCCCCATCCACAGGGCCGGATTTCATTGTCTCTTTATTCGCCCCCGGGTCACGGAAATCGCAATCCGTAGCGGGCATAAGTGGACCATCGCTTGCTGCTGCGCGGCCTGACCGTCAGCCCCTGCCGCGCCCGAAAATCCGGCTGATGCAGCGGCCCCATGGCGCCGTCGCCAACTTTGACGCATCGAACTTTCCGCTGGCGACCGCGACCGGAAGGTTTTCGGGATACGCATCACTCGTCGCTGGCGTGGTCGGTGATGCGCTGGCGCGCCTGCAGCAGATGATAGGACATGGATACGCCCGCCGCCTCGCTGTCGCCTGCCTTGATCGCCTCCAGGATCTGCCGGTGTTCGCGTAACACCGTGTCCAGCCGCGCCTGTGACCCCTCGCGGGTCAATTTTTGCGCCACATCAATGCCCTGTTTGATGGAATCGCGGGTGCATTCCAGCATAGCAACGAACACTTCGTTGCCAGAGGCGGCGGCGATCGCACAGTGAAACTGGTAATCCGCCTCGACAGAGGGGACCCGCGACAGCATCGATGCCTCGAGCTCCTGCAAGGTGGTTTCGATCCGCGCAATGTCTTTCTGGCTGGCCCGCAAGGCGGCCATTCGGGCGGTGGCGTGTTCCACCGTCAAGCGCGCCTCCATCGCACGCATCAATCCGGCAACCGATCCGGCGGTGGCGAATTCGATCAGCTTTTCAGACGGGCGGCGGCGCACGAATGTACCGACCCCACGACGTGCCTCGACCAACCCATCCTCCTGCAACTTTCGCAGGGCTTCGCGCACGACGGGACGCGACACGCCAAATGCGGTGGCGACCTGGTGTTCCGACGGTAGCCGCTCGCCCTGTTTCAGGATGTTGGAGACGATCTGTTCAAGGATCTGACCATACAGTTGATCCGCCAGTGTTTGCCGCTTCTTGATCATCAGCCTGGGATTTTCCATCCGCCGCCCTCTCCCATGGCCCGGTACTTTGTCCAGGTCGCTGCACACGCTGTTCGACCCGATGCATCATGTTGGCGACGCGCAACGCCGCGGTTGCGGCGCCATAGCCGTTATCGATATTCACGACCGTCACTCCGGGCGCGCAACTGGCCAGAATCGAATCCAGCGCAACGCGCCCCCCTGTTGCAACACCATATCCAACCGAGGTCGGCACGCCGATCACAATCCCCGGCACCAGCCCGGCCACCACCGACGGCAGCGCGGCATCCATGCCAGCGAACACAATGACCACATCCATTTCACGCAGCAGTTCTTCGTGGGCCAGAAGCCGCCACAGACCGGCAACGCCGACATCGGAGATTTCGGCCCCGTCCAAACCACCATAAGCCAGCACCCGTTTCGCCTCCGCCATGGGGCCGGAATCCGATGTGCCCGCGCTGACCAGCGCGATGCGCGGCGTGGTGGCCAGATGCGGCAGTGGGCCGAGGATGCCGGTGCGCGACAGCGGACAGTAATCCAGTGCCGCGCGCAGATCCTGCGGCAGGGCGGCATGTTGGCCCGGGTCCAGCCGGGTCAGCAACTGGCGCCGCCGCTCGTTCGCGGCATCGCGCAGGATTGCGGTTATCTGGGGGATCGTCTTGTACTGGCACAGTACCGCTTCTTCAATGCCGATGCGGTCGCCACGGCCACGATCAAACATGACGCTGGAGTGCCCGTCGGCGCCGGCTCTATTCATGGACAAAGGCGCTTCCTTTTTTGTAGGCGCGTAAAATCACCGGCAGGTTATCCTGGATGGCATCCGCTGCCAGCGATTGAACCAGGTCCCGCCGCGACTCGGTCATACCCGCGAACCTCGCGCTGTCGATCTCGATCACCCAGCCCAGACGCAGCCGGCGGCAACGCAGGGTGACGTTGCCCAGTTCACCCCGCAGCAGAGTTTCGACCCGGTCGATCAGGCGCAGATCCGCCGGCTCCACCCGCAGTCCGGTTTCGATCCGGCTGGCGAGACAGGGCCCGGCGGGCAGCTCCGCCAGAACGCCCAGCCCCAGATCGCGGGCCAAGCGCCGTACATCCTGCTTGGTCATCTGCGCCTCGACGAAGGGGTGGAGCACGTCATGTTCGCCCGCCGCCACCAGGCCAGGGCGATAATCCGATAGATCATCCATATTGGTGCCCGCAGCCACTACATCTCCCATCCGCGACAGGGTGCCATAGAGGTTACTCTTGCAGAAATAGCACCGGTTGACCGGGTTGGCGCGATAGGCGGGATCGGCGAATTCGCCCGCATCCACGACTTTGAGTGTCAGGCCCCGATCCGCCGCAAAGACCCGCACCCGCGCCGTCGCGGCCGCCGGCAACGCTGGCGACACCGCATGGCACAGGGTAACGCCACCGGCCCCGCGTGCCACCACCGCCGCCGCCGACAACGTGAGGCTGTCGATGCCACCGCTGAGCGCGATGGTCAGCGACTGCGGGGTAACCAGCGCCTCCCGGAGCGAGGCAGGCAGCGTCATGGCTTGGTCCCCTTCGCGGGCCACAGATGCCCCAACAACCGCTTGCTGGACCGTTCCAGATGGGCGCGCATTTGGTCGCGGGCCAACGCTGGATCGCGCTGGACAATGGCGATGGCAATGCCGTGGTGTTCCTGCACCGCATCCCGGCTTTCCCCACCACGCTTGACGGCCTGCAACCGCCCAGCCTCCATGGTTTCCCGAAGACTGGCCCCCAAATAGTTGAAAAGACCCAGGTAATAGTCGTTGCCGGTGGCGTTACAGACCGCGCGGTGAAACCGAAGATCGGCGCCAACCCCGTCGGGCATCCCTGGGGCTCCGCCGTGGCTGGCCCGTTCGAAGGCATCCGCCGCCGCCTGGATTTCAGCGATGCTGTCCTCACCGCCACGGGATGCGGCGATTGCAGCCGCCTCTATCTCCAGGCCCATCCGCAGTTCTAGGATTTGCGACAGCTTGCGTAGGTTTTCAACGTCCTGCTTGGCGATGGCGAAACCCATCTGCGGCCGGTCACTGGATACAAAGGCGCCCGACCCCTGGCGACTCATCAGCAGACCCTCTGCCTTGAGCCGAGAAATGGCTTCGCGAATTACAGTGCGGCTGACCATCAGATCCCGCGACAGCGCGGCTTCGGATGGCAGCATCGACCCGACCGGCCATTCGCCGTTGACCACGTTGTGGCGTAACACCTCGATCACTTGGTCACTCAGCGTGGCTCCCCGAGCAAGGGGGGCGGACGCCTCGAATAGCTCGCTCATTTTCAACCCTTTTTCATGAAGCGATACACTTGTATGACAAGTTGTCAATACGGGGGATAAAGCCGCTATTTCGGTTATTTCACTGGCATTATACCTTACAGCATAGCCAAAATTTGGTGTTTTATGTATTTTTATTTGACAAGCCGCCGGAAGCGAAACAATCTGCCGAAACGTTGGCACACCCGTGCCGCGACAGGAGGGGCAAGCCAGCGGCAAGACCGAACTTGCTCAATTTCGAACTCGGGAGGAGTTACATGTCCATGCTCAACCAAGCGATCCGCCAGACCACAGCGGCAACCATCCTTGTCGCCGTCACCGGTCTCTCCGCGCAGGCTCAAGAATTTGTCATGGCAACCGGCCAGCAAGGCGGATCCTGGTATCCCGTCGGCGGCGCCATTAAGGCCATTGTTGAGCGGGAGAACCCCGACCTCAGCATCACCGTGACTCCGGGCGCTGGCGTGTCCAATGTTGTCGGCGTCGATAGCGGTCGGTTCGCTATCGCCTTTGCGAACTCGATCTCGACCGTGGATAGCCTGTCGGGCAAGGAACCCTTTCGCAAGCCGACTACCAATGTCTGCAACCTGGGCGTTCTGTATCCACAGTATTTCCAGATCGTCGCTCTGGCCGATTCGGGGATCAAGACCGTCGCCGACATGAAGGGCAAGCGGCTGACAACCCAGCAGTTGGGCAACACCGGCGAATTCCTGACCCGTGAACTGCTCTCTACCGCCGGTCTGTCCTATGACGATCTGAGTGCCGTGGCCCACACCTCATATTCCGATTCCGCATCGCAGATGAAAGACGGACAGGCCGATTTCTTTACGCTTGGCTCATCCCTGCCCACGGGCTCGGTAATGGACCTGGCATCGGCGCGCAAGATTGCGCTGATCGATGTAGACGAAGAGACCTTCAAATACTTCAAAGACCAGAACGCCGCCTTCCAACGCCGAGAGGTAAAACCCGGCGCCTACCCTGGCTTCGACGAAACTGTTTATGCCATCAGCTATGACACCCACATGGTTGCCCCCTGCGACTATGACGGCGAGATCATCAAATCCGTGCTCGGTGCGATTGCCGACAACAACGAAAGCTTTGCCGCGATCACCAAAACGATGGCAAACCTGACGGTCGAAGACATGGCGACCGACATCGGCGTGCCGTTCCACCCTGCCGCAAAGGAATTCTACGCTGAACGCGGCGTGGCGGGCATGGAATAACCCACCCCTGATATTCTGGCAGGCGGGGCTGTCGTGCCCCGCCTGCCTGGGTCCTTCGCCGCAAAGGGCAGCCGCCGACGGCAGGTCGAAGACGACTTTTAACCCAAAGAATATCGCGGGGAGTTTCCATGAGCCTGTCGATCTTAACCGACAAGATGCCCTTGATCGCGCGAATTTCACGGCTTTTGCTGATCGGCATGGCCTCTTGGCATCTGTATGTTGCCTTTGTGGGCCCGCCCAATCCCTATATCATGCGTGGCGTCCACGTGGCGCTGTCGCTGCTGTTGATCTATCTGACGGTCGATCGCAAAGGTCTGCGCACGGATGTGCCGCGCTGGTATGACGTCGTGCTGGGGCTCGTCGCGCTGCTGGCCGCGCTGTATCCTTCCCTCAACCTGGATTACATCACTCAGCGCTTCCTCTACGTCGATCCGCTGATGCGGATCGATATCGTGGTCGGCATCACGCTGGTCGTGTTGCTGCTGGAGGCAACGCGCCGGATGCTGGGTCCGGTGCTGCCGATTACGGCGCTGCTGTTCATCGCTTACGGCCTGATGTTCACCTCGGCCCTGCCGTCGGTGATCCTGGAACAGCTGTTCATGACCACCGAGGGCATCTTTGGCATCCCGATCGCGGTATCCGCGACCTACATGGTGCTGTTCATCCTGTTCGGTTCGCTGGTCGAAAAGATGGGCGTCGGCCAACTGTTCATGGATTTCGCGGTTGCTGTCACGGGGCGTCAGGCCGGTGGCCCGGCCAAGGTGGCCTGTGTAACATCAGGGATGTTCGGATCGGTATCCGGCTCAGCCGTGGCCAACGTGATGACCACGGGCACGTTTTCGATTCCGCTGATGAAACGCATGGGGTTCAAGCCCGCCTTCGCGGGCGCGGTCGAGGCTGTGGCCTCTACCGGCGGGCAGATCATGCCTCCGGTCATGGGCGCGGCCGCCTTTGTCATGGCCGAATACCTCGGCGTTGGTTATCTGACCGTGGCCAAATACGCGCTAATCCCGGCGGCTCTGTTCTATGTCGCCCTTTTTGCAGCCGTGCATTTCGAAGCCAAACGCAAGGGCATCGGCTCCGTCCCCGAGGAGGACCAGGTTCCGCTTAAGGACGTATTGCGTGAACGCGGCCACCTGTTCCTGCCGCTGGTTATCATCGTCAGCGTTCTGATGCTGGGCTACTCCGCCCCCTATGCGGCTCTGTGCGGTATCCTGTCGGTGGTGCCGGTTGCTGCCCTGCGCAAGACGACTCGTCATTACGTGACCATCGAAAACATACTCGCGGCACTGGAAGGCGGCGCGCGCAATGTGCTGTCGATCGCCGCCGCCAGTGCCTGTGCAGGTATCGTGGTCGGTGTGATCGACATCACCGGCCTTGGGCTGAGCTTTTCGAACTTTGTGATCGAGGCGGCCCGGGACACGCTGCTTTTCGCACTGATCCTGTCCATGGTTGCGGGTATCGTCCTCGGCATGGGCATGCCGACCACGCCGGCCTACATCGTGCAGGTTGCTCTGCTGGTTCCGGCGCTGGTCAAACTGGGCGTCCAGGTGGAAGCCGCGCACATGTTCGTATTTTACTTCGCCATCCTGTCGGCCATCACGCCACCGGTCGCCATGGCGGTCTATGCGGCCAACGCCCTGTCACAAGCCAAGATCGTCGAAGCCAGTTGGGCCGCTGTCAAACTGGGCGCCACCGGGTTCATCGTGCCGTTCATGTTTGTCTATGAACCCGCGATCCTGATGCAGGGCGACCCGATGCGTGTGGTCATCGTGGTCCTGCAGGCGACCATCGGCGTGATCCTTCTGGCTGCCGCGCTGCAACGCTACTTCTTTGGCGCGCTTCCCGCGTGGCTTTCGATACTGCTGTTCGTGGCGTCGCTGTGCCTGATTTATCCGGATTGGCGGGTGACTCTCGTGGGACTGGCCATCGCGGGCGGGATTTTGGAATTTCAACGGGTTCGTAATCGCAACGTGCCCGCATCCAACGCCGCCGGCAACTGAACAAGACGGAGCGAAACACATGCTGCAGGATGTCAGGAACAAGTGGCGGACCGGCGGACGGGTTCTTGTCGACCAACTTCTGATTCACGGAGCGGTCACCGGCTACTGTGTGCCCGGCGAAAGCTATCTCGAGGTGCTGGATGCGCTGCATGATGTGCGGGACCGGTTCACCCTGATCAACGCGCGCCACGAAGCGGCAGCGGCCAACATGGCCGAAACTCATGGCAAGCTGACCGGAGAGCCGGGGATCTGTATGGTGACCCGCGGCCCCGGCGCCTGCCATGCGGCCATCGGCGTGCATATCGCACAGCAGGACAGTACACCGATGATCCTGCTGGTCGGCCAGATCGCACGCGACACCACCGACCGCGAAGCGTTCCAGGAGGTCGATTACCGCGCCATGTTCGGCCCCATAGCCAAATGGGCCACCCAGATCGATGATGCCCGCCGCATCCCCGAATACATGGCGCGCGCCTTTCGGGTGGCCACCTCGGGCCGTCCCGGCCCGGTGGTCATCGCCTTGCCCGAAGACATGCTGACGGAGGTGGTCGACGTAGCCGATGCCCGCCCCTATACCGCGACACAGGCGGAATTATCCAACGCCAGCCTGGACGCTCTCAAGGCCGAAATCGCCCGGGCCGAACGACCGCTGCTGCTGCTGGGCGGATCCGGCTGGTCCGATGACAGCGCGGCGGCCATCACCCGCTTTGCCGAAACCAACAAGATTCCCGTCGCCTGTTCGTTCCGGCGCCAGGACATCGTTGACAACCTGTCGCCTGTCTTTGCCGGGGATTTCGGCACGTCGACCGCACCCAGCCTTTATGGACACCAGCGCGAGGCGGATTTGCTGATCGTGATCGGCGCCCGACTGGGCGAGATGACGACCAAGACCTATACCACCATCCAGTCCCCCAGCCCGCAGACCCGGCTGGTGCATCTGTATCCGGATGCCGATGAAATCGGGCGGGTGTATTCGCCCGACCTGGGACTGGCCGCCTCTCCGGCCGCTGTTTCCACCGCGCTGAACGAGGTGGATCTCGGCCGCGCCGATGCCTGGGCCGACTGGTGCGACCGGCTGCATGGGGATTACCTGACTGATTCGGAAGCCCCCGACGAGCAGGGCTGGGATCTGGACATGGGCATCGCCCTCACCCAGCTGCGCGACAACCTGCCCGACGACATGGTCATCACGCTGGACGCCGGCAATCACACCGGCTGGGCACAGCGTTACCTGCGCTTTGGCCGTCCGGGGCGGATCATCGGATCGACCTGCGGCTCGATGGGCTATTCGGTGCCCGCCGCCGTGGCCGCATCCATCGCTAATCCCGACCGGCTGGTATTGTCCTTTGTCGGCGACGGCGGATTCATGATGAGCGGCAACGAACTGGCCACCGCCGCGCAATATGGCGGCTGCCCCATCGTGCTGGTGTTCAATAACGGCATCTATGGCACCATCCGGATGCACCAGGAACGGGACCATCCCGGACGGGTGTCCGGCACCACCCTGAAAAACCAGGATTTCTGCAAAATGGCCGAAGGTCTAGGCGCCCATGCCGAACGGGTCACAAAAACAGCCGACTTTGCCGCCGCATTCCAACGCGCCCGTACCGCTGGCCGCCCGGCGGTAATTGAGTTGGTAACTGACCCCGAACAAATTTCGACACGCACGACGATCAGCAAATTGCGAGACACCGCGCGCCAGAAGGAAAATGCATGACAAGGATCCAGAGATGGCCGCATCGGAACTGATTCTCGCCGCATCGCCCGCGGCAGAGGTCACGCCGACCTGATTAAGCGTCTGAGCGACCATCGGCCCGGCCCATGTCATGACCATTCCGCCGACATGAGCGGGCGTCTGATGGAGGATCGCGGCCTGTTCACCGGCACCGCGCTGGCCATCCTACGCCCCGGGCAACCGCCGAGGCCGCCGATTGCGTTCGCCTGTGCAACGCGGCCGGCGTAGTGCATTTTTGGCCGTATGGGTCTCGGATAGCGGGGCGACACATGAGCAGAAAATCGACGCCCTTTTGAAGATCCGCCGCCCGCAGCACCAGCCATTTCATCAGGCGGGATGCACCCCGCTTGCACAGGAACGAGCCGATCAGGTTGGTCGCGTCGATCCGGCGGTCCGCTGGACCGGCGCCGATCGACTACCGACATCGCCAACCAGCACCTGATGACGGTATTTCGTCACCCACACCCGATGATACTTGCAGTTCCAGACCGTATGGCTGCCACGCTTGTACGCTTCCATCCCGGCAATCTACAACGGATAGCCCGCGATCCCAGGCCCTAAAGGCGTGGGGTTTACAGATCCCCCTATCGAGGACCCTAAAACATATCCTTAAGCAGCAGCGCCGCGTCGATGTTCTGGTAGCAGACTGGCCGCAGGAAGCGACGGATCGCCAATGTCCCGACCGATGTCGCGCCGAAATTCGTCGTCGCCGGATAGGGACCGCCATGGACCATGGCGTCGGCTACCTCGACGCCGGTGGGAAAGCCGTTGGCGAGGATACGGCCGGCCTTGCGCTCCAGGATCGGCATCAGCCGGCGGGCCGCGTCCGTATCGCCCGATTCGCCCTCGCCTGCATCCATCTGCAAAGTCGCCGTCAACTGGCCGTGCAACGAATGGGCCACGGCCTCCATCTCATCGATATCCTTGACCCGAACGACGATGCCGAGGGGGCCAAACACTTCTTCGCTGAGCGCTTCGTCGGCAAGATAGGCGCCGCCTGTCGTCTCGAAGAGCCGCGGGGCGGCGCTACGGCCCTCGCAATCGCCGGCGAGCATTTCCGACACGCCGGACGCGCCCTTGACCCGGTTCGTGCCCGATCGGAACGCGGCGGCGATGCCATCAGTCAGCATGGTCTGCAGGGACACCTGTTTCAGCGCCGTGTGCGCCGCCGAAACGAATGCGTCGGCGGCTTCGCCGTCGACCACCACGGCGATGCCGGGATTGGTGCAGAACTGCCCGGCGCCCATGGTCAGCGAGCCCGCCCAGCCGGCGCCGATCGTGGCGCCACGCGCCTTGACGGCATGCGGAAGCAGGAACATCGGATTGGTCGAGCCGAGTTCGCCGAAGAACGGGATCGGTTCGTCGCGCTGCATGGCGAGGTCGAACAGCGCCTTGCCGCCCTTCAGCGATCCGGTGAAGCCGACCGCCTTGATCAGCGGATGGGTGACGAGAGCGGCCCCGACCTCGCGGCTATCGCCGCCCTGGATGAGACTGAAGACGCCCGGGTGCAGCCCATGGATCCGGATCGCGGCATCGATCGCCCGCGCGACGATCTCGGCGGTGCCGGGATGCGCGCCATGGCCTTTGACGACCACCGGACAGCCGGCGGCCAGCGCCGAGGCGGTGTCGCCGCCGGCGGTCGAGAAGGCCAGCGGGAAGTTCGAGGCGCCAAAGACCGCAACCGGGCCGATCGGCCGCTGGACGAGTTTCAGATCCGGTCGCGGCGCCGGAGTGCGGTCGGGCTGCGCCGCGTCATGGCGGCGGTCGAGATAGGCGCCGTCGCGAATATGGACGGCGAACAGCCGGAGCTGACCTGTCGTGCGACCGCGCTCGCCTTCGAGCCGCGCCGTCGGCAGGCCGGTTTCTGCCGAGCCGATCGCCGTCAGTTCGGACCCCCGCGCCTCGATTTCATCGGCGATGGTCTCGAGGAAGGCTGCACGAGTCTCCCTCGAAGAGTATCCATAGGACCAGAAGGCCGCTTCCGCCGCTTTGGCGGCGGCATCGACCATTTCCGTGCTGGCGATCGAATAGGTCAGCGCCTCGCCGCTCGCCGGGCTCGATGAAAATCGCTCGGCCCCGGCAACCCAGTCGCCGGCGATCAACTGCTCGCCAGTGATGTCGTGCTTCAAGTCCAGCGTCATGGCTTCTCTCTTTCACATTGTCGAAAGCGACCGGTCATCGTTCGCCCAAGGGACGCATTGTGCAGCGCCCCTTAATTGGCAGTCATTCGAGCTTGCGCCGACGTCGGACGACGGTGTCGACCATCCGACCAAATTGCGATCGGGAACGGTCAGGACGCGGCGCAAGTCCCTTTCGCGGCGATTATCGATGGTCAGCAAAACCACCGAGGCCGCGCGACGCCACAGGTTACGATGCCGGCGGGAAAATCAACGGCCGCGCACGTCATGCGCTGGTCGACAAATTTGCCGGAGCGGACTGCCTCCCTACGAGAACAGCAATCCGCCGTTGATATCGATACAAGCGCCAGTGATGAAGGCGGCTTCGTCGGAGGCAAGATAAACCGCAAGATTGGCAACGTCCTGCGAGGAACCCTCACGCTTGAGCGGCGTAATGCCCGCCACGTGCGTTCGCACTTCCGGCTTGGTGAAGACGTTGTGGAAGTCCGTGTCGATCATGCCGGGGCACAATGCATTCACCCGGATCTTGGGCCCCAGTTCCTTTGCCATTCCACGCGTCATGGTCAAGACCGCACCCTTGGACGCAGCATACGCTATGGCACCACCGCCGCCGCCATCTCTTGCGGCCTGCGACGCCATGTTGACGATGGCTCCGCCTTCCGGGATGTGCGGCAGCGCGGCCTGGATCAGCAGGAACGCCGACGTCGTGTTGAGATCCATCACCGCCTGCCAGTGATCGAGGGTCATCTCGGCAATCGTCTTGCGCGCGATTATGCCACCGGTGATCGGCATGACGATGTCGATCTTGCCAAATTCCGCAACGGCGCGCTCAACGAAAGCCTTCACATCGTCCGGCTTGGTCATGTCGCCCTGCATGGTAAAGGCCTGTCCTCCAGCCGCAACGATCTCCTTAACCGCGCTGTCGGCTCCTTCGCTACTGCTGTGGTAGTTGATCGCGACCTTGGCGCCGGCTTCAGCCAGACGCATCACGCAGGCCCGGCCGATATCGCGCCCGCCACCCGTGACGATTGCCGCTTTTCCCTTGAGGTTCATTTTCTTACTCCCGTTTGAAATTGTGCTTGCGGCTCAACGGCCGCGATGTTGCCTTCGAAAACGCGCTTGCGGGCGTTCTCGACATGGCTGCGCATCGCGTTGCGCGCTACCGCGGGATTCTTGTCCCGGATGGCCTCGAAAATCGCGTAATGCTCCTTCTGCACCAGTTCCAGCCGCTCGCGCGGCTTGGTCAGCGACAGGTTGCGCGTCAGGTTCATGCCGGTCAGGATGTTCGCCTTCATCGAGGTCCGCGCGATGGTGAAGTAGCGATTGTCAGACGCTTCGCAGACCGCGACATGAAAATTCTCGTCGGCATCGACGCCGAGTTCCCCCGCTTCGATGCAGCGGTCGAGTTCCCGAAGTGCCGCCTTGAGGCGCAGCATGTCCGGATCGGTTCTGCGCAGCGCCGCCAGATAGGCGGCTTCACCTTCGATGGCGGCCCTGAATTCGAAGGTCCGCTGGATATCGGCGACAGAGCCCACCGGCGCAAAGTCGAGAATCGCCCTTTCCGGTCGGCGCACGACATAGGACCCCGAGCCCTGCCTCGACACGATCACGTCGTCGGCGCGCAATTGCTTGAGCGCCTGCCGCAGCACCGGGCGCGAGACCTCCAGCGCGCTGCACAGCTCGTGCTCGGACGGCATCTTGTCGCCGACTGCGATCGCGCCATCGGCGATCATCGCCAGGATCCGTTCAAAGACACGGTCGGGAAGCGTCCCGTCGCGCAATAGGCGGCCGGGTCGGCGGTCTGATGCTGCCGATGCATCGTCTATCTGCCGTTTGCCTGTCGCCATGCCCTGAATTCGTCCATCGTTGCGGCCCCGGTCGGCGGGTAGAGCCCGTAGCTCGACGCACCGCCTTTCACCATTTCCATTACGTAGTCTTCGAAGACCGTCATTTCCGCCGCTTCGGCGGCCACCTCGGCGGTCAGGTGCGCTGGTATACACACCACCCCTTCATTGTCGCCCACTAGCGTGTCACCGGGAAACACCGATACCCCGCCACATGCAATAGGCTCGTTGAGCGCCACGGCATGGTGCTTGGTCAAATTGGTCGGCGCGCTAGGCCTCTGATGAAAGGCCGGCATGCCGAGGTCGGCAATCTCCGGCGAGTCGCGAAATCCACCGTCCGTCACCAGTCCCGCGCAGCCGCGCGCCTGCAACCGCGCGGCGAGGATGCAGCCGGCCGATGCTGCCGACGCGTCGCCGCGCGAATCGATGACGAAGATCGCACCTGCCGGACATTCCTCGACGCCCTTGCGCTGCGGGTTTTCGCGGTCGGCAAAGGAAGCCAGCACGTCGAGATCCTCGCGAGCCGGGATGTAGCGAAGCGTATAGGCGGCGCCGACCATGTTCTTGCCGGGCGCCAGACGGCGCAGGTTGTCCAGAAAGACATTCCTGAAACCGCGCTTGAACATCACGGTCGTCAGCGTCGCGGTGCTGACGCCCATCAGGGTCTCGCGTGTGTCGTTCGTCAGGCTGGTCACCAGCTTTCCTTTCCGATCGATCTGCAAAGCTTGCACGGTCAAAACAGTCCCGGCAGCCACATGGAAAAGCCGGGTACGTAGGTTACGAGGAGCAAGGCCCCCAGGATTGCCAGGTAGAACGGCCAGATTGTGCGGACGGCGTCCTCGATCCGCACCTTGCCGACCGCGCAGCCGACGAACAGGCAGGTGCCCACCGGCGGTGTGCAAAGGCCAAGGCCGAGATTGATCAGCAGCATGATGCCGAAATGCTCGGGCGCCATGCCCAGACTCTTGGCGATCGGCAGGAAGATCGGCGTGCAGATCAGGATCAGCGCCGCCATGTCCATAATCATGCCGAGCAACAGCAGGATCAGGTTGATCATCAGCAGGATGACGTATTTGTTGTCCGAGATCGAAACCAGCAGGTCGCTGAGCTTGGCCGGCACCTGGTAGAGCGCCAGCAGGTAGGCGAAGGAACTGGCGAAGGCGATGAGGATCATGACCATGGCGGTCGTGCGCACCGACGAGGTGACGGCGGTGATAAAGCCCTGCCAACTCAGGCTGCGATAGTAGAACGTCGTCAGAAGTAGCGCGTAGATCGCGCCGAAGGCGCCGGATTCGGTGACGGTGAAGACACCTGACAGGGTGCCGCCGACAATGATCACGGCGGTGACTAGCCCCGGCAGTGCGTCGAGCGCGGTGCGCCCCAGCGCGGCGCCGCCAGGAAATGGCTCGGCCGGGTATTTGTGCTTCACCGCGAGAACGTAGGCCGCAATGGCAAGGCACACACACATCAGGATGCCCGGCACCACGCCGGCCAGGAACAGCTTGGAAATCGAGATGCCGCCTCCGGCCGCGACCGCGAAGATGATCATGTTGTGGCTGGGCGGAATGACGATGCCGGCGATCGACGACGTCACCGTCACGTTGACGGCGTATTCGGGACGGTAGCCGCGTTCCTTCATCACCGGGATGAGCAATGATCCAAGCGCCGAAATGTCGGCGATTGCCGAGCCGGAAATGCCGCCGAACAGCATGCTGGAGAAGATATTGACCATGGCCAGGCCGCCCCTGATATGGCCGACCAGCGCCGAGGCGAATCGCACCAACCGCACGGCGATGCCGCCATGCAGCATGATCTCGCCAGCGAAGATGAAGAACGGAATGGCGAGCAACGAAAACACCGTGACACCGGCCATCGCCCGCTGAAACGTCATCAGGGTCGGAAACCCTTCGTAAAGGAAGGAGGAAGCCGCCGCGATGCCCATGGCGAAGGCGACCGGCATGCCGACAACCACGCCAACGGCAAAAACTCCCAGCAGAATTGCGAGACCCATGATCAGCGCCCGTCGTCGGTCGCGGCCCGATCAGATCGGGGGAAAGTGAGGATCCGCAGAATGGCGCGCGTGCCGGCAAACAGCACGATCAGCCCGCCGCAGAAGACTTCCGATAGCGTACGAAAGCTCAGTGGAATGTTGAGCATCGGCAGAAGCGTGTCCCAACCGAAGCGCATCAGGTCGATTCCAGCGAGGAACATCACGGCGCCGAAGCCCGCCAGCGCAAGATCGACCCCGATCGTCACAGCCGTGCGGGCCGGCTCGCCCAGCGCATCCCGGAACATGGTGACGCAGAGGTGACTGTCTTCGTGGATTCCCGCTGCCGCGCCGAGGAAAGCAATGTAGCCGACCAGCACGAGGGCGAGTTGTTCCACCCACGTTGGCGTGACGTTCAGCACGTAGCGGCCGAAGACCAGCCAGCCGAAGGTGACGATCAGTACCACCAGGGCGCAGGACGCGATGAAGATGCAGGCGGCGCTGACGCGGGCAAGAACGCCTTCGATGCGCGCAACTGTCGATGCATGGTCGGGCATCTACGGATCTTTCCCTTGTGAGATGTGCCCGGCGGCCCGACCCTCGCGAGAAGGCCGAGTCGCCGGGCAATCCGTCAGTCAGCGTTTCGGATCAGGTTGACGAGGTCCGTCAGGCCGGGATTGGCCGCGAGGAACTGCTCGTAGACCGGGGCCATGGCGTCCTGGAAGGGCGCTTTGTCGGCGACCTCGTTGACCTCGACACCGCCGGCGATCACCTTCTCCATGCTGGCCTTTTCGCGCTCGGCCCACAGCTTGCGCTGCAGGTCGGCGCTAGTGCGGCCGGCTTCCTTGACGATGACCTGCTGTTCGGGCGTCAGCTTGTCCCATGCGATCTTCGACACGCACAGGCATTCCGGGATGATCAGATGCTGGGTCAGCGAGTAGTACTTCGCCACTTCATAGTGGTTGGTCGACTCGTAGGAAGGCGGGTTGTTTTCGGCGCCGTCGACGACGTTGGTCTTCAACGACTGAAACACTTCTGCAAACGCCATCGGCGTCGCATTGCCGCCCATCGACTCGATCATGCCGACGAACAGATCGTTATTCATCACGCGGACCTTCATGCCCCGGACGTCGTCGGGCGTGTTGATCGGCTTGATCGAGTTGTAGAAGGACCGCGCACCGGCATCGTACCAGCCAACCGGGACCAGACCCTTGTCCTCCATGCCCTTGCCGATAGCCTCGCCGGCGGCGCCGTCCATCAGCTTGTACATTTGCGGAATGCTCTTGAAGATGAAGGGCAACGAAACGACGTTGGTCTCGGGGATGGACTGACCCATGGGCCCGAGGCTGAACTCGCCGAAATCAATGGCGCCGAGCCGCGTCTGCTCGATCGCGTCTGGCTGATCGCCAAGGACGCCATTGTGGTAGACCTTGCCGGTGATCGCTCCGTCGGTCTTCTCGGTAATTTCCTTCATGAAGGATTCCATACCGATGGAAACCGGATAGTCATCGACATGGATGTTCCAGCCGCGCCACTCGGTCGCGGATGCGGGCGTAGCCGTCATACCGAGGCTGGCCGCCAGTACCAGTGCTTTGACAAAGTTTGATCGAGTCACAAGCATGTCCTCCTCCTAGTTGTTCATATTTGTAAGAATTTCCTTTTATATCGATACCAAATTTTTACAAGTCGAAATTGAGAAATTCGGATTCTCGCCTTTTGAGGCCGTCTGCTCATCAGCCGGTAGCTCCATATTCCTATGCCGCCGCGACCACCGGATCGTAGCCACGCTCCTTGCGCAGCACCGCCCGCATCGCCGTCCTTCGTATATTCCGCGACGAGTTTCTGGATTTCGGCCGAGAATTCCCCTCGCGGCTTTGCCTGGTCACGAAGTTTGCCAACGAGCGTCGGCGGCATCCGGTTATCCAGCCGACAGGGACGCCGGTGGGCCGCTGTGTGATCTCGACGGTCGAGCGCGGGAAGACCTCATGGATGAGATCGATGGCCTCGGCGGTGTCGTAGTTATCGTCGGGAGAATTCGGGTTTTCGGGAAACCCTTTGCCCGACCCGAGACATAGGTGACGTTTTGTACCGGACACATGGGTAACACTTTTGGCTTTTTGCCGGAGGTGTTGATGCCGTGGAAAGAGAGTTCGGTGATGGAGGAACGTCTGCGTTTTGTCGCCCGCCTTCTCGACGGCGAA